>CAZUCT010000033.1:0-35309 GCA_964619285.1 uncultured bacterium | reverse complement strand
ACCCACGACCCCCACTACCCCAAAGTGGTGCGCTACCAAGCTGCGCTACGCCCCGAAACACTGTTTTTTTACTTTTTAACAGCGCATACTTTATTACCTTAGCATAAAATCCCCAAAATGCAACCCTTTAATTAAATTTTTTTCTAAAAAGTTTTCAGAGTACGGGCCTCCCTAACCAAACCGGCCACCGCTTCAGCGGGCCACTTACCCTCTCCCTTGCGGCCCGTATTCAAAATAAATTGCACCGTGTAACTCTGGGGATAGCCCTCTACCTGCATCCAGAGGCGATCGCTTTCTGCCTCGCAAGCAATTCTCTCCTCGTCCATCAATTCCTCTGCCATCTCTTCCATGCTTTGGGCCAGTTGTCCCAACAACCGACAAAAATCGTTCAGTTCGGCCTCCGTCAGTTCCATCGCCCAATTTTCCCCCCCCACCAAACCCTTAAACTCTCCCCCTTCGGCATCCCAACCCAAACGCCAACCCGATCCGCTTTTAACTATTCGACTGCTCATTTATTATTAAGTACCTGCACAAAATAGAACAGACAAGATGTCTGTTCTACTCGAAAACCCATCACCTTAACAAATCTGCATCCCCCGGTTGAGGTAAAGGCGGCAACCGGGGAGTTGAAGGTTCGGAAATATCCGGTGTTGGCGGACTTGAGTTCTCTTCCTCTGGGGTATAGCCGCCAAAAATCTCCACCAGAACATCAACCAAAGCATTACGCAGGTCCCGAGTCATACTTTTAATTGCCTGACGATCGCCCTCCATCGGATTTTCCTTTAACGACTCGTAACCCGGATAAACCGACTCTTGCATCAACTCGTTAGCCCCCAAATAGTCGGCCACAGTCAATTTCCAATCGAAACGAAAATTAGGGGGACGGCGCTTCACATAAAAATGGTATCGAACCAAACGCCCCACCAAAGTATTCTCGGCGTCCGCTTCCCCAGTCTCCCCCGAGACATAGTTATTCTCCAACGGCACATCTGGCAACCGTTCGT
Organism: uncultured bacterium; assembly: GCA_964619285.1. Lineage (GTDB taxonomy): Bacteria > Cyanobacteriota > Cyanobacteriia > Cyanobacteriales > Microcoleaceae > CALKCV01. Next base: position 34,305 of record CAZUCT010000033.1, on the reverse strand, counting down.
AAACCTGGGGCCAGACTTCCGTCGGTCTGGGAACCTGGACTATGGCCGAAGAAGGGGCTGAATATTCTTTCAGGGAAGGGGGAGAACTGCTGCGGGCCTCAACCCTCCCGGCACTCAGTCCAATTAATAGAGTCAGAGTAACTAGGCCCAAAGCCAGCGATCGCCTTCTCCGATGAATGGCAATCTTACCGACTAACATCGGGAGCATCTCATATTTGTAAAAAAACAATCTTTTCCAATTCCCCATTCCCCATTCCCCATTCCCAAAAAGCGTTGAATTGTAGGTTCAATTCAAAATTGAGATAGACCCCTAACATCGCTAATAATGTCCGACTGCATCAGTTCGTCGGACATTTCCACCACCGCCCGTATTACTGGTTTCATCAGAGGCTCGTCGGGATTATCGAAATCTTCATAGCGACGGCGTTTAGCCCGTTGAGCCACTTGGACCGTAATCTTATAACGATTTGACGCACCTGTAATCAACTGCTCCGCACGACGGTTTAACTCCATCGAATCAATTTTTCCCTGCATAAATCCTTTGTTAAGCGCATCAATAATATGTTGTATTCTACCACGCTCCAGCAGATACAAAAACGGCCATTTTCTCTACTTACTTGACGGTCTTCCAATTAAGATGTTAAAATTTGTAAAAATCTTAATTTAACTAGAACATTTTATGTTAGTAGCAGAGACTACAAAAACTTTACTAAATCCCCAAATAAACAACCGTCCCCTGAGACTGGTGGCCCTCGGCGACAGTACGATTTATGGTTTTGGCGATCCGGAGGGTGGTGGTTGGGTAGAGAGACTGCGGCGACAATGGATGTCCCCGGAAAGTGCAGGTCATATTCTTTATAATCTAGGAGTCCGGGGCGATCGCGCCGAACAAGTAGGCCAACGTTTGGAGAACGAATTTCACTATCGCGGAGAATTGAGAAACACCAAACCAGATGCAATTATTTTGTCCGTAGGAACGAACGACTCGGCGAGGGTACAAAAACCCGACGGTCGCAATTTAACAGATTTTGAAAAATTTAAAATAGACATCAACAATTTATTAGACACTGCCAAAGATCTTTCCCAAGTATTTTTTGTAGGGATGGTGCCCGTTGACGCTTCAAAAATGCCTTTTTTGGGTTGTATGTATTACAACCACGCCGAACAATATCGCTATAAAGAAGCCACTCGGTTAGCTTGTTTGCGACGGGGCATTCCTTATTTAGATATTTTTGAAAAATGGTTGAATAGAGGCGATCGCTGGTGGACTTCTCGTATCTGCGAGGACGGCCTTCATCCTAACGTTACCGGTTACAAAGCTTTATTTAACGATGTATTCGCCTGGGAACCTCTGGCAGAACTAACTGGAATCACGGAAAAAGTCTAATCTGCTAATCTCGTAGTAGTTTGGGTGACGGTAGGAACGCGATCGCTTCCCTACCGTCACCTTTTTTTTATGCTGCCACGGCGGGAGTAGCAGTTAAAACTACCCACAATAGCGCTAAAACTATAATTACAATCAGTTGCCCGATAAACTTTATCATAATTTTTATACACCTAAATCGCCCGCCAGAAACCGGGTTTTTTCAAAAAACCCGGTTTCTTACATATCGCGCACCTTACAACAAAACAGGTTCCCGAAAATTAGGACTATAACCCGGCAAAACCTTAACGCTAGGTTGAGCAACTCGCAAAGTCAACGACAGTCTAACTCGACCGCTGGTATTACAAACAGACCGATGAATTAATTCATTCGTAAAACACACAAATTCCCCCGGTTTTAAAACTACAGGTATCGCTTTTTTTTCCAATTCTTCCGGTACCTTAAAAAAAGAATTACCGCTAAAAGGATCCGTAACTTTTACGGCTAAATTATTAGCTAAATTATCGGCGATCGCCCCACTATCCACAAACTCAAACCCATTAAACTCGCTGACCTCCGTTAAAGCAATATAAACATTAATCGTCTTACCCTCCCCACTCAGTAACTTCGGATAAACATCTCGATGCCAAAAAGGAATTAATTGTTTTGCTGGATAATTTACCCACAATTCGGAACGCCATAAAGCCAAATCTTCTCCTAAATATTCCCGCAATTTTGCCAATAAATGCTCGTCCTGACATATTCTCCAAACCGCAGCAGCATCCAGATGTCTTTCCATGTGGAACTCCCGCTTAAATAATTGAACCAACAGCAAAAATGCCGAACCAACTTCCCCTTTTAATAACAGCTTCAACCAAGCTAACAATAAAAATTTATGAGGAGGTTTCCGTAAAACTTCCTTAAAAATTATTTCGCTAATCTCGGCAATTTCTTTATTTTCTAAACCCAGAGAATACGGTCCGCTAATATTATTGTATTGATTGTAATTAATAGCAATATTTCTTGGCTCGCACTCGCATCCAGTCCAGATGAAACTCTTTTGCCAAAGTTCTTTAGCTAGTTCCACATCCTCCGCTAATTTAGGCAAAGAAAATTCTCTCGCTTTACTATCGAAAAACTTGCCGCTAACTTTTTCTAATTCTGGAGAAGTGGCACAAAATAACGTACTAAATGCCCCTTTTTCCTGGGAAATTCCCAAGCCTAAATATTGGCTGAGGCGATGCCAAATCGTAATATTAGACCGTACAAAACCCGGGTGAACTGCATTAACTTTTACCCTCGTATTTTTCAGTTGTCTTGCTAATTCAACCGTTAGCAACAACAAGCAAAATTTAGAAAGCGAATAAAGTTCTAAAAAATTAATTGGCGTCTTTTTTACCAAAAGATTCCATTTAATAGCTTGAGGGCGCAATGCCAAATCGGAAGCCACCATAATAATTCTACTATCCGACTGTTTGAGTTTTTCCAGCAGCAGATATGTTAACAGAAAATGACCGAGATAATTAGTGCCCCAAATTAACTCAAAACCTTCTTTGGTCGTGCCACTTTGATTAAAAATTCCCGCATTATTAACTAACAAATGCAGGGGAAGTTCTCGCGCTTCAAATAGTTTTACAAACTGACGAATTGAATCTAAAGAAGCCAGATTCAGAGGCAAAAACTCTACTTGTTCGTTGCCGCTTTTTTGACGAATATAATTGACAGCTTTTGCTGCTTTCGCTGCAGAACGACAGGCAATAAATACATGATATTCTGCTTTCGCCAAACCGACTGCAGTCATTAAACCGACACCGGAGTTACCACCGGTGACGATACATACTTTGTTTGGGGAGTTATTATTATTCATGTTTTTTAAGTTGTTGGAAGTTTTATTATCTTAATCAAATGTAAACAATTGTTAATGGTCAATGGTCAATTGTTAATTGCGACTTTACTATTAACAATTAACAATTAACAATTGACAATTTTCCAGTTATGTCTCAACCAGAAATCAGCATTACCCTCAAACTTTTCGCCGCCTACCAAGAAGCCTACGGCGTTCCCGAACTCCAACTCAGTTTACCCCCAGAAACCACCGTCTCTCAACTGCGCGATCGCCTCCTCGCCCAACATCCCCACCTCGAACAGTGGCGAGACTTAACCCGTTTCGGCATCAACCTAGAATTTGTCCCCCCCGAGACCATCCTCCACGAAGGCGATGAAGTAGTCCTCATTCCCCCAGTCAGTGGAGGCTAGGTGGCCAGTCAAATCTTGTCAGAAACCCGGTTTTTTGAAAAAACCGGGTTTCTCGGTCGGCCAGGGCCAGAAGTAGGGTGCTAGGAGCGCACCTTAATTTTTAGATTTTAGATAATTTTTCGGAAAACCGCCCTTGATACCCTCATAAAAGCCCAAAACCTCCATCATAATTGAATCAAAGCCAATCCCGACTTATTTAGTCGGATATAGTTGACACTACTTTTTGAGCCGTGCTAGTATCCACTAAAGCTAGAAAAAATGCCTAAAGTAATATAGAGGAGAAAAAAGATGACCCAGGCCATTGCAACCCAAACCCAAACCGCCAGTAACGCCATCGAAAAGCTCAAATGTAAAGAATGTGGCGAAGAATACGCCCTGGAAGCCAAACACATTTGCGAAGATGTCTGCTTTGGCCCCCTGGAAGTTCAATACGACTACGAGAAACTGCGCCAAACAGTAACTCGCGCCACCATCGAAGCTGGCCCCAACTCCATCTGGCGCTACCGTCCCTTCCTGCCAGTGGCCACCGATAACGTCATCGATGTCGGTACCGGCATGACTCCTCTAGTAAAATCTCACCGTCTGGCACGCCGCCTGGGTCTCAAAAATCTCTATATTAAAAACGATGCGGTCAATATGCCCACTCTCAGCTTTAAAGACAGAGTAGTATCTGTAGCCCTCAGTCGAGCGAGAGAATTAGGATTTACCACCGTATCCTGCGCTAGCACCGGCAACCTGGCCAACTCTACAGCGGCCATCGCTGCCAAAGCCGGCTTAGACTGTTGCGTATTCATCCCCGCCGACTTGGAAGCAGGCAAAGTCCTCGGCACCCTCATCTACAACCCAACCGTAATGGCAGTCAAAGGCAACTACGACCAAGTAAACCGCCTCTGCTGCGAAGTCGCCAACACCCACGGTTGGGGATTTGTCAATATCAACCTCCGTCCTTACTACTCCGAAGGTTCCAAAACTCTAGGCTTTGAAGTCGCCGAACAACTAGGCTGGCAGCTGCCCGACCACATCGTAGCCCCCATCGCCTCCGGTTCCTTATTCACCAAAATCTACAAAGGTTTCCAAGAGTTTATCAAAGTCGGCTTAATTGACGATAAACCAGTTCGTTTCAGCGGCGCCCAAGCCGAAGGTTGTTCCCCAGTGGCGCAAGCATTCAAAGAAGGTCGGGACTTTGTAACTCCCGTCAAACCCAATACCATCGCTAAATCTATTGCCATTGGCAACCCCGCCGACGGCGTTTACGCCCTGGAAATTGCCCGCAAAACCAACGGCAACATCGAATCTGTCAGCGACGAAGAAATTATCGAAGGTATCAAACTCCTGGCAGAAACCGAAGGCATCTTCACCGAAACCGCCGGCGGTACCACCGTTGCCGTGTTGAAAAAATTAGTAGAAGCAGGTAAAATCGATCCCGATGAAACCACCGTTGTTTATATCACCGGCAACGGTCTGAAAACTCAAGAAGCAGTACAAGGTTACATCGGCGAACCCCTGACTATCGAACCCAAATTAGACGCTTTCGAGGCAGCTTTAGAACGGGCTCATACTTTACAACGCCTCGACTGGCAAGAAGTTCTAGTTTAATTTTGGGGAATGGGGAATGGGTAACAGGCAGGATGCCTGTTCTACGGGGAATGGGGAATTGCCTGTTGCCTGTTAAGAGTTGCCTGTTCCCTCTTCTGCACAACTAAGTAGTCGTGCAAAATTAATTAGACACCGAACAGACAAGATGTCTGTTCTACGGGGAAAATTTTCTGCAAATATTTTTGCCTACCTACTTAACAACTAACCACTAACAACTATGGCCGTAAAAGTTTTAATTCCCACTGCCCTGCAAAAATTCACCAACAACCAAGCTACCATTCATTGCGATGGTAGCAATATTATTGAGTTAATCGATTCTCTCGAAGCTAACTGCCCCGGTATTAAAAAAAGCCTCTGCGACGAGAAAGGCGAACCTCGACGCTTTTTAAATTTATATGTTAATAGCGAAGATATTCGTTTTTTGGACGGCAGTAAAACCGCCCTCAAGGATGGCGATGAAGTAAGTATCGTTCCCGCCGTTGCTGGTGGTTAATCTTTGAGAAAAGTTTTTCAGAAGAGATAGGCATTTGACCTGTCTCTTTTTTTATGTTGAGTAAGCCTTCGTAATAATCGATGAGCGCGATTTACATTCCCCATTCCCCCCGAAGCAAAAAGATGATTAAAAGCTATCATCCCCGCCAAAAGCAACTCCAGTCTTTAACAGAAAAATTAACCATCCCGCAAAATGCTCCCATTAACTGGAGCCTGTTAGACTTAGCCTTAACCCACCCCACATTCTCCGCCACTAACAACTACGAACAGTTGGAATTTGTGGGAGATGCGGTGGTGCGACTGGCCACTTCGGAGTTATTGTGGGATAATTATCCCGACCTTCATGTGGGGGAGTTTGCCGCTATTCGCTCTATTTTGGTGAGCGATCGCTCTTTGGCACAAATAGCAGAAAGTTATAATTGGAGTCGCTATCTGTTGCTGGCTAAAAGCGCAGTTTCCGATAAAGCCGGCAGGGAGTCGCGACTGGCAGATTCTTTTGAGGCCGTGTTGGGGGCTTTATATCTCAGCACTCATAGTTTAGAATTAATCCGGCCTTGGCTTGACCCTCACTTTTTGAGAGCGATCGCCGAAATTAGAAGCGATCCGGCCCGGCAAAATTATAAAGCCGCCCTCCAAGAATGGACTCAAGGTCGTTACAAGAGCTTGCCCGAGTATAAAGTCCAAGAAGCAAATCAGATACACGGCGATCGCGAACGTTTTCTCGCCGAAGTCTGGTTTCTTGGACAACATCTCGGTTGTGGCAAGGGTCCATCTATTAAAGCTGCCGAACAAGCTGCCGCTAAGGAAGCTTTGGATAAATTAACAATTAACAATTAACAATTAACAATTATGAGTTTAGGAATTGCGATTTTTGGAACCGGTCGTTGGGGAGTTCATTTAATCCGCAACTTCCAACAACACCCCGACTCGCGAGTCGTCGCCGCAGTGGAGCCGAACTTCCAGAGACTAAAAGAGATACAAAAGCGATTTAATTTTGAGTCTGATGTTGTTGTCACCAACTATTGGTTGGAGGCAATGGATGCTCCGGGGATAGATGCAGTGGCGATCGCTACTCCCGCATCCACCCACTACAACTTAGTTAAAGAAGCCCTCAACCGTGGATATCACGTTTTCGCCGAAAAACCGCTAACCCTCAACTACCACGAATCCCTGGAACTTTGTCAACTGGCAGAAAAACAACGGCGGCAACTGTTTGTCGATCGCACCTATTTATTCCATCCCGCAGTTGAAGGGGGCAAAAATGTAGTCGCAGGCGGTAAATTGGGAGAGCTCAGATACGGATACGGCACCCGCACCCATCTCGAACCGGTGCGCCAAGATGTCGATGCCTTGTGGGATTTAGCCATTCACGATTTGTGTATTTTCAACTCTTGGCTGGGAGAAATTCCCACCCAAGTACAAGCTAGCGGCACCGCTTGGTTGCCCAATGGCGGGTTGTCGGATCTGGTAACGGCAAAATTGATTTATCCTAGCGGCTTTCAAGCCTTCTTGCATATGTGCTGGTTAAATACTGACAAACAACGACGTTTGGCCGCGGTTGGCCGCGAAGGAACGTTAATTTTTGACGAGATGTCTTCGGAAGCGCCGTTAACTTTACAGCGGGGTCATTTAGAGAGAGAGGGCGATCGCTGGAAGGCCGCTGCCGGTCAAAGTCGGGAAGTTGTAGCCATCGAAAAAGGCGAACCTTTAGCTAAAGCCTGCGATCGCTTTTTACAGTTAGTTCGCGATACCTCTGGTGGTTCCTTTTCTGCCGAAGCGGGAGTCGAGTTAGTAAAAACCCTCTGCGCTTTGAGCGAATCTCTCCACCAAGGAGGACAGCTCGTTCAACTGCTGTAGGTATTAACAGTTTCCTCGTTTGATACTGCAGATGCTTCTAGCTTTTTGATTGGAATAGTTACTGTAACTAATGTTCCTTTATCTATGCCATTACTTTCTATTGTTATACCTCCTCTCATTGCTTTTATTAAATGTAGTGCAATAGTCAAACCCAAACCCACCCCGCCAAACTTTTTAGTTTTACCACCATCAATCGCCTGAAAAGCTTCAAAGATTTTTCCTTTACTTTCAGGAACAGTCATATCTATACCGATACCCGTATCCTCTACCTTAACCTTTACTAAATCGTTATTGTTAGGAACGCGCTCCACTTCCACAGAAATACTAATGCTGCCTTTCTCGGTAAATTTAATTGCATTACTGAGAACATTTAAAAAAACCTGCTTGAGTTTTTCTGGCTCTGCATCTACAAAGATAGCTTCCGAGAGGGAAGGTTTATTTAATTCCAAACCTTTAGCGAGGATGGTTTCTTCCTCCTGGGCGATCGCTTCAAACAAGACCTCAGTCAAATTAGTATCTTCCAGTAACATTGACATAGCTCCCGACTCTATTTTGCGCAAATCTAAGATATCGTTAACGATTTCCAACAAATGCATCGCAGAATCTTGACCTTGCTGTAAGTATTCGATTTCTTCTTCGCGATCGTCGCAAAAACCATCCAAAATTAATTGAATAGAACCGATAATCCCATTCAAAGGAGTTCTCAACTCGTGGGAAATTTTGGTTAAAAACTCGCTTTTTAACTCGTTAGCAATATTAGCTTCTTTCGATGCTTTTTCCAGTTCCTCTGCCCAGGCCTTCAATCGTTCCACCATCTTATTAAGAGCTTCTGCTAATTGATTAAACTCCTGAGTTTTTAGATTTTGGGGAACTTGCTGCGGAGAGTCTAAATCGTTAACGCTGACCGCATAATCTCTCAATTTTTCTAAAGGATGAGCCAGAGTACGAGCTAAATAAATTGCAGCAATTATACTCGCTGCAATTAAACCCACAATCAAATTTAAGAGAACTTGCTGAATTTCTTCGAGACCCGATAAAGCATATTCTAAAGGAGTGACAGCTAAAATTACCCAACGATTATTATTGTCTGTAGCAATGGGATTAGAAGTCGCAGCATAGCCCGCTAACAATTCATTTTCTTCTGACAACCTCAAACGAAGCCACAGTGATAAATCTTTTTTTAAATTATTAAATATCCTTCCTATTTCACCGAACAGGTTTTTTTCCTTAAGGGAGCTCTCTTTTGCTGTATTTGTCTCAAAAGAAAATAAGTGGATAAAATCCCGATCGCCAGCTAGGGCATTTTTGATAATAGACTCCAATCTCGAAGCATCTTTCTCCTGTTTAACATTACGTCCTACTCTCTGGGTGTTGGGGTGGGCTAGAATGGTTCTAGCTTCGTCAATTACTACAGTGGAGCCAGTTAGAGAGCCTTTGATTGCATTTCTTTCTAGTGGCAGTTCCCACCTTACGCTCAAGGCATAACGCAATTGTAGTTGTTCTGTTTCCGGGGCGATCGCGTACACTGGCGCGCTTAAAACCAAACTTATTTGGCCCTCATTAGCAAAATTTGGTTCTTTTTCCCCTGGCCATAAATAACTTACATAAATGGAGTTATTTTCCGTCAATTGCTGTTGTGTTTCAGGCCATAATTTTTCAGGGAGGGGGAGAGCGTTAATAGCTTTAGGGCCGCAATTACTGACCGCTACCTGTTTTGTTTCTAGATCCGTAAGTTGGACGCAATCCACCTCTTTTGACAATCGTTCGTCAAGTCCAGCGATAAATTGTTGATAATTCAAAGAATTGCCCGACCTGAGAACATAACTTTCACTGGCGCTGGCCAAATTAGATTTTATGGCTTTGAGGGAATTTTCTAAAGCATCTGCCTGTCTGCTAGCGCTTTCCGTCAGGTTTTGACGAGCAGTTTCCAGCAGAGTAGAACGGGCCTTTCTGTAGGTAACATATTGGCCGAGTAATAGAACTGGTACCGTCAGCAGTAAAATTCGCGACAGTAGAATCCAGCGAAAGGAAGATTTACCTTGCTTAGTCATGGGATTTTTTTTACCGAATCGCTTCTCTTCCCACTTTTAAAAAGGAGAATTGACCAACAATAAACATTGCAAAATATCTAATTATTCAATTCAGATCTAATTCTTGGTTCTGAGCCGAGATGCCGCTCTCAAGGGATGAGGCTTTATTTTGGGGATGGGGATTTTTATCCATTGGCTTAACATTACTATTAATATTAATGGTTGATGGTAGCTGTATGGGCTTAGTTCCTCTTGGGCCATTTTTTTTCTCTGGAATTGCCCCATAACCTCATCTTTAGCTTTTATTCTAAAAAGTTTAGCTTAAAAACGCCACACCCACGACTTAATCAACCCTTTGCTCAAATTACTTCAACCTCGATTGTATTTACAATCCTAGCAAAAATAAAACATTTATTAATTTTTAAAAATGACTGTTGGCTTATGGATTTTAGGAGACCAACTCTCTCTTAACCAAGCAGCTTTACAAAGCTGCAACCCACAAAAAAACCCCCTTATTCTCATTGAGTCTCTCAATTTTGTTCGCCAAAGACCTTATCACAAACAAAAATTAGTTTTAGTCTGGTCGGCCCTGGGACATTTTGCCCGCCAATTACAGGCAGATGGTTGGGATGTAACTTACTCGGTATCTGACGATTTTGAAACACCTTTAATTAACTGGATTAATACTAATAAAATTACCGAATTGCGGGTGATGAAACCTGCGGATAAGCCTTTTGAACTGCTAGTTCACAACCTCAATTTACCTTGCAAAATTAAGGCGATCGCTAATAATAGTTTCCTCTGGAGCGAATCGGATTTTAGTCAATGGGCTAAGGGTCGCAAGCGTCTTTTAATGGAAGATTTTTATCGGGAAGGACGCAAACGTTTTAACATTTTAATGGATGGCGATCGCCCCGTTGGCAGAGAGTGGAATTTTGACAAACAAAATCGCAAACCTCCCAAACAAAACCTCAACCCTCCCTCTCCTCTCTACTTTGAACCTGACGAAATCGTTAAACAAGTAATCGCTAAAGTTAACTCTTTAAAAGTACCAACCTACGGCAAAACGGAACCTTTTTTATGGGCCGTAACTCGCCAACAAGCACTTCAAGTTTTAGACTATTTCATCGAACATTGCTTGCCTAATTTCGGTGCTTACCAAGATGGCATGCTTGTCGGACAAAACACTATGTGGCATTCTCTACTTTCTCCCTATCTCAATCTCGGTTTGCTCGAACCTTTAGAAGTAATTAAAAAAGTAGAAAAAGCTTATCGAGATCGCAATAACTTACCCCTAAATAGCGTAGAAGGTTTTATCCGTCAAGTGTTGGGATGGCGAGAATACATTCGCGGCGTTTATTTAATTATGCCTCCCGAATATTCGGAGAGTAATTTTTTCCAACACGATCGCCCCCTACCAGACTTTTTTTGGGATGCGGAAAAAACCGACATGAATTGCTTGCATGAAGTCCTTTCTCAAGTGGAAAAAACCGGTTACGCCCATCACATTCAAAGATTGATGGTTTTAAGTAATTTTGCCTTAATTGCCGGTCTCAACCCCCAACAAGTTGAAAACTGGTTTCATGCAGCTTTTATCGATGCTTTTGACTGGGTGATGCAAACCAACGTCATCGGTATGGGATTATTTGCCGATGGCGGTGTTTTGGCCTCCAAACCTTACGCCGCTTCGGCCAATTACATTCATAAAATGAGCGATTATTGTCGGGGATGCGTTTACGATCGCCGCGATCGCTTCGGTCCATCCGCTTGTCCCTTTAACTTTTTCTACTGGGACTTTCTCGCCAGACATCGAGACCGATTAAAATCTCAAGGCCCCATGAGCTTTATCCTTGCCAATTTGGACAAAATGACCCCCGAACAACTCCAAACCATCCGCCAAAAAGCCCGAGAGTGGCATTCTTTCGTCAATTCTTAATTGTTTAAAATTCTTATCTTTTAGCTTTCTTTTCCCCATAGATTCCACAGCGTTTCCACAAACACATCGACAATTTTCCACACATTAAACAGGTTTTTCCACAGAAACCAACCGCAAGATCGACTCTTGCTCTTAAACTGGGGATTTCCCAACCTTAAAGTTAAACTCCCTTCACTACCCTCATTTTTGTAAAGTTTTGTCACAAAAAATTGCCTCAAACCCTTATTTTATCGTCAAAAATTTCTTTTTTTTGTCTTGGTCGTAACATTTCTTAACATTGACAATAGTGGGTGGTAGCGGCACAAAATAGGGAAGCTTGTAGTTGGAGGCAGGGTCCGCCAGCCTAAGAGTAAGAAAAAAAACAATATTGAGAGTCATACTAAAATTATGAATGTTACCGTGAGTATCCTAACCGAAGTACCCGAGGCCTTACACGAATCCCTGCAAGGCTACTTAGAAAAAAATCCCGAGTGGGACCAAGACCGAGTATTTGCCGCAGCATTGTCCTTATTCTTATTGCAAAACGGAGATAGCAACAGTCCGGAGTCGTCTCGCTACTATCGCCAAGCAGCTAGGGTGTATCTGGAAACCCTCTTTCAAAATCCTGGATAAATAGTTGCTCGTAGAACGCGGCTACTGCCTGTTATCCGATAAATTATTAGCTCAGAAACCCGGTTTTTCCAACAATACCTTCGCCAGCATCGAGATTTAAGAAACCGGGTTTTTTCAAAAAACCCGGTTTCTGGCGGGGGAGGAACGCCATTTTCTTGCAGGTATTTTTATTTTGGCGAAGGTATTGTCCAAAAAACCGGGTTTCTAAATTCCAGAACGTAGAACGCGGCTACTGCCTGTTATCCGCTAAATTCCCAATTCTAAATTCTAAATTCTAAATTAAAAATTCTAAATTCCCCAATTCCCCAATTCCCCAATTCCCCAATTCCCATTCCCCATTGCCCATTCCCCAATTCCCGTAAAAATAGTAGTATGTTGATGTTGTAATAAGCCAAATCCATGACAAACATACTAGATTCCTTAATCGTAGGTGCGGGAATTAGCGGGCTGAGTCTAGCCCACCACCTCCAGAAAGAAACGGGCAATTTAAAAATCTTAGTAACAGAAAGCCAAAACCGAGTCGGCGGCAACATCACCACAGTCAGTCAAGGAGAATTTCTCTGGGAAGAAGGGCCCAACAGTTTTGCTCCGGGCAAAGACTTGCTCCAACTAGCAGTAGAAGTGGGACTAGAAAACGAATTTGTCTTTGGCGATCGCAAACTGCCCCGCTACGTTTACTGGAAAGGCGAATTAATATCGGTGCCCATGAGCCCGCCGGCCATGCTCAAAACCAACCTGCTAAGTTTTGGAGGAAAATGCCGGGCCTTATTAGGAGCTTTAGGCTTCGTACCTCCAGCAATGGGCGCTCAATTATCAGAACAAGGGGGAGAAGAAACCGTAAATCAATTTTTTGCCAGACATTTAGGGACCGAAGTGATGCAGCGATTGGTGGAACCCTTCGTGTCTGGAGTGTATGCCGGAGATCCGAAACGATTGAGCGCGGCGGCGGCCTTTTCAAGAGTAGCGCGAATGACCGACACCGGGGGGGGCATCTTAGCAGGGGCGGTGGCATCTCGGCGACAGCAGCCAAAAGTAAAAGAAGTTAAAGATCCGCGAGTGCCCCAGACGAAAACGGGAGAATTAGGCTCCTTCAAACAAGGACTGGAGACCTTACCAAAAGCGATCGCCGCCAAATTAGGAGAAGCAGTCAAACTCCAGTGGCGTTTAACTAGCCTCCAACCGACAGAAAATCGAACCTACATAGCACAATTCGCCACGCCAGAAGGGCCCCAACAAGTAGAAACTCGCAGCGTCACCCTGACAACACCTGCTTACGTCGCCGGGGAGTTATTAGAATCGTGGCTACCAGAAATCAGCAAGGATTTAAAAGCAATACCCTATCCGCCAGTAGCCTGCGTAGTTTTAGCCTATCCCCTCTCTTCATTCAAAGTCTCCTTAAAAGGTTTTGGCAATTTAATTCCCAGAAGCGAAGGGGTACAAACTCTAGGAACAATTTGGGCTTCAAGTTTATTTCCCGGTAGGGTGCCTCAGGGGTGGCAAACCTTGACCAGTTTTATTGGTGGGGCAACCAATCCAGAAATAGGAAATTGTGACGAGACAAAAATTGTAGAAACCGTCCACCGGGATATTAGTAGAATTTTGCTAGGGCCGAATCCTCCATCGCCAAAAGTCTTAGCAGTGCATTTATGGGAGAAAGCTATTCCTCAATATAATTTAGGGCATCCCCAAAGATTAGAAAGGATTAATTGCGGCTTAAAATCTGCGCCCGGTTTATATCTTTGCAGCAACTATATGGATGGGGTAGCATTAGGAGATTGCGTGCGTCGAGGTCGGGAACGGGCTGAAGAAATCGCTAGATTTGTCAATTGTTAATTGTCTATTGTCTATTGTTAATATTTAATTGTTAACAAATCATTCTGGGGCTGGAGTGGGTTCAAATTTATAACCCACCCCTCGGATTGTTTTAATAAATATAGGACCGTGGGGGGTAGGTTCGATTTTTTTGCGTATTTGCCCGACGTGAACATCTACGACTCGGGCATCTCCGACATATTCGTAATCCCAAACTTCTTGAATCAATTCAGGGCGTCGCCAAGCACGACCTGGTTTGCTTGCCAAACAATAAAGTAAATCGAATTCTAAAGCTGTTAAAGAAATTAATTGCCCTTTTAGAGTTACTTCGCGACTAACTGGATTGATTACTAAATCGCCAAAAGAGAGATTGTCTGGTTCCGAATGAGTTACAGCTCTTTGGCGCTTTAACATGGCTCTGACTCTAGCCCCGAGTTCTACCAAACCAAAAGGTTTAGTGATATAATCGTCTGCGCCTTGCTCGAATCCTTTGAGTTTATCCGCTTCTCCTGCCAGACTCGTTAGCATCAGTACGAAAACATCGGTGCGACTTTGCATTTCTTTACAAAGTTTAAAGCCAGTAGTATCGGGCAAATTTACGTCCAAAACTACTAACTCAGGTAAAAATTTCTCGAACGAAGCTAGAGCGCTTTTACCATCACCGGCAGATTCTACTTGATAGTTTTGTTGACTCAAATAGCGATAAATTAACGTTCTGATGGCCGGGTCATCATCAACTACAAGAATTTTTGCTGGAGCCATAATCTGATTTTTTTAATATTTTTTTAATATTCTTTATATGTAGCCATATTAAGCGAAAAACTGCAATTGCCAAACTTTTATTGGGTCCATCTTGAAAGTATTTTTTTCTCCTCTATTGGGGTTTGGCTGTTTTTGAGTATCAGTATGAGATAATAATTTGACATTCACTGTACCATTTACAAGCGACGTAAAATCTCTGGTAACAAGTCGCCTGGAAGCTTGGATAGGGCAAAATTTTGCCCTTCTAACCCAAATTCCTGGTATAAGGCACGGATAGTTTTCACAATATAAGCTAATGCAGTTTGATGGCTCTCAGATTTTGGTTTTCCCGATGGAAAATTGGGGCTAGCAAATAGCTTTTGCCATCCAGTATAAGCTACCAAATGATGTTCGAGGGCAGCCTCCAGATGACTGCGGCAGTTAGCCTCTTTTGGTTGAGAAGCTGTTTTGTTTGCGGCTAGCTGATAGTGGGCGAGACCTAAATTGTTATGAGTGGCCAGGATGTCGAAGGTTAGTTGGCGAGCAGAAAGCTCCTTGGCTAGTTTAACAGCCCTACTGTAAGCAGCGATCGCCTCTTGCAAAAAGTTAAACTGCTCCTGTGTCTGGGCGGCCTGGTTATTAATGGCTAGATGCCAATAGGCGGTTCCTAAATTATTATTGGTGGCGGCGCAGGCCGCTGGGACTCGTTCGGGGGTTCTATATTTGAGAGCCTCCTGGTAGGCTTCGATCGCTTTTAATAATAACTCAACCTTCCCTTCGATTTGAGAGAGGTTCCAGTAGGCGGTAGCTAAGTTATTTTGAAGCATCCCATAATTCAGGGGCTCTTCTTCCGGTTTGGAGTAGCGCAGGGCCTCGCTATAAGCCGAGATTGCCCCTAACAGGCGAGCTGCGGGTTGACCGTATTGGGCTAAATTCCAGCAGGCCGCCCCTAAATTATTTAAGGTGGCTGCATACTGTTGGGGGTTGGCCTGGGGGTTGCAGTGTAATACTGCTTCTTGATAGGCGACAACTGCTCGACGGAGGTTTTCTGCAGGCTCTCGGTGGCGGGCTAAATCTCCTAAAGCCATGCCTAAGTTTTTTTGCAGCCTAACATAAGTTTCGGCTTGAGTTTTTTTGTCGATTTTACTGGCTGCTATTTGATAGAGGGCCATCGCTCTTTCTAAATAAAATAATGTCTCTTTTTTTCCGTCAGTTTCTATGGCTGGTTGCCGAAATAGCATCCAGTAAAGAGTGCCTAAGTCGTTGAGAATATCTCTGAGGGGAAGTTGGCTATTTGCTAAAGATATTTGGGAGTTTAGTAGATAGCCTAGAGTCCAATTATTCTGAGGTTTATTTTTGTTTTTGGGTCGGTCGATTGAGAATTGTAATAAGAGTTCGTAGGCATGGATGGCAATGCCTAAGTTGGACTGACTGACGTTTCCTGCTGATACGCGATCGCGATAAAAATCGCCTAATTTTTGAAAACCTACTGCTATTTTTTGAGGTTCTGATTTAGGATTACTTAACTGTTTTTGAAATTCTTGTAAGATTTCCAGTGGTAAAAAATTATCGGAGCTATCTCGTTCTCCATCTAAATTTTCGGAAATATTTGCTAGTACCAATTCTACCAGGGATGCCAATTTATCCCGGTCGATCTGCCACCGACTTTGATTAATATTTGTCGGTGACTTAAAAGAAGGTATTAAAGACGGTATTGAGGATTTTAAGCTATTTTCTCTAATGCCATCTAATTCCTTTATCTTTAGAGGTAAAGGAGGTAGGGGATATAATTTTGCATTTCTGCTTTTTGTTTTGCTGACGTGGCGGGATGGTGGCGGTGGCGGCGGTGGCTGTAAGGGATAATTTTTATTATTACTGAACTGGGTTTTTTCACTTTTATTAGTAGGTAGAGTTGGTTCTCCTTCAAATTCAAATACTTTGCTGCGGCAACGCCAAAATTCCGGTGCTGAATGCTCGATAGTATTTAACCAAGGACGGGGTATCCACAATAATAAACTTAATTCTAAAGTTGACAAAATCGACTCTATTTCCCTCAGATTTCTTAAAAACGACCACTGTAATTCTGGTGGTTGGCGGGTTAATTTTTCTACTCCTAATATTTGAAATATTGGTAAGCTCAATTCTTCAGTTTTATTGTGATTTGAATGTTGGGCTAACCACTGACTTATCTGATTTAAGGGATTGGGAGCTTGAAGATTTAAGTCGATTGTAACTAGAGGTGGAGCTTGACATTTTCTGGGTTGTTGATTTTCCAACCGTAGCGATCGATAAATTAACTCTTGCTGTTTGTTTTTGATTGATGGGGTAAAACTACTGTTTAATGTTGTTAATTCTGTTGGTAAAATAGCCACTAGACTATCGCGTAACCCTAAATCGTCGCAGACTGCTAAAAAAATTTGACGGCGCAGCTTTAACCAGAGCGCCTGTTTTAAATTTTGATAAACTTGTTGATTTAAGTCTGAAATTTGAGGATGACTTATGTCGATAAAATTCATTTGTGCGGGGCTACTTTGAAATTTCTACAATTAACAATTAACCATTAACCATTTCTTCAGAGTTGCTTTTTCCAGTCAGGATTAATGGTGGCCGTTCCTTTTCATTTTATCTAAAATAAAAAAAACCTGGTTTCTCAAAAAGGAGAAACCAGGTTTGGGAAGAGATTATCTGTTTGAGGCTTAACTTGATACTGAAAAGGCCAGGAATAGCAAGCCGCTAACCACTACGGCAGCTGCAGTACCTAAGATGATGTAGTTACGCTGTTCTGTTTTTGTCGGTGGTTCGGCCTTGTAAACTTTGGGCTCTACAGCAAAGTTGTTCAGACGTCCGCCTTCTTCAGTTGTATATGGCATAATTAAAATTCCTTTTTTTTATCTTAACCTAGCTTAACACAACTTAACAAAAGTATGCAATAGTTGACAATTTTTATACTTTTTGTTTTACTGAAGTTGGTAATTCGATGGCTTTTTTGAGTATGAATATGAGGAGACAAGGAAGGGTGGGGAGTTGGTCCGTGTGGTCCGTGTGGGGAGAGGTGAAAACTACCTTGTCTCCCTTGTCTCCCTTGTCCCCCTTGTCTCCCTTGTCTCCCCCCTCTCCCTTAAGAGATGGTGCCGGTTAGGGGCGAGGAGGCCCTGGCATATTCTTTGATGGGTATCCTACCGCTGAGATAGGCCAGACGTCCGGCTACTGCGGCGAGGCTCATGGCCTTTGCCATCATGGCGGGTTCTTTGGCGAGGGCGATCGCGGAATTAATCAACAAAGCATCGGCCCCCATTTCCATTGCCAGAGTCGCTTCGCTGGGAGTGCCGATGCCGGCATCTACTACTACTGGCACTTTGGCATTGTCAATAATTATCTGAATATTGGCGGCGTTTTTAATTCCCTGGCCGGAACCGATGGGAGAGCCCAAGGGCATGACTGTGGCGCAACCTATTTCTTCTAATCTTTTGGCCAACATGGGGTCGGCGTTGATATAGGGCAAGACGGCGAAACCTTCTTTGACTAACTGTTCTGCGGCCTGAAGGGTGTCAATAGGATCGGGCAATAAATATTTCGGATCGGGGATGACTTCTAATTTCACGAAGTTGTTGTCTTCTTGTCCCAGAAGTTTTGCCATCTCCCGCCCGAGTCTGGCTACTCGGATGGCATCTTCGGCGGTTTGGCAGCCGGCGGTGTTGGGGAGCATCCAAATTTTTTTCCAGTCTATGGCCTCGGCTAGTCCTTCGTGGCCTTTGGCGTTGGTTTGAACTCGGCGGACGGCTACGGTGACTATTTCGCATCCACTAGCTTCGATGCTTTGCTGCATTTTCTCGATGCTGGAATATTTGCCGGTGCCGGTCATTAAGCGGGAGTTAAATTCGCGCCCTGCTATGACTAGGGGTTTATCTATGCTGGTGGGTGTTTTTCTCTCTAGGGTTTGCATTAGTATCTATTTTTTAGCTGCATCCAGAAGTAGGCAAAAGGCAATAGGATAACTTTCCATTTCCCATTCCCCGTAGAACAGGCATCCTGCCTGTTCTACGGGGCCCAAAAAAAAGGGGAGAGAGTCGGACATAAGCCGGGTTCTGTTCTCCTAGCCCGGAGGTTAAGAGGGCGGTTATCTATCTGGGACGCCTGTTACCAGACGCCTCTTGCGGTACGCCTTTAACAACGAGGGTTGCCCCGCGCTGCTTGTCGGAACTGGTAAAAGACCAACCGTGGTTCCTCCGACCTTGCTCCCAACCGGGGTTTACCGAGCCAGGGCCTCGCGACCCTGCTGGTGCGCTCTTACCGCACCTTTGCACCCTTACCACCACTGGCGAGTGTGGTGGCGGTATTTTTCTGTGGCACTATCCTCACGATCGCTCGCACTGGGCGTTACCCAGCAAGTTTGGTCTTTGGGGAGCCCGGACTTTCCTCAGACTTTTTCGAGTCCGCAACCGCCTCGCCGGCTCTCTCCTTGGTCTCATTTTAGCGTAAATTGCTAAGGGCTAATGGCTAATTGAATAGAGGCAATTAACAATTGACAATTGACAATTGACAATTAACAGTTCTATGGCAGTTCGTTTTTGTCGATGGTTTTGGCGAAGTTCTCGAACCAGCCGCGTTTCCAGAAGAAATAGACTAGCCAGGTGGCGATCGCGATACTTAATAGCCAAAAGGCGGGATAGCCATAATACCAGTTTAGCTCTGGCATATTTAAGGGGGAGGAGTCGGGGTTAAAGTTCATGCCATAGACTCCGACGATAAAGGTTAAGGGTATAAAAATGGTGGAAATAATCGTGAGCAATTTCATTACTTCGTTCATTTTATTGCTCATGGATGAGAGATAAATATCCATTAAGCCGGAGGATAGCTCGCGGTAGGTTTCGACGATATCTCTTACTTGGATGGTGTGGTCGTAACAGTCTTGGAGGTAAACTCTGACTTCGGGACTGATGAATTCTCCGGAGGTTTTGATTAAAACGTTGATGGCGTCTCGGTGAGACCAGACGGCGCGACGGAGGGTTAATAGTTCTCGTCTGATTTTATAGATTTTTTTGAGGGTCTGAGGACTGGGGTTGAATACAACTTCGTCTTCTAGGTCTTCTATGCGTTCGCCGTATTCTTCTAACACGGGGAAAAAACCGTCTATTACAGTATCTAGTATAGAGTACGCCAGATAATCTACTTGTTGCTTGCGGATGATGCCTTGGTTGTTGCGGATGCGATCGCGCACGGCTTTTAAGCAGTCGTCCCTGGGGTCTTCTTGTACGGATATCAGATAGTGTTTTCCCATAACTATACTAACTTGTTCTCTTTCTAGTTCTGCCGATTCTGGTGCTAAACTTACCATCCAGACGATAATTACGAGTTGGTCTTCGTATTGTACTACTTTGGGCCGTTGGGGCATATTCACTACGTCTTCGAGGGCGATCGGGTGTAGTTGAAATACTTTTGCCATTTTTTGCCAGGTTTCCAGGTTGCCCAAACCGTTGACGCTTAACCAGGACACCGAGTCTGACTCTAGGTAAGGAATGCAGGCTTCTGGGGTTGTTATAGTTATCCGGGTGGCGTGTCGATCGCTATAGTCGATTAAGATCGTATCTGGCGGCGGGGCGTCGGCATCCAGATCTAAGGTTCCCGGGAGGGTTCCCGGTTCGTCGTAGAAGTAGTCTAAGTTAGATTCTTCTTCCTCTTCTTCCTCTGGAGAATGTCCTAAAGCTTCTGTTTCTACCCGTAATGAATGTGCCATATTAATTTGTTTGTAGTAATCGCTTTAGCGATTTAAAGTTGAATAAATCATCAAGCAGGGAAGGAAGTTCCACCGCTCGATATCATATTAACACTCTTTTTTCCCTCGTTCGTAGTAATCGCTTTAGCGATTTTGAACCAATTGCTAAAGCGATTAGACCTCTCCAAAAATTACGATTGCGAGCCTTTAATACCAAGGGTTTCATCATCTTTTCTGAAGAGGTTTATTAGGGACTTGTAATTTAATAAGATACCGATGTTGGGTGGAGGTTCGCGCACGCCCAACCTACAAGAGACTGGTAGTTTATTTTTGCACAAGTAGGGACTTGCCATTTAATAAAATACCGATGTGTCGGGCTCCGGTTCGCGCGCGCCCTACCTACCATTGGTACTCTATTTTTTGGCAAGTCCCTTACTACAAAGGAGGCCAGGGGGTCTAACCCCTTAAATAAGTAAGTAGTTCTTCCTCATCGACTCGATGATAACATTTTAAAAACGATTTGTCAAGCGATTAGGGACTTGTAATTTAATAATACCAGTTTGTTAAAGTTATGAAAGAGTTAACGATTTTTGCTAATGGCTAATGGCTAATGGCTAATCCCTAAGGTCAGACAGGCAATTAGCAATTAGCCATTAGCAATTAGCTATTAACAAAAAGTCTTTCATATCTTTATTAAAGTAGTATAAGATACCGATGTTGGGTGGAGGTTCGCGCGCGCCCTACCTACAAGAGACTGGTAGTTTATTTTTGCACAAGTCCCTTACTACTAACCGACTTTTTTATTGTTGGGGCGATCGCTACGAATCGGACTATGCAAAAAGCGCAATTTACGCCCGCAACGCAAGTAGTATAATAATTACAAATCGAAATTGATAATTTACTTTGCTCTTCTATCCTTAGATCGCAAAACCAGAGTCGAGTCTGGAAAGATAGCATAGAGTCAAAATTTACATAGAATAAAGCATTAGATAAAGCTTACTTCCCAAGAGGTAAGCAGAAAGAGTTTTAATTTATACCGGAACGTGCTACCAATGCCCGGTCCAGGTCTAAAATCTTCGAGACCGGGCATAGCAACAAGAGCGATCGCTCTCCCGAAACCTAACCCACCAATACCGGTTCTGGTTTCAACAACCCGGTTAACATCTCTTCGGGTCGCTTTCCGTGGGGCCAGGCGAAGCCATGACGGAAGGCCGCTTCCTGACAAGCTTGTAACTGTCGAAAGTCGATGACATCCAAAGTTAACAAATTCTCGTACTCGAAAGGCAAGCGAACGTTATGCAAGCCGGCGTTATCCGTACAAATCGCTATATCGACTCCAGCTTCAAAGCAGCGATCGAAAACTAACCCCAATTCCTCAATATCATCTAAAGTTCCAGTTTTCACATAAGTAGTGGGGCAAATTTCCAAACACTGTCCTCGGTTGGCTACTTCCTTCAACAGTTCTGGATACTTTAACGGAATCTGGATGCCGTGACCCACGCGCATCAGATAGGGTAACAACTCGGGATAGCAACCGTTAGGAGTTTCGTAAAGATGACCCGTGGTATTTAAACCGAGCGATCGCGCCCGTTCGTATAACCCCACAAACTCATCCAAACGCTCTCCCACATGACTGTCCCCACCAGCAATATCTACCGCACAGACATAATCTCGCCGTTGCGCCGCCAAATCGACGATCGCCCGATTTACCTCGTAAGGCAGTCGCGAGTGCATGCAGAGAATTTGACTGCTAATAATCGGACAGTCGCTTTGCTGACTGGACTTGCCCACCACCTCCACAATCTCTGCCATCATATCTATTCGCTGGGACTGGGGCAAATTTTCGGGAGTTCGCAAATAGGGAGTATAGCGCAACTCTAAATAAGCTAAATTTTCAAAAGTATAAGCTCCCCGAATCAGTCGATAAATAAAATAAGGCAAAGTTTCCAAAGTTTGACAGTGTTCTACCAGAGTATGTAATTCTAAATACTCATCCAAACTGTTCCGAGGACGGGTGTAAAATTCCTCAAACTGGGAATATTGGGGAAAACGGGTTGCCAGTTCCTCGTTGTGGCGCTGGAAATAGCGCCATAAAATTCTAGGAACGACGGAACCGCCGAGGTGGCGGTGTAATTCTGCGTGTAAAGCCATAAAAACTCTCTAATGATTTCTCTAAACTACGGGCACAGATGCCCTGTCAATTGCTAGCGACAATTGACAACGATGTAAACGCTAGATAAAGTTGTTTTGTTGTTGCTATTGTAGCGCAGTTTTTAGTAATCGCTTTAAGTAATTAACAATTAACAATTAACAATTAACAATTGAGTATCCACGGACCATAAACGGTTAATTGCCACGCCGTCTCTTATTTCCCGAAAAAAAGAAAAACCTCCACTAGGAGGCCGGAGTTAAGAAAATGCTGGGAATCTATAGTGGTGGTGCGCGGTGCGCACCCTACGGGAAATTAACCAATTCCCAATTCCCCATTTTCTATTCCCAATTCCGCAAACTGTACTTGTGCGGGTGGGGTTCCTTTGACTAAACCGAGAATATTGCCGCTGTCTGCTTCGGTAATAATAGTAACGTTGGTAGTCTCCGGACCGGAAACACCGCTATCTATAGTCAAGAATCTTTCGACGAGAAGCACATCGTTTTGAGTTAATCCTCTAAGGGCGATCGCGTCACCCTCGGCAGCATTGTAGTCCAAAATAAAATCGGCGGGCACTAGATCTATTTCCCCAGAAGCATCCGGTTGTTCCGAACCGACGACCTGCGGTGGGGCGGCGGTATCGCTTCTAAGAACGAATAAGTCGGCACCGCCACCGCCCTCCATTCTATCCAATCCTTTATCGCCGACGAGAGTATCGTTACCCAGACCGCCGAAGAGTTCGTCGTCGCCTTTACCGCCGCGAATAAAATCGTTATCTTCGTTACCGTAGAGGCGATCGCTATCCTTTTCCCCGTTCAAAACGTCGTTGCCGAACCCGCCAACGATAACGTCAAAATCTTTCCCGCCGCCGAGAGTATCGTTGCCACCGCCGCCAGCTAAAGTATCGGCGCCTCGGTTGCCGTTCATTCGTTCCGAGTCCGCAGAACCATTAATAAAGTCGTTATTATCTAGAGCTAGCAACCCACCGGGATAATTGCCCAAACTCCCTGGAGTCAGTTCCACTGCATCGGCATTAGAAGTAAGAGAAAAGAAATTAGAATTATCCGGATCGGTTAAAGGTGACGAAATAACCGTCCTTTGAGTCGGGTTGGAAATTGGTGGGTTAGGGTTAGCTACTGTCGCTACTTCTCGCGCGTCTAACTGTACTGGAGTGGGGGCAGAATCAACTGTCGGCAGGTTAAAAAGTTCTGCTATTATTTCTGGTGTCAAATCAATTGCGGCTTGTGGCATGGGTTTTATTTTGAGTTCTAATTTTGACTGCAATATCGTTTACCCTACCAACAATTTCAATTCAGAATAATTTTAAATGAGAGTGACAGTTTAAAAATTGTCAACTGCTAATTGCTAATAGCTAATTGCTAATTGTTAATTGCACCATTACCCATTAGCCATTAGCAATTAGCCATAAAAAACCGATCCAGAACTTATTCTGGATCGGTTTTCAATATTCGCCACATTATTAAAGCGGTGATGCCAATATAAAAGAAAACAGTCAGCCAATCCACTACAGGATTTTGCAGCAACGAAAATAGACTTTCCATAAGGATAACCTCCAAATTTGAGTAGGATTAGATTCCGCTCTTTCTGTTGCCCGCGCCGCAGAAAAATCGGAACTCGCTCATTTTACACTAGCTTGAAAAAAAATGCTACTATAGACAAGGGAAACGAATTTAACATCAACCATGAAGGAGTCAAAACGCTGTTTGGTCTGCAAGCAAACTTTCCTGGAAGCTCATGTTTTTTATTCCCAATTGTGTTCCAGTTGCGGGGATTTGAACTATGGCAAGCGCGATCGCACCGCCGACCTGCGGGGGAAAATCGCTCTCGTTACGGGAGCCCGAGTAAAAATCGGCTATGGGGTTGCTTTAAGATTGCTCCGGGCGGGGGCGCAAGTCATCGCCACTACCAGATTTCCTCGGGATGCTGCCAGTCGGTATGCCGGGGAAGAGGATTTTAACGAATGGAGCGATCGCCTCCAGGTTTATCGACTGGAACTGCGCCACTTGCCTGCAGTGGAAGCTTTTACTCGGCACGTTATTAATTGTTATCCTCGACTGGACATCATTATTAATAATGCCGCCCAAACCATTCGCCGTCCGCCGGCATTTTATCAACATTTGCTGCCTTTCGAGTCTCTGCCACCGGAACGACTGCCGGGGCAAATTAAACCTTTACTGGAGCGATCGCTCGATAATAACATCGAAAACATAACCGAACTTTCTCAAGATTTGCCGGCGCTTATAAATAATGTTTTACCAGACAATACCAAGGACGATCCGACTTATTTTCCTGCCGGCATTTACGACGAAGACGACCAACAATTAGACTTGCGACCTTTTAACAGTTGGCTGATGAAAGACGACGAAGTGAGTATCTTAGAACTGTTGGAAGTTCGCGTTATTAACGCGATCGCCCCTTTTGTCATCAACAGCAGGCTCAAAGCGCTGATGAAAAAATCGGAAAGCCCT
Source organism: uncultured bacterium (assembly GCA_964619285.1). GTDB lineage: Bacteria > Cyanobacteriota > Cyanobacteriia > Cyanobacteriales > Microcoleaceae > CALKCV01. The sequence goes on along the minus strand of CAZUCT010000033.1, from coordinate 9,259 downwards.
AAATATATTATCAACGTTTCTTCCAAGGAAGGACAATTCAACCCTGGCAAAAAACCCTGGCGACACCCCCACACGAACATGGCCAAAGCTGCCCTCAATCAAATGACCCGCACTTGTGCCGCCGAGTATGCCAAACACCGGATATATATGAATGCAGTGGATCCGGGTTGGATTAGTTTCGAGCATCCCTACCACCTGGTGAGAGAAATGCGCGATCGAGGCGTTCGACCGCCTTTCGATGTTATCGATGGCGCGGCGAGGATTTGCGATCCGATTTATCTGGGAGTTAACGAGGGACGGTATTTGTTTGGCAAGTTGTTTAAAGATTATGGCGAGTGTCCGTGGTGAGTTGTTGATGTCAAATACCAATGTTTAAAGATGAAAGCGAGACAAGGTTGCTTTCCTGCTTGTCTCGCTTCCATCTTTAATAAAAGAGCTCGGGATACTGCTTGAAAAGTTCCTAGTACCCTGAGTATTTAAGTTAAACTTGGTACCATAACTGGTTTTCGATCGCGCACAACTGTTGTAGTAGAGCGATCGTAAGCTACTCCACGATATTTTAACTTAGAAGTTGGTTTTGCCACCGCCGCGGTTGCATGGGAAGATGCACAATCTAAACCGCGATATTTGCCTGTGGTGACTGTTGTTATTGTTTCTACTGCTTGGGGATTATATTCGTAGGTAACTCCACGATATTTGAGTTGCATTGTTTAACCTCTATTGTTAGTAGTAGTTTTTATCAAGGTAATTTTAAGGCTCTGAAATTTTTAGGTTGGTTAAACCCAAAAATGTATGGTATGGAAATAGGATTGCTGTTTCCTTCTTCCTTAACTTAACCTATAACATTATTATCGAGTATGTTTGAGGGAAAAGTCTGTGATTTCATCCCCTGCATATGCGTGATGTTACTCAAACAATTTAGGGTTCTAGATTGTTTTTAATTATGACTGGATTGACGATCTGAATGTGATGCCGATCGCTGTCGAATGGGCGATAGCGAGGTTTTATATCATTTTTACCCGCATTTTTAACCTCTACTTTTTTTTGACCGCAGTTTTGGGTTCTTAGACTTCCAGGACTTACGCATTAGGAACGCAATTTAGACGTTTGAGATTGCTTCGCAGCTCGCGAGCAATGACAGAAAGGGGCTACGAGGCGTAATCCTAACTACTAGAGAACCGGTCAAGTAATTGGCGTGAAACCGCGTTCTTTGGTATCTCAGAAACCCGGTTTTGCCGGAATTACTCAGAAACCCGGTTTTTTGGAAAAACCGGGTTTCTTAAGGGCCTCTCTAGCTGCAACTCGACCCCAAAAAAATAATGATAAGATCCGAGTAAAGTCGATTAATAAAAGGGTCTAAGTAATAGTGGTAGTAAAACCAGACTGGTTGCGGGTAAAGGCCCCTCAGAGGGAGCGCGTCGGTAACGTCCAGGGCATCCTGCGGGACTTGGCCCTTAACACCGTTTGCGAAGAGGCATCCTGTCCTAATATCGGCGAATGTTTCAACGCGGGTACTGCAACCTTTTTAATTATGGGACCGGCCTGCACCCGCGCTTGTCCCTATTGCGATATAGATTTTGAGAAAAAGCCTCAAGCATTGGACCCCACCGAACCGCAAAGACTGGCAGAAGCAGTGCGGCGCATGAGATTGAATCATGTCGTCATTACTTCTGTTAACCGCGACGACTTGTCCGATGGGGGGGCCTCTCAATTCGTCCTTTGTATTTCCGCAGTGCGAGAAGTTTCGCCTCAGACAACAATAGAGGTTTTAATACCAGATTTGTGTGGCAATTGGCAAGCTTTAGAAACAATTCTTAACGCTAAACCAGAGGTACTAAATCATAATACGGAAACTGTTAGGCGCTTGTATCGGCGAGTCAGGCCCCAGGGAGATTACGATCGCAGTCTGGAATTATTAAGAAAAGTACGAGAAATGGCCCCAGAAGCTTACGCCAAATCGGGAATTATGGTGGGACTGGGAGAAACCGATGGGGAAGTACGAGAGGTAATGAGAGACTTGCGAGAAGTAGATTGCGATATTTTGACTATTGGACAATACCTGCAACCGAGTCCCAAACACTTGCCTTTGATGGATTTTGTCAGGCCCGAACGGTTTGAGGCCTGGAGGGAGTATGGCGAGTCTTTGGGCTTTTTACAAGTGGTTGCTTCTCCTTTGACGCGGAGTTCTTATCATGCCGAACAGGTTAGGGGTTTGATGGAACGCTATCCCCGGCCTTAAAATGGACCGTGCCGGGCCCTGTTGGAGATAGTGGCCCCAATAGTTCGGTCGTTGTCAAATAGGGGAGCTTGGCAATGGCGATCGCATTTAAAAGGCGATCGCGATCGCATTAAGAGCGCGAGTTAACTACTCGATAATTCAATTAAAAGAGGAGGTACTGAAACAAAAATCGCACAATAATAACTACACTTAGTTTGCATCTAAAGCAGATTGAAAAAGTTTTCGGTCAAAACAATTGTAGCAATTAAAAAGAAAAATTCAGTCAAAGTCTCCATGTCAGGAACCGCAATAAGGCGAGAATTTACAGCGATCGGGAACACCCCTCAAGGGTGATGAAGATTAAGAGAAATTCTGATAAACGTCACTGTTTTGCGTAAAAACTCTCCATATACTAGATAACAAGCCTAAAAAAGAAGCCCGCTAGACCGATCGCGGGGGGCGAAGATGCAAAGCTATCCGATCCTTGTTAGTCTCGGCCAACAGATCGGGAAAGCAGCCAAAACATCAAGTCCAACTGCCGACTACAGGCAAGCGAACGAGGTTCTGATGCCTAGTTCGGAAAAAATCGGCTTTAAAAGCACTATTTAAAACAAAGTGCAACCTTTTGTTACCCGGAGTAAGTGAGACGATCGTTATGCCAGCCACTTCTTATTATTCTGAAATTTCTTCCGATGGAGAACTGCAAACTCCTAGCTTGCAGGCAGAAGTTATAGACGACATTCAAGAACCTGCCGTCGATGAACTTATGGACTTGGAAGAAGAGACCGAAAAAGCCAAAAAACAAAACAACTTTAACCGTAACACAACGGATTTAGTACGTTTATACCTTCAAGAAATTGGTCGAGTCAGCTTGTTGGGACGAGATCGGGAAGTTGCCGAAGCCCAAAAAGTGCAACGCTACATACAACTGCTAGAGTTGCGCAACCAAGCTGCCGAAAACGAAGAAGGCCCTCTAAAAAGTTACGTCCAGTTGGTCGAAGTTCGGGACCGCCTGGCGGCCCAGTTGGGACACCGCCCTTCCCTGGAAAAGTGGGCAGAGGCAGGAGGCGTAGCGCTGTCGGACTTAAAACCGACAATGTCAGCAGGAAAACGACGTTGGGCCGAGCTGGCAGGTTTGCCAGTTGAAGAATTAGAAAAAATTCAAGCTGAAGGAATAGAGGCCAAGAATTTGATGATTAATGCCAACCTGCGCTTGGTAGTGTCGGTGGCGAAAAAATATCAAAATCGGGGTTTGGAACTGTTGGATTTAATCCAAGAAGGAACTTTAGGACTAGAACGGGCCGTTGAGAAGTTCGACCCCACTCGCGGCTATCGCTTTAGCACTTATGCTTACTGGTGGATTCGTCAGGGGATTACCCGAGCGATCGCTACCCAAAGTCGCACCATTCGCCTCCCGGTCCACATTACCGAAAAACTGAACAAAATTAAAAAAGCCCAGCGTCAAATCTCTCAAGAAAAAGGCCGCACTGCAACTCTGGACGACATCGCCAAAGAGTTAAACATGACCAACGAACAAGTGCGGGAGGTTTTGTTAAAGGTGCCTCGGTCTATTTCTTTGGAAACTAAGGTTGGTACCGACAAAGATACAGAGTTGGGCGATTTGTTGGAAACTGAAGAAGATTCTCCCGAACAACTTTTGATGCGGGAGTCCTTAATCAAAGCCTTGGAAGGAATTTTAGCCGATTTGAGCGCTCGGGAACGGGCTGTAATTTCTCTGCGATACGGTTTAAAAGATGGCCATCCCTACTCTTTGTCAGAAGTGGGTAAAGCCCTGAAATTGTCCCGAGAACGAGTTCGTCAAGTGGAAGCTAAAGCGCTTCAAAAGTTACGCCAACCCAAGCGCCGCAATCAAGTGCGGGATTATTTGGAGTCTATCGAGTAGAGCTTTATCCCCTCTTGCCCTTTGCCTTTTGCCTCTTGCGTTCCCCGGTTATAGCAATTAATTCTCAATTAGTAAGGTTGTTGACAATGCCACAGACAATTGTTTACAATTGTCAATAAGTGTAGATTTTTGAAAAAAACCGTGGCTCTTTACACACCGAATGCATTTAAAGCAGAACTAAACGAGAAAGGCTGGCGAATGACTCCCCAAAGGGAAACAATTCTACACGTCTTTCAGAATCTTCCCAATGGCAACCATCTCAGCGCTGAAGATCTGTTTAAAGTTCTCCAAAATCGAGGAGAAAAAATTAGTCTCTCGACAATTTACCGAACTTTAAAGTTAATGGCGAGGATGGGCATTCTCAGAGAATTGGAACTAGCAGAAGGACACAAACATTACGAAATCAATCAACCCTATCCCCACCATCACCATCATCTAGTTTGCGTTCAATGTAATAAAACCATTGAATTTAAAAACGATTCGATTTTAAAAATAGGTCTCAAACAAGCGGAAAAATCTGGATTGCATCTTCTCGATTGTCAGCTAACTATTCATACTATTTGTCACGAAGCTTTAAGGATGGGGTGGCCGTCTTTAGTTTCGAGCAATTGGTCTTGTCCCAGAGCCCTCGCAACCGAGTCCCACCCCTTGGACGGCCTTACTGGGGAAAAGCACGACAGTCAAGAAACTGATTTAAGAAACTGATTGGGTGCATCTCAATTGTGAATAAAACCTACAATTCAACCCTTTTTGTCTATTGTTTATTGTCAATTGTTAATTGTTCCAGAAAGTTTTTTGCTTTCTATGAGATGCTCCCAACTGATTAAGGTCGAAACAAAACATCTGTCGGACTAACCCCATAAAGCTGTTGTGCCCTGGCGATCGCTTGCTGCATCTGAGGGTTGTAAGTCCCATCGAACGGTCCAAAATAAAGTCCCTGTGAGTTTAGTCGCCTTTGCAACTGTAACATCTGAGACGGATTATTGGCAAAATTGCTGCTAACCGTATAACCCACTGGGGAAGTGCTGGCATAATTTTGGTTAAAACCCACTGGAGAAGTACCTACATAATTTTGACCTAACTGGGAAACTGTCAAAGGATTTTGAGTAGGAGCCAGTTGGGGAAAGCTGAAATAACTTCTTAAAATTGAAAGCGTACTTTCGTCGATGGCCCCAGTAGCTACTATCCCCAAATCCTGCTGGAGTCTGCTTACCGCTAGTTCGGTGGTGGAGCCAAAATCTCCGTCAACCGAACCTGCTTGATAGCCTAACCTGTTTAAAAAACTCTGTAAAACTCTCACCGACAAACCGCGATCGCCCCGTCTCAGTTGAAGTTGAGGTATTGTCTCGGGCAAAGGAAGAGGGGGTTGAGGTGGGATATTGTTAAATAAAAATTGCTTAGTCGTCGGTCCCACCCGACCGGTGGGAGTAATATTATTAGCCTGCTGGAACCGAAGTACGGCTTGCTGGGTATTGGCATCAAAAAAATTATTTATCGGCCCAAAATAAAACCGCAATTGTTGTAACCTTTGCTGAACCCGTCCTACTTCTGGACCGGAGTCGCCAAAGGAGAGTATGGCGTTGGAGGGTGGCGAAGGAAATGTAGGAGGTTGGGGAAGGGGAGGCAAGCCCAATAAATAGGATAAAGTAGTAGGCCCCACTAGACCGTTAGTTGTAATTCCTCGATCGCCTTGAAAGCGTCGAACGGCATCTTCAGTTATGGGGCCGTAGAAACCGGTGGGAGCAGTCCTAAAATAGCCCAGAGTTTGTAAAATTTGTTGAATTGCCGTTACCGCCGAGCTTCTGTCTCCTTGTTGAAAAAAGCCTCTGGGGGGTAACTGAATTGTTTGGCCCTGGAAAGAATTGGGGCCTATAACTTGGGGAAATCCCCTGAAACCTTGAGCTAGAGCAGCTTCTGCTGCTGTTAATACCGAAAGTACGACGCAGAGGCAGAAAAAGCATAAGAAACCTTGGGCGGACAGTTTTTTCCACTCCACGAACCGAAACGATTCTAATTCTGTTGCGGCTTCCCAGGTAAGGGCAAGCTCTTGATATGCTATGGATTCCATATATGCTTAGAAGGTAGCTATTTATGGTTGTTAACATTCATAATATAGCAAAATTTCCAGGGAGCGTCTAGAGTTGTAAGGTGCGCACCGCGCACCAAACCGGATGTGTATCGGTCTTTTGTAAGGTGCGCAATGCTAGCTACAAGTGGATGCGTTGTCATCGGTCTTATGTAAGACGCGCTCCTAGCACCCTACAATTTAAGCTAACACAGTAGGTACTAAAATCGCTTCCTCATCCTTGTCATCTAACTTGCCGAACTCTATCTTACCATTAACACAATCAATAAAAATAGTATCCCCGGCTACAAACTGATTTTCCAAAATCTTAGTTGCCAAGGGATTCTCTAACACCCTTTGAATAGCACGCTTCAGAGGTCGAGCGCCGTAAACCGGGTCGTAACCGATATCGGCAATATAATCCAAACTAGCCGGAGACAGTTCCAAACTAATTTTCTGTTCCGACAGTAACTTCTCGATACGCTTCACCTGAATTTCGACAATTTGCCGCAGCTCGCTCTTCTTCAACGTATGGAAGACAATAGTATCGTCAACGCGATTTAAAAACTCCGGTCGAAAATGCGATCGCAAAGCCACCATCACCCGGTCAAACATCTTATCGTACTTCGCATCGTCCCCCGCCATATCCAAAATATAGTCGCTGCCAATATTGCTCGTCATCACAATCACAGTATTTCTAAAATCCACCGTTCGCCCCTGGGAGTCGGTAATTCTCCCATCGTCCAAAACCTGCAACAAAATATTAAAGACATCTGGGTGAGCCTTCTCCACCTCATCAAACAAAATAACCGAATAAGGATGGCGGCGAATAGCCTCCGATAACTGCCCGCCGCGATCGTAACCGACGTAACCCGGAGGAGCCCCCACCAGTCGGGAGACCGCGTGTTTTTCCATATATTCCGACATATCGATGCGCACCAAAGCATCCTCGCTGTCGAACAAAAACTGAGCCAAAGCTCGGGCTAACTCGGTTTTACCCACACCGGTCGGGCCCATAAACATAAAAGAACCGATGGGCCTGGCCGGGTCTTTCATGCCCGCCCGGGCGCGACGGATGGCGGCGGCGACCGCTTCCACTGCCTCCGACTGACCGATAACTCGTTCGTGGAGGTGTTTTTCCAACTGGAGGAGTTTTTGGCGTTCCGACTCCAATAACCGATTTACGGGAATGCCGGTCCACTTAGCGACGATCGCCGCAATATCCCCATCGGTTACTTGCTCGCGCAACAGGGAAGAACCTTGAGCCTGGGCCTTCAACAATTCTCCTTCCCTTGCCTCCAACTCCCGATGTAACTTCTCCAACGCTCCATATTTTAACTGGGCGGCTTTATTCAAATCGTAATCCCGTTCTGCCTGTTCGATTTGCACCCGCAATTTTTCCTCTTCGGCCTTTAAATTTTTAATCGCATCCAAAAGCTCCTTCTCTCGCTGCCACTGGGAAGAAAACTGCTCTTGTCTTTGTTTTAAGGCCTCGATTTCGCTGGTAATCCTTTCCAAAGCGGGGGAGGAAACGCTGGCAGCGGGAGCAGAATCTTCGTCGGTAGCGCTTAAACTGCTTCCTTGTAATTCTCCTTCCAGAGAGAGCTTTTCCATTTCTAACTGCATCATCCGACGGTCGATCGCCTCCAACTCCACCGGTTTAGAAGTAATTTCCATCTTTAATTGGGCGGCGGCCTCATCTACCAAGTCGATCGCTTTATCTGGGAGGAAGCGATCGCTAATATAACGATGGGAAAGATTGGCTGCAGCGACCAAAGCAGCATCGGTTATCTTAACGCCGTGGTGAGCTTCGTAGCGGTCCTTGAGCCCGCGCAAAATCGAAATCGTATCGGTAACGCTTGGTTGACCGACATAAATTTGTTGAAAGCGACGTTCCAGGGCTGCATCTTTTTCGATATTTTTGCGATATTCCTCCAGAGTGGTAGCGCCGATGCAGCGAAGTTCTCCTCGGGCGAGCATCGGTTTGAGCAAATTCCCCGCATCCATCCCCGAACCGGTCGCGCCACCAGAACCGGTACCGACGACGGTATGGAGTTCGTCGATAAAGAGAACGATTTGACCGTCGGAGTTGGTTACTTCTCGCAGGACCGATCGCAACCGTTCTTCAAATTCTCCTCGAAACTTAGCTCCTGCGATGAGACTGCCCATGTCGAGGCCGATTAGCTGGCGATTTTTGAGAGATTCGGGAACGTCGCCGTTAACGATGCGTTGGGCGAGTGCTTCGGCGATCGCTGTTTTGCCGACTCCCGGTTCGCCGATGAGGACTGGATTATTTTTGGTGCGGCGAGACAGACAGCTGATGACGCGCCTGATTTCTTCGTCTCGTCCGATTACTGGGTCTAGTTTGCCTGCTTTTGCCTGTTCTGTGAGGTCGCGCCCGTATTTTGAGAGGGCGTCGTAGTTAGCTTCTGGGTTTTGGTCTTGGATTTTGGCCCGTCCCCGTACTGCTTTGATGGCGCTTTCTAGTTGTTCTCGTTCGATACCGGGCGATCGGGGACGCTCGAACCCCGGTCTTTGGGGCGTTGTCGGTTTGTCGCCTTCCCCTAGCAGTTTGCTGCCGATGCGTTTGTCTTCGAGGAAAGCGAGGAGCAGATGTTCCACTGCGATATATTTGTCTTCCCACTGTTCTCGCTGCAATTCGGCGACATCTAGCATTACTTCGAGACCGCGACCTAAATATAGGTGTTCGATGTTAGCGACTTTGGGCTGGCGTTTGGCGAAAGCTTCTAGTTGTTGTTCTAGCTTTTCTAGATCTGCTCCTGCGCGAGCGAGGATTTTATTGGCGGTGCCTTGTTGTTCTAACAGAGAGAGGATTAAGTGTTCTACTTCTAGTTGTTGGTTTTGATAGCGACGGGCGATGTCTTGGGATTTGACTATTCCATCCCACGCTTGTTCGGTAAATTTGCTCGGATCTGTTGGCTGCATTTGTAGGATTTTCGGGTATTCGACTTAGCTATTTTAGATTTTAGGTTTAGGCTTTTCTTGAAAAGTTCGCTGTCTAGAAACCCGGTTTTTCCAAAAAACCGGGTTTCTGGGTTTTTCCAAAAAACCG
>CAZUCT010000032.1:29783-35370 GCA_964619285.1 uncultured bacterium | reverse complement strand
TTTTTTTCTGTTTTGGCGTCTTGGAAGCGTTATAAGGTTTTTCTGGTTCTCGGGCAGATGATTTAGATGAAATAATAGCCATTATTTAGTAATTAATAATTAACAATTAACAATTAAGTTTTTTCCATTCCCTATTTCCCACTTCCAAAAAGTTTATTCCACCCAATTTTCCCAAACTAAATCGGGGATTCGAGAAAATTCTCTAACATTATTTGTCACCAATGTCACTCCTAAACTTATGGCATGAGAAGCTATTAAAGTATCCATTGGACTGATAACTTGACCTTTTATTTCTAGTTCTCGCCTTACTCTTGCATAAACTTTGGCTGCTTTTTCATCATAAGGCAGAATCGCTAAAAACCTTAAAAATTCGTGCAATGCTGCTTGATTTCTTTCTCGCTGCTCGCTCTTGTAAACACCATATTCTAACTCAGCTACCGTAATTGATGAAATACCTACATCAGCAGAGTCTAAACTTAAAAATTTTTCTCTGACTGAAGCAGGTCTTTTTTTAGTAATGTAGATGCAAATATTAGTGTCTAATAGCATTCTCATGCTGTCGGTTCCTCCCAATCTTCCATAAAGTCTTCAGTAAACAGTTCCCAACTATCAAAGAAAGCTTGCCAAGGGTTATTATCCTTCGGAGTTAAAACAATTGTATTGCCTACTTTTTTAATATAGACTTCATCTCCGGGTAAGTTAAATTCAGGCGGCAAAAGCAATGTTTGGTTTTCGTTATCTTTGAAAATTTTTGCAGTTTTCATAGTCATTTTTGGGTTGTGTTAGAGGTTCTTGAATCAAGATCGAACAGACAAGATGTCCGTTCTAGAGAGTCGGTCTGTGAAACCCGGTTTTTTGAAAAAACCGGGTTTCTGAGAACAATGCCTTCGCCATTTTCTTGTAGGTCGTGCGGAACGCAGTGGAACCCGACGTATTTGTTGGGTTCCACTTCGTTCCACCCAACCTACGAATGGTATTTTTTTTTTGGCGAAGGTATTGTGAGAATGAACAGACAAGATGTCTGTTCTACGGGACCATAATTAAATATTTTTGCCCATTTTTCTAAAATCTTTGGTCCCTCTAACCAGCCTCTCTGAGGGCTAATTATCATTTTATTATAGAAAAGTTAATCACCAACCGTGGCCATGACCCAACTATCAGTACCAGAAACCGTCAGTTTTGAAGAAGCGATCGCCCTAACCCAAGAATTGCTCTCCCAGATAGAAACAGGCCAACTCTCGGAAACAGAAATAGAAAATGCGATCGCCTCCCTCGTCAAAAGTCAAAACGGGGCCAGGGGATTTTTCGTCACCTACTTAACCGACAACCGGCAACTGGCCGACAAACCCACCCCCGCCGTCTTTGGGGCATTAGAAACGGCCCCCGAGACCGTCCCCGAATTATTAGTCAAAAATACGGCCATGTCCTCAGCAATGGCCTTCCACCATCGCCGTAACGGGGACGAAGAGATGGCCGCCAGTTCCGACAGAGTGCGATCGCGCAGCGTCCATTTAATCCAAAACCTCAACCTTCCCGCCCTCAAAACCACCGCCCAAGAGCTCTACCATAGTGCCACCACAGGCGAAGGAGTTTATAAAGATTTCTTGGAACGTTGGGGCTACGACGAAGAACAACAAAAGGCCATGAGTAAAGCTTTAGAACCCTTGGTGAGTTAAGACCTAATCCCAGAAACCCGGTTTTTTGTTCGTAATCCCAGAAACCCGGTTTTTTCAAAAAACCGGGTTTCTTGACCGGTCCCCTACGAACTTAAAAGATTGCCAGAAAAGAAACTTCGTTATAGAATCTGACATCAAGCAAAACTGCTTGGCCCCACTCGAAGAAAGACAACAATTGCCCAAAACCATGAAAGAAATTGGCCGCAAAGCAGACAGGATTCGCGATTGGTTGCCCGTTGAAGATCGATGGTGGGTCAACCTTAACCTGCTCTTGACCTTAGTACGAAGAGATTTAGAAGCAAGATATAAAGGTTCTATTCTCGGCAACCTGTGGCCGTTAGTCAATCAGCTATCCCAACTGCTGATTTACACCTATGTATTTTCCATCGTCCTCCAAGTCAAACTCAACCTCCAAGGAATGCCCCAAGACAGCAAATTAACCTTTGGACTTTGGTTGTTTGCCGGTCTCGTACCCTGGTTAGCTTTTACTGGAGGTTTAACTCAGGCCGCCGCTTCCGTTATCGGACAGCCAAACTTAGTTAAAAAAGTCGTATTTCCTCTCTCCTTGCTGCCCTTGGTTCCTATTTTTTCTACCTTTATTGAAAGCACTTTTGGGTTAGTAGCTTTAATCGCAATGGTAGGATTATTAACCCAACAATTACATCTGACTTTATTCTTGTTGCCCTTAGTATGGTTGCCCCAGCTTTTACTAACAGCTGGATTGGGATATCTTACCTCCAGTTTAACCGTATTTTTGCGGGATATTCCTCAGAGTTTGGGAGTAATTCTCAATCTTTGGTTTTATTTAACTCCCATCGTTTATCCCGTCGATAAAATACCAGAACAGTGGCAATTTTTAGTCTTTTGGTGCAATCCTTTAACAGCGATCGCCGAAGTTTATCGCGACCTTATTTTAACAGGAGAAATTAGTCACTGGATGGAGTTAGGAATTGCCAGCGTGGCCTCCATAGCAATCTTTTACATCGGCTTTTTCGTTTATCAAAAATTGCGCCCCGCCTTTGCCGACGTTTTGTAATAATTAATAATTAACAATTAATAATTAACAATTCGGTAACGGATGAGTTGTTGGTAGGAGAATTAGCAATTCCCAATTCCCAATTCCCAATTCCCAATTCCCAATTCCCCATAAAATAATGTCAGAAACTATTATCTCTCTCCAAAATGTTTCCAAATGTTTTAAACGGTATGCCCATCCCATAGACCGTTTAAAAGAGATTTTATTTCCCGGAAAAAGTAGGGCGGAAGAATTTTGGGCGGTACGAGATATTAATATAGAAGTAAAAAAAGGGCATACTTTAGGAATTGTCGGGCGAAATGGTTCCGGCAAAAGTACCCTCCTGCAAATAATTGTGGGAACTTTAACCCCTACAATGGGCGAGGTAAAAGTCACGGGCAGAATTTCCGCCCTTTTAGAATTGGGAAGCGGGTTTAATCCCGAATTTACTGGCAGACAAAATGTCTTTTTTAACGGGCAACTTTTGGGGTTAAATCCTCAACAAATCGAGGAAAGATTCGATAAAATAGCCAGTTTTGCCGATATCGGCGATTTTATCGAACAACCGGTTAAAACCTATTCTAGCGGGATGTTTATTCGGTTGGGTTTTGCCGTTGCTACTAGCGTGGATCCGGATATTTTAGTAGTAGATGAGGCTTTATCTGTGGGAGATGAAGCATTTCAAAGAAAGTGTTTTGCCCGCATTCAAGACATCCAAGAAAGGGGCGGGACGATTTTATTTGTCTCTCATGCCGCTTCTACGGTGGTACAATTATGCGACTCGGCTATTTTGATGGATCGGGGAGAAATGCTGCTTTACCACAGTCCGAAATTTGTGGTTTCTAAATATCAAAAATTGATTTATGCTTTCCCCGATAAAATACCGACTATTAGAGAAGAAATTAGAAGTCTTTTTAACTTGACTGCCGACGATTATTCTTTGGGGGATGATGGAGAAGAAAAGGCAGAAGAACTGTCGGATTATAATTGTCAAACCGAGGCAAAAAACAATAATCTTAACGGCAGTCATCCCGAGTCAGATTATGAGGAATATTACGACGAGGAAATGATGCCTTCTAATACCATAAATTATCCTAGTAAGGGGGCGGAAATTATCGACCCCCATGTGATTAGTTTGGATGGCAGAAGGGTAAATCATTTAATTAATCGTCGGGAATACATTTACACTTATCAAGTTGCTTTTAAAAATTCTACTTCTAAGGTTCGCTTTGGAATGTTGATTAAAACTTTAAGCGGGTTTGAGTTGGGAGGCGCTTCTTTACACGGTTACACGAAGTCGGTTGACTATATTAAAGGTCAGCAAACTGTTAGGGTTCAATTTAAGTTTAAGTGTCTTTTAAATCCAGGAGTTTATTTTTTAAATGCGGGGGTTGTGGGAATGTCTGACGACCATTTGACTTATTTGGCAAGGTGCATTGATGTTGCTATGTTTAGAGTACAACTTTGTACTGACCATTCTTGCGGTACTGGGGTGGTTGATTTGTTGGTGGAACCTAGTTTGACGGTTAGCGATGGTTTGTTGGCGATTAATAATTAATAATTAAAATCGCTCTAAATCGCTGAAGCGATTACTACGAACTTACGAACAATCGCTGAAGCGATTACTACGAACTATCGCTGAAGCGATTACTACGAACTAAATTAATAATTAATAAAAATGATGGTTGAGGTGGATGAGAGGATGGTTAAAGTTTGGGTTGAAGAACATACTAGGTATCCTCAAAGTTTTAAAACTAATATCTCGGAAGCGGATGAGATGTTTTTGTATGCTTTGCAGAATTTGGGCGATCGCCACAGGGCAACTATTCGCTATTATTTCATCGGTAAAAGAATTATTGATGCCGTCCAACAGGTTCTTAATTGGCATTTTGAGAACTCGGAAATTTCCTCTTTTTTAGATTTTGCTTGCGGTTACGGTAGGTTTACTCGCTATTTAATTCAAGAGTTGCCACCGGAGAAGGTTTGGGTGGCGGATATTTATGCCGAGGCGGTGAATTTTCAACGGGAATATTTGGGAGTAAATGGCATTGTTTCTAATACTAACCCGGAAGATTTTTCCTCGGATTTTTCTTTAAAGGGCAAGTTTGATTGTATTTTAGCTTGTTCCTTTTTTAGTCACATTCCCGAAATCAGATTTGGCAAGTGGATGCAGACTTTGTACGACTTATTAACTCCCTCGGGAGTTTTCATGTTTAGCGTTCACGATGAGGCGTTATTGCCGCCTAATATAGAAATAGGAAATAAGGGGATTTTATTTGCCCCTGCCAGCGAAAGTCGGTTTTTGGATAAGGAGGAATACGGTACTACTTTTGTTAATGAAGAATTTGTTAGGAAAGTAGTAGGAGAAGTAAGCAAAGACCAAGCATTTATCTGTCGGATAAAGGAGGGTATTTGCGGGGCGCAAGATTTGTATTTAGTCGGCAAAAAACCTTTTAAAAATTTAGAGAGTTTTAATTTTCGATATCATCCCAAAGCGGGTTTAGACTCTTGTCAGGCGATCGCCGATGGAGTTATTCGTTTCAAGGGGTGGGCGATGGATTTTAACCCAGAGGGTAAAATAGATGAGATTCGGATTGCTATTAACGGCCAAATAGTCCAAAAATGCCAACCGGGGCATTGGCGACCGGACATTGCCGAACAATTTAAAAAACCAGAGCTGTTAAATTGTGGTTGGTCTTGCGATTTAGTCGCGGATAAATTATCCTTAAATGATGTTATTTCTGTTAAGGCTGTTAATAGTTACGGTTTGGAATGGGTGATGGAGGTTAATACCTTACAATTAATAATTAATAATTAAAATCGCGCTCCGCGATTACTACTAACTAAATCGCGCTCCGCGATTACTACAAACTAAATCGCGCTCCGCGATTACTAC
>CAZUCT010000032.1:27913-29683 GCA_964619285.1 uncultured bacterium | reverse complement strand
ATCGCGCTCCGCGATTACTACAAACTAAATCGCGCTCCGCGATTACTACAAACTAAATCGCGCTCCGCGATTACTACAAACTAAATCGCGCTCCGCGATTACTACAAACTACTAACAATTTGAAAAACTAATTTTATGAGTGCAAAAAATAGTCAAAATAACCAAGCTTTTTTGATAGCAGGGATGCATCGTTCCGGTACCTCTTTAACGGCATCGTTGCTGCAAAAGGTGGGAATTAATATTGGTAAGAAATTAGTGGGGCCGGAGTATGGGAATATTAAGGGGCATTTCGAGAATATAGATTTTGTCAAATTTCATCAGGAAATCTTGCGATCGCAAAACATAGATGACCTGGGCAGCAACCTTTTAGACGAACAAGAAATCGTCATCGGAGATAAGGAGAAAAAAAGAGGACGACAGTTAATTAAAAAACATCAAAGAGGTAAATTTTTATGGGGTTGGAAAGACCCGAGAACTACGTTATTTTTAGATTTTTGGTGGGAATTGCTGCCCCAGGCAAACTTTATTTTTATTTACAGAACGCCTTGGGAAGTAGTGGACTCTTTGTATCGGCGGGGAACTGACGAAAACTTGCTAGAATCTCCAGAAGTTGCCGTGAAAATGTGGCAGCTTTATAATCGGAGAATTTTAAATTTTTCTCAAAAATTACCCGAAAGATGCCTGATAGCGAACGTCTATCAAGTAGGGAAAAATGCCGAAGGTTTTGTTAAAGCGATTAACGATAAATTTAACTTAGATTTAGCCGCGCCATCGGCGGAAAATTTTGAAGAATCTTTATTAATTAAGAAGATAGAAAATACCCATCGCCCCTGGTTAATCGAAAAAAACTTTCCCAAAACTTTAGAAATTTATCGGCAGCTAAAAGCAGCAGCAATAGAAATAGAACCAACAGACGACGGGGATAATAATATTAGCGCCCCAGAGTCAGAACAATGGGCGTTTATCGACTGGTTTAAGATTCGGAATTTAGAAAAACAAGCTAAGATTCTGCAATTAGAAGTAGAGCAATTACATAAGGATTTTAAAGAAGCGCAACAAAGAGCGATCGCCGTCGAAACGGAGTTAGGAGAAACTCAATTAACACTAGACGGCAAAGAAGTTAAATTACAAGAACAGTCCCAGAAATTAGAAGCATTAGAAATCGAACTGGGAGAAGCTCAAGCACAACTAAACGCTACCAAAGTAAAATTCTTAGAATCTCAAACTAAAGTAGCGACTTTAGAAAGAAAACTCGGGCAAACTCAAGCACAATTAGAAGGTATCCAAGTCAAACTTCAAGACTCCCAGAAAAAAGTCTTGGGATTAGAAACAGAATTAGGGCAAACTCAGGCAAAGTTGGCAGGTTCGGAAACTCGGTTTCAAGAATCTTTAACTAAACTGTTGGGACTGGAAACTAAACTCGGTCAAACGGAATTGCAATTAGAAGGGACTAAACTTAAATCACAAGAGTCTCAGAAGATTGTGTTGGGACTGGAAACAGAGTTAGGACATACTCAAATTAAGTTAAATACTGCCCAATTAAAATTAGAAGAGTCCCAGAAGAAAATACAGGTTTTAGAAACAGAATTGGGGCAAACTCAGTTGCGTCTGGATGGCAACGAAAACCAATTAAAACAGTCTCAAACAAAAATAGGAGAATTAGAAGGGGAACTGGGACAAACTCAACAGCGACTCAACGGTACTCAAATTAAATTAGACGAGTCCCAGAATAAGATACAGGTATTAGAAACAGAACTGGGGCAGACTCAA
>CAZUCT010000032.1:24824-27813 GCA_964619285.1 uncultured bacterium | reverse complement strand
TGGGGCAGACTCAAGCAGAATTAATCGCCCAACGGCAGGAAAGTCAACAACTGCAGGCGGAAATTTTGGGGATGAGATCTTCTAAGTTCTGGAAATTGCGCGAAAAATGGTTTGCTTTCAAGCGGCGGTTGCGAGATTATACCCGCAAGGTTTCGCCAACGCGCTTAGTCTTCTCCCTCGACACTCCCACCAGTTGGGAAATATCTAACCCAGAATTAGAAGTAGTTGGATGGTGTTTCCATAGCGGGAAGTTGGAAGTGGATGCCGTTCGCGCCCGCATTGGCGATCGCATCTTCGAGGGCAGTTACGGTATCGATCGCCCCGACGTCGCCCAAAAACACGACGATACCCCCGCCGCCCGCAACTCCGGTTTCCAAATTCAACTGCAACTACCCCCAGGACGACATCAACTGGTACTCGAAGCAAAAGATACAAAGGATAAATGGCATCGCCTCGGTTCTTATACCCTCATCGTTTCGACGGTTCAAGCGAACTTCGACGCCCCGGCGACTTTCGAACAACGGCAAGGAACGATCTTATTTGCCGGTTGGTGTTGTCATCCAGAGAAAAAAATCTCCAAATTAACCCTGCGTTGCGGCGATCGAAGTATAGACTGCGCCTACGGTTTGCGTCGCAAAGACGTCGCCGAAGCGTTCCCCGACTGGGTTAACAGTTTGGATAGCGGTTTCGAGGCGACGATGGAACTGCCACCGGGAGAATGGCCGCTAAGTTTAGAGGCAACATTAGAGGCAACTTTAGATACTGGAGAAATTGTCGGTTTTCAATGCCCCAATAGTTTGAAAGTTCGCCGCTACGGAATTATAGACCGCGCCAAAGACAAGCGGGGCGAGTTGCTGCAGTTGGCGGCGGCAGTTCGCAAGCGGGCGGGAGAAAGGAAACAACGTTTGGGGCGAGTTGTACCTTTGCCCTGGGAGTTGCCTCGGATCGCCCGCCGCGTTATCGAGATGTATCGCGAACAAAAGAACTTTGGCGAGCTGTCGCCGCCGCCAGGATTTTTACTGCCCCCGTCCGTGGAACCTTACGAGGCGTGGTTGGAGGTTAATCAATGGGGCGATCGCGCCGAGGATTATCTCAAATCTCGCTTAGAGGCGGCGGTGGAGGCAAACTTGCCCAAGATTTCCGTAGTGATGCCCGTGTATAACCCGCCAGTAGAGTTTTTACAACAGGCGATCGCCAGCGTCACCAACCAAATTTATCAAAACTGGGAACTCTGCATCGCCGACGACTGCAGTACAAATTCCGAAGTTCGCCAAATTTTAAGCGAGTTGGCAGCGGAGACAGGCAAGATGCCTGTCCTACGGGATGAAACCGGCGACCGTAGAACAGGCATCTTGCCTGTTCGCGACTCCCGCATCAAAGTCACGTTCAGAAAAGAAAACGGCAATATTAGCGCCGCCACCAACACGGCGGCATCTCTGGCGACGGGAGAATTTATTCTATTTCTAGACAACGACGACGAACTAACTCCCGACGCCCTCGCCGAAGTCGCCCTCTATCTGGCGGAACATCCAGAAACCGACTTCCTCTACTCCGACGACGACAAAATCGATACCAAAGGCGATCGTTTCGATCCTCAATTCAAACCCGAATGGTCTCCCGAGTTGCTTTTATCCTTTATGTATATGGGACATCTCTGCGCGGTTCGTCGAGAAGTATTTGAAAAAGTGGGAGGTTTGCGAGTCGGTTACGAAGGTTCCCAAGACTACGACTTCGCCCTCCGGGCAACGGAAATCTCCCGCCAAGTCGCCCATTTACCGTTAGTATTGTATCACTGGCGAACCGCCCCCGGTTCCACCGCCGTTTCCGGTGGGGAAAAACCGGCCAGTTTTGCAGCGGGGCGCCAGGCAGTACAAGATGCTTTAGACCGTCGCGGCGTTTCCGGGAAAGTATCTCAACCAGACTGGGCGGTGGCGGAGAATTTAGGAATTTTTGCGCCGGAGTTCCCCCAGACCGGCCCTTCGGTGACGATTATTATTCCTACGAAAAATCAACTTAATTTCCTCAAAGGTTGTCTGGAGTCTTTGCAGAAAACTGCTTATGAAAATTATCGAGTTTTTGTCATCGATAACGAAAGCGACGACCCGAAAACTTTGGAGTATTTGGAAAGTATTGCCGAAGGAGGAACCAGAGTTTTACCCATACCAAACGAAGGAGGTAAATTTAATTTTGCCGCCATTAATAACCGGGCCGCAGAATTAGCAGAAACCGATTATCTTCTCTTTCTTAATAACGACACCGAAGTTACAAACGAAAATTGGTTGAGTCAGATGATGGGTTACGCCCAAATGCCCGGAGTCGGTGCCGTTGGGGCGAAGTTGATTTATCCAGACGGACGCATTCAACACGCGGGAATAATTCACGGTTTGCATCACGGTTTGGCGGGTCATGCTTTTAAATTAATGTCTGCGGAAAATCGCGGTTATTTATCTCAAGCAATGACCGGGCGAAATTATTCGGCGGTGACTGCTGCTTGTATGTTGACTCCTCGGAAATTGTTCTTAGAAATGGGCGGTTTTGATGAGGAAAATTTCGCCGTTGCTTATAACGATGCCGACTACGGTTATCGACTTTTAGCTAAAGGTTATCGTTCCGTTTATTGTCCCGATGCCGAGTTAATTCATCGGGAGGGAACCAGTCGCGGTTTTGTGGATAACCCTCGGGAGGAAGCAACTTTTCGCCGTCGTTATGCCCAGATGACAGATAAGTTTTATAGTCCCCATTTGTCTCTGGCAAACGAGTTATTCGAGATTCAACCTCGGCGGTATTTTATGGGCCGGTTAGCAGCGGATTTTGAAGCGGATGTAGCGGATAGTTTGTTGGCGGATAACCGTAGAACAGGCATCTTGCCTGTTCGCGATAATGCCGGTCAAGAAACCCGGTTTTTTGAAAAAACCGGGTTTCTGGGGGAGAAGCAAAAAACCGGGTTTCTGGGGGAGAAGCAAAAAACCGGGTTTCTGGGGGAGAAGCA
>CAZUCT010000032.1:12876-24724 GCA_964619285.1 uncultured bacterium | reverse complement strand
AAAAAACCGGGTTTCTGGGGGAGAAGCAAAAAACCGGGTTTCTGGGGGAGAAGCAAGAAACCTGGTTTCTGGGGGGAAAAGAAATCAAATTATTGATGTGCAGCAACTCTTTAGAATTTACGGGGGCACCGTTACATCAATATGAAATTGCAGTTAAACTGGCATCGGAAGGCATAATTAAACCAATAATATTTTCTCCCACCGAGGGGCCTTTGCGTAAGGATTACGAGGAGAAAAATATCGAAGTTATTGTCTTAGATAATCCCTTGGAACATATCTACCAACGGGATGCTTACGATGGGGCTTTGGGAAGTTTTTCTGAAGAGATAAAAAGGTTAAATGTTGATGTTATTTATGCCAATACTTTAGAGAACTTCTTCTTAATAGACATTGCCCAGATGCTAAATATTCCTAGTATTTGGAACGTTCACGAAAGCGAACCTTGGCAAACATATTTTAATCGCTTCGGACCGGAAATAGCTACTCGCGCTTTGGAATGTTTCCGCTATCCTTATCGTCTGATTTTTGTTGCCGATGCCACGCAGGATAAATATTTACCTTTGAACGGCCATCACAATTTTACAGTCATCCATAACGGTTTGGATTTAGACTTATTAAAAGCTGCAGCAAATAAATGGTCTCCAGAAGAAGCGAGGGCAACTTTGGGAGTTAATTCTGATGAAATAATGTTGTTGGTTTTGGGGACGGTTTGCGAACGAAAAGGTCAAGAAGATTTAGTTAAAGCAATGCCTTATATTGCTGCGGAATGGGTAGGGAAAATAAAGTGTTTTATTGTAGGCGATCGCCCCAGTCTTTACAGCAGTCAATTATCTGCTTTGGTAGAGTCTTTACCAGAGGAATTAAAAGGGCGCATAGAAATAGTTCCAGAAACCCCCGACACTGCCAAATATTATCAAGCAGCAGATATCTTCGTTTGTACTTCTCGAATTGAAAGCTATCCCCGAGTAATCTTAGAGGCAATGGCTTATAATTTGCCCGTAGTTACCACGCCAGTATTTGGCATCGTCGAACAAGTAAAACCGGGAATTAACGGTTTATTTTATACCCAAAATAAACCCGAAGAATTAGCGGCAGCGCTAACGACTTTATTGGAGGATAAAGAGTTAAGGTTGCGTCTGGCGGATAATGCAAAATATGTGTTGGAAGCGTTGAATACCTTTGAAGAAATGACCGCCGCTTACAGTCAGATATTTTGCGAAGCATATTTTAGTGGTTCGTAGTAATCGCTTTAGCGATTAAGAAACCCGGTTTTTTGAAAAAACCGGGTTTCTGGACTACAACTTCATCTCGTCATAAGCTGGATGTTAATCCCTTTAACTACTGCCACTATTTTACTGCGCGATGAATTAAGAAACCAGATTTTTTTATTTCTGGGTTCCACAGCATATTAGCCGTTTTCTAGTCAAAAACATTTTTAAAATTGTACCTCCATTGTAAGGCAAAACTCATGGTAATTTTACCATTAAGATTGCTGCTTTTCAAGCGCTTCCATTCATTTTCATTGGGTAATCTAGCTGCGTCTCCATAAAAGTCTATTACCCAATTACTTGCAGCATCAATAATTCCTATGTAAGTAGGGGTAACAGATTGAATTTGTTCGATCGCTTGCAATTCTCTGTCAGGACTTGGCTCTTTGCTCTTTTTCTCCAACTCTTTATTGCTTTTGGCAAAATCTATTGCGGCTTTATTAATAATTCCTGCAACTTCATTAGAGTTAATTGCCTCGATAAGTTTCAATAGCCACTTAGCTCTCCAGTCATGTTTATTAGCATAAGCTAAGAACCAAAATATCTTTTTAGCACCAGCCTCATTTTGAGCTATTAACCATTCTCTATGTTTGCGAGCTAATCGACATAAAGTCGCGTCGGCTAATTCTGTATTAGACAAATACTTAAATTTGGTAACTTCTAGCTTTAGCGGCGGTCTTTCTTTAGCAGTTTGATAATTTGTTAATAACACCAAACAATCATACTCGCTGCCTAATAATCTCTCATAAGCAGAATAAAATGGCTCGCTGGTACAGAAGTTTTCAGAAGGAGACTTGATGCCAATTTCTAATTCGGGTAAATCGACTCCTTTGGCAGGATTAATTGTTAAAAAATGATGCTCTATATCCTTAAAAGTTAAAGTTTCCAGAACTGCTACAAGCAACTTTTCAATGACACTACCTACCGTCTTACCATCAAGATTAGGCAGGGCGTTTTTTTCCACTAAATGTGAATACCAATTAGGAATTTTACCGCCACTTACTCTTTCAATTACAGGTTGAATTTGGTCTATATTTTCTCCTCTAAGTGCCTGGTTTAAAGCACCTACAGTTTCCTCAAGGGATTGCAATAATCGCTGCTTCAGTTCTTGTTTTTTCATCTGATTTTAAGAAAATGGTATTGTCAATTGACGATATTTAGGAGGGTTTAATTTTCTGGGTTTTGCCATAATCTTTTGCAACGCCCATCTAACCATTAGTGGGGGAACGGCATTACCGTAAAGAATGTAGCGATCGCGCCTTACCACCGCCGAACAATGGTCGTCCGGGAAGCCCTGCAAGCGGGCATATTCCACATCCGTTAAACGCCGATATTTCTCCCCTATTTTGTACCGTTCGTAATGTCTGCTAGTAGTCGATGTTAAAGTAGGCGCTACTCCCTCAGTTCCAAATACAGTATAACCCATTCTCGCCCCCCCTTTTTGATTGTAAAGAATCTCAACTCCATTAACAAAACGATTGACTTTGGAACTATTCTCCAAACGGGAAATTGTACTTTCTGTCAAGTCAAAACTGCCGCTAACATTTGATTGGAGAAGACTTTTAAATGGTACTAATTTTACTGCTTCAGAAAAGCTGCTTAAATCGCAACCGCAAAACTTTTCTTTAACAGCAATTCCCCAACCAGGAAACTTGCCAGTATGCTTTTCTAATTCTAACCAATTATGAGTTTCTAAAAAACTCTCTTTCGCTTCAAAAATATCCTCCTCAGATGCCAAACGAATCTTAGAAAACTCATCCTTAATTTCCTTCTCATTAATTAACTCCCCCACGATAAAAACTCTCTCCCGATTTTGGGGCAAACCGAAATAAATAGCATTAAGCAAGCGCCATTCTACTCTATAGCCAACCCTAGTTAATTGAGATAAAATTGTCGCAAAATGACACCCAGACTCCATACTCAAAATTCCCTTGACATTTTCTAAGATAAAAAACCGAGGTTGATGTTGTTGCAAAACCTCAATAATTACCTCAAAAAGATGTCCTCTGGCATCCCGCAATCCTTCTTTTTTACCCGCGCTACTAAAAGGTTGACAAGGAAAACCTGCTGTTAACAAATCGTGGGCGGGTATTTCTTGCCAAACAGCGCGAATGTCCTCTATATTTAACTCATTAATGCCAAAGCGATCGCCATAAACCTTACCCGCTTTAGCGCAATTATCGTTCGCCCAAATAGTCGTTAAACCTTCGACATCGGCAGCTATTCTAAAACCACCAATACCGCAAAATAGCTCAACAGTATTTAGAGATTTTTGTGTCACTATTTTCTCGATTGTTTCTGTTATTTTATCCTAACAGAAGGGGACCAACAGGACCAACTCGCAACAAAACCTCTAGCAAGGGGCCCTTGGCCATGTACTTAACTTCTTAGGCCAAAAACCGATTTTCTTGATTAAAACGATCGCGTTAAATTAACTGGTACTCTTTAAATTGCCCAACTCTCCAATCGCAAACTCATTCTCCATTCCCAATTAAATGTTCAACCTCGACAGTCCCCAAACCATGGAATTAAACTACTTAACCAAATTTGCCGGCTGGTACATTCCCGAGGAAAATCTTCCCGGTGGGGCAGAAGTCAAATTAAATATTTATCTCAACGGGGAACCCTACGCCGCTTTATTGCATGGAGGCGATCGCCCCGATGTCGCTAAAGTTTTCCCCAACCAAAAAAACGCCCCCCACAGCGGTTTTTGGGGAGAGCTTCTACTGCCAGAAACCCTTCAACCAGAATCAGAAATACAAATAGAAATAGTAGCAGAAAGCAACCCCCCCAAATCTATTTATAAAAATCAATTTAAAGTAATTGGCAAACCAGAAATATTCCCAGAAAGAGAAAGAATATTTAATCTCGAAAAAATCTTAAAATGTCCGGTATGCGATTTACCCTTTCATCCGCAAAAATCCTGTAACTCTACCAACAACCCATCCGCACTCGTCCCTTCAAAATCCGCTGCCAACCAAGCTTTTTCTCCCACCAACAACCCAATTATAAACTGCCCCCAAAAAAACTGCCCCATCAGGAAAAGAGGCAATACACTTCATTTTTTACAACCCAAAGATGCCCCCTTTACCCGACTAACAGAACCCCAAAAAACCCATCCCTATTCAGAAGCTATTCTCAAAGTCTTAGACAAAATCGGAGACCGAGGAATAGTATTAGACTTTGGCGCGGGCAACACCCAAAAAGAATATTTAAAACCCAATATTTGCTATTTAGAAGTACAGCAATATCCCTTCACAGATATAGTATGCAACACCCAAAAATTACCCTTTATTGACAACTGTTTTGATGGAATCATCAGTCACGCAGTTTTCGAACACATCCCCAATCCTTTTCTCACCGCCAAAGAACTTTATCGCATCTTAAAACCCGGTGGCTTAATCTTTATCGACACCGCATTTTTACAACCATTTCACAGCGACCCCAATCATTATTTTAACATGACAATTCAAGGCTTGCGGCAAATCATGTCAGACTTTGAAGAAATAAACAGCGGCATCTTAGAACACCATTATCCCTCTTACAGTTTAATGATGTTAATCAGAATAATTTGGCCGCACTTGGAACAACAAAAATGGCAAGACCGTTTGGCAGATTGGCACGCATTTTTAATCCAAGAAGGCGACAATTTCGACGAAATGTTAGGCGAAAAAGGCAGAGAAATACTCGCCGCCGGAGTCTTTTTTGAAGGCAGAAAGCAAGTTAGTTCGTAGTAATCGCTTTAGCGATTTAAACATTCCCAATTTCCTAGAAAAAAATGAAAACTCCAACCATTCCCCCAGGTTATAAAACTCAAGCAGAAGACACCACCCCAGAAGCAGAAATTATCATGTTTAAACTGTTGAGAAAACTTCCCCTAGAAAGGAGAGTCCAACAGATGATGACTTTAAACAAACAACTGAGGGCTATTTTCTGGAAAAATTTTAGCAAAAAGTATTCTATACTAACCCGAAGGGCTCGCAAATTAGAACTGATTAAGTTGGAACTTGGCGAAGCTTTTTGTCAAATTGAAACACTTGTGGAGAAAGATTTTATGCTGGAAACTCCCATCGAATTAGCAGCAGCGATCGCTAAAATTCTCGAAGAATTAAACATCCCTTATTTTGTAGGAGGAGGACTGGCAAGTTCAATTCTGGGAGAAACGAGAACGACCAGAGATGCCGATATTGCTATCTTGCTAGAAGAAACCGATGCCCCGCAACTTATCGAAGCAATGCAATCTGATTTTTATATCAGCGAAGTAGCAGTTGAAGAAGCCTTAAGCTACCGAACAAATACTTTCAATGTCATTCACTTTACTTCTGCTTTGAAAGCCGATATTTATTTAATTCGGCCCGATGATAATTTTCGCAAAACTGCTATTAGTCGCCGAATCAAAATTTATCCCACCGACTCGCCTTCTTTATCATTTTATATCTGTACTGCCGAAGATATCGTCCTGCAAAAACTAATTTGGTACTGCATCGCCGACAACAAATCTGAAAAGCAATGGCGCGATATTTTAGGAGTCTTAAAACTCCAAGGAGACAGCCTAGATTTTGATTACCTCAACTATTGGGCAGCCGAATTAAACGTAACAGAAGAATGCGATCGCGCCCTCACCGAATCAGGTTTAAACAATCCCAATTCGCAGTAATCGCTTCAGCAATTTAGTTCGTAGTAATCGCTTCAGCGATTTAGTTCGTAGTAATCGCTTCAGCAATTTAGTTCGTAGTAATCGCTTCAGCGATTGATAACTTAAAAATCAACAAAATGAACCAAATAAAAGGACCGGACTTTCTCATAATAGGAACCCAAAAAGGCGGCACAAACTCCTTATATAACTATCTAATTCAACATCCAAAAGTTGCCCCCGCCTCCGGTAAAGAAATACATTATTTTGATTTTAATTTTGATAAAGGACTGGACTGGTATCAATCCCAATTTGCCGACCTCGCCCCAGACATAATAACCGGAGAAGGAAGCCCTTATTATTTATATCATCCCTTAGTTGCCCCGCGACTCTACGATTTAGATCCAGAAGTAAAATTAATTGTATTATTAAGAAATCCAGTCGAAAGAGCAATTTCTCATTATTACTGGGAAGTTAGAATAGGCTGCGAAAATCTGAGTTTGGCAGAAGCGATCGCCGCCGAATCAACCCGACTCGCAGGAGAAAATGAAAAAATCCTTAACGACGGAACTTATTACAGTTTTAACCATCAACATTACAGCTATCTCGCCCGTGGCATTTATGTCGAACAACTGTTAAACTGGATGAAAGTTTTTCCCAGAGAACAATTTTTAATCCTCAAAAGCGAAGACTTTTTTAACTGTCCGCCAGCAACTATGGAAAAAGTAGAACAATTCTTAGAATTGCCTCGCCACAAATTAGATGAATATATCCCTTACAATCAAAACAATTACCCCCCAGTTAGCGAGGCAATTTATCGAGAATTAACCGAATATTTTCTACCTTATAACCGCAGGTTGTTTGAGGAATTGGGGATTGATTTTTTTAAGTAAAGAAACCCGGTTTTTTGGAAAAACCGGGTTTCTGAGATACAAATTACTCTAAAATCGCTAAAGCGATTACTACGAACTGACTATGAATATTGAATACGAAAAAGCTTGGGATGAATACGTTCAAAATTGGCAAAAAAGCGGCGACGAAAATCTCGCCTATCCGGGAGACGAATGGATAGGTAAAGCGGCGGGGGCAGCTAATTCTTTAGCCGAATACGAAGCGTTAATCGAAACCAAATTTATGGCCCCTTACGTCAAAGCAACAGACACCGTATTAGAAATAGGAATTGGTGGAGGAAAAACCGCAGCTTTGTTATTAAAACATTGCCAGAAACTAATCTGCGCCGACATCTCCGCAGAAATGTTAAAAGCAACAAGCGATCGCCTTCAAAACGACACCGTTACCTACATCAAACTCGACGGCATCAACTTAGATAACATCCCCCCAAAAAGCGCCGATATTTGCTTTTGTTACGACACCATGGTCCACATAGAACCGCGAGATATTTTCAACTACCTAACCCGCATTCCTCAACTTTTAAAAGGAGAACGTCTTTGTCTATTTCATCACACCAATATTCTCAGCGACTTAGGCTGGAAAAAATTCCTCTCCGACTGGGATAAAAACCTTTTGGGAAAAAGACACGGAACCGCATTTTCCGTAATGACAGATAATATTATGGAAAAATTCCTGACCCACCTAAATTATCAGATAATTCTCAAAGACACCCAGACCGTCCCCCGAGATTGCGTCTGGGTCTGTCAAGCCCCTAAAATCAATTAGCAATTCCCAATTCCCAATTCCCAATTAAGAAATGAAAGCCCTATTTCTCCATCCCAACTTTCCCGCCCAATACCGTCATATTATTACCACTCTAGGTGCCAATCCCAACAATCAAGTAGTATTTGGGACCAAAAACGAACGTCCCGAGTGGAAAATACCCGGAGTTTATAAAGCCTTATTCGCCCCCAGTCGCGACGCCCGCCCCGAAACCCACCACTACGTCCGGCCCTTAGAAAACGCCGTCATCCACGGACAAGCAGTATTTAGAATGGCCGAACAATTAAAGGCCCAAGGATTTGTCCCCGATGTCGTTTGCGGCCACTCCGGTTGGGGGCCGACCTTGTTTGTCAAAGAAGCCTTTCCCGACGTCCCCCTTCTTTGTTATTTCGAGTGGTTCTATCATGCCAAAGGGTCCGATGCCGATTTTGACCCCGCCGAACCCTTAACAGTCGATGACATGGCCAGGATTAGGGTAAAAAACTCTCCCATATTGCTGGACCTCTATACTTGCGACTGGGGCCTATCTCCGACATTTTGGCAGCGATCGCAATTTCCCCCGGAACTGCAAAGCAAATTATCCGTCCTTCACGACGGCGTAGATACCGACTATTTCAAACCAGACCCAAGGGCCAAACTCGTCTTGCCCAACATCGACCTATCCGGGGTCGAAGAACTGGTAACTTATGTATCGCGGGGGATGGAGCCCTATCGAGGCTTTCCCGAATTTATCGAAGCGATCGCCTACGTCCAAGAAAGGAGGCCCAACTGTCATGTAGCGATCGTCGGTTCCGAACGAGTCTGCTACGGCAAGGCCCTGCCCAACGGCATCAGCTACAAAGAATATATGCTCAAAAAAATCCCCCTAGATTTATCCCGAGTTCACTTTCTGGGTTCCTTACCTTACGGCCTGTATTTAAAAGTCATCCAAGCATCCGACGTCCACGTTTATTTAACTCGACCCTTTGTATTATCCTGGTCGATGATAGAATCACTCTCAACCGGCTGCTTGGTCATCGGTTCCGATACCCAACCGGTGCGGGAAGTAATCCAGGACGGAGAAAACGGCCTCTTAGTCGACTTCTTCTCCCCCAAACAGATAGCCGATCGCATCGACGAAGTATTGGACAGTCCGACCAGAATGGCCGAACTGCGGGCCCAAGCCCGAAAAACCGTATTAGAACGTTACGCTCTTTCCGATTTGTTGCCCAAACACTTGAAGTTAATAGAGCAAGTAGCCAGCCGTTCTTTGCCAGCAACTATCGGCCAACAACCTCCAAAACACCTAGCAGCTTAATTGGCCGCAAGGATTAGTGACTCAAGTGGGGAACTAGACCTAAATAACTGCGTCCAGAAAAGTTGTTAAGTTTTGTTTCAATACTTTGAAATGAATCCAGGAGCTCGATGGACACAACTTGCTTTCCTCTAAAATCGCCCTTAGAGGGCATACTTTAGGAAATCTAATTTGCAGGTACAACAGTTTATGGTAATAAAGTCGCTATAATAAACCATCCCAAGATTGGCAAACTCAGAGGCCAAAAAAGACAAGTTTAAACTTCACTGTTTAAACTAATGCTAGCTATCCTTAAAGGGCATCCAAATAAATAATTCCACTGTAGGTTGGGCTCCGTCAAACGAAACCCAACAACAAATGTAGGTTGGGTGAAGTGAAACGAAACCCAACAATATTATTTTATTGTTGGGAGATTTTAATTTTTGGAAGTCCCTAAAGGGAAAATTGGCATAAAAAAATCAACCAGGGCCCCTAGCAATAGTCAAAAGTCCAGCGCCAACCAAAAATACCGGGCCATATTAAAGTGTGGGATAGCGTTGGACAGAGAGGAAGGCAGATTTATGCTTAAAAAGCTAGACAGATCCCTGATAAAAAGTTAAACTACAGCCGAATCCAAATAGTAAAAAGTGTTGTTGGCGGCATCTGTAGCCACAACAAACAGAAACAAACAGAAACAAACAGAAACAAACAGAAACAGACAGCTCGATGACCATTTTTGTATGAGGAGTGAAAAAAGATGGTAACTCTGACACCCAACGACGATCGATTTAATCAGGACGTTGAGGCAGGTGACGAAATAGCACAGGCCGATACAATTAACGCCCTTGCAGGGGACGATTTTATTGAAACTTCTACCCTTGGTGGCAGCTTAGTATTAGGCGGACCTGGCAGGGACACCCTAATCGGTCAAGGCCCGGCAGATACCCTAGCCGGTGGTGCCAGCGAAGACGTCCTGCGATTGACAGGAAACGGAAGCTTTGGGTTTGGCGATTCAATACCCAACCCCAATCAACTAGAAGATATAGACAATGCCAACTTTGGTCCAGCGGCTAACGATAGCATAGAAGCTAACGCCCGTTCTAGCATTTACGGCGGCGGCGGAGACGACTTTATCCAAGGTATCTCCGGTTCCAACTGGTTCAGCGGCAACCAAGGCAACGATACAGTAATCGCAGGACTTCAAGGAAGAGACTCGATTTATGGTGGCAAAGGCAACGACGTTATCGGTGCCCTCCTCAGCAGCGGCGGCAGCAACAACCTGGACATACAAGGGTTACAAATCAGCGGCTCCCAACTACAGTTAGGCGGGCCAGCCGGAAACTTCATCTCTGCCAACTCCGGAGCCGACTTAGTAAGGGGCTCCCAAGACCGCGATATCATCTACGGCGGTAAAGATAACGACACCCTAGAAGGCGTGGGCACCCAAGTTTTCGTGTCTGGGGATAATGGCAACGACATCGTATCGGTAATGAACCGAGGTGCCCAAGTTGCCTTCAGCGAGCTAGATGCCATTCAAACTAGCGAAAGGTCGACCCTAGTCGGCGGAGAAGGTAACGACTCCCTACAAGGCCCCATCGGCAACTTTGGCGACGGCAGGAACTCCTTAAGCGGCGGTGTCGGTAACGATACCATCCGAGGCTGGGCTTCTCGCGATACCTTGGAAGGCGGTACTGGCGATGACCTAATCACCGCAGGTTTACCCGACGATAGCCTCAATGGCCTAGTAAACCAAAACGGCGTGCCTCTCAACAGCACCAACTACTTCGGTCAAAACCTCTTAGATGGCGGCGAAGGTAACGACACTCTGGTAGCGGGATCTCTCAGCGACACCATGATCGGCGGCGTGGGTAACGACTGTCTGACAGGTATCTTCAATCAAGCCGACGGCGGCATCGGTAACGATACCATAGATGCCACCAGCATCGGTATCGACGTTGCCATCAGCCAGATCACCCTAACTGGCGGTGCGGGTAACGATGTCCTCATCGGTAACACCAACGCCGGCGTTACCAATTTCTTCAACGACGGTAGCGGCAACGACCTCATCGTCTTCGGCGGAACTTCCAACCAGCTCGTCGGCGACGGTGGCGGTAACGACACGATACGGGGAGTAGAAAATAGCACCAGTGTCGTATCTGTCTCCCTTCTCAACGGCAACAACACCTTAACCGGTGCCCTGGGCGACGATAGTTTGGTGACGGGTGGCGGCACCGACTCCCTCCGAGGGGAAGGAGGAAACGATACCCTCTTCGGCGGCGGCGGCGACGACATTCTCTGGGGCGGATCGGGAGCCGACAGCCTCAACGGGGGCGACGGCAACGATACCCTTTTCGCTCAAGGTGCTGTTGGTTCTGAAATCACTGCAGATGTACTCACTGGCGATGCCGGTCGAGACGCATTCGGTTTCTTTGGGGAGACTAATCCAAGCGGCCTCCTGACAACTATCAGGGACTTTAACCCCAACGATGATTCTATCCTCTTGGGCGGCGACAGCTATCTAGATGGTAATGGCAATTTTATCAGCGCCACTAACTTCCAATTCATCTCCGTTCCTGCTAACGCTAACTACCGTCCCGATGTTGACCCGCGCGGCAGCCTCCCAGCCATAATTTACGAACGAAACGGCATCGGTCCAGATGGAAACACGGTTGGAGTAGGGGCGTTGAAGTACGATCCTAATGGAGCGCAAGGTGATGGCTCCGAGGTGATTACTATCGCACGCTTCAGCGCTGATGCCAACGGTGTAACGCCGAGCTTGTCGGCCAACGACATCATCATCATCTAAACCTACTAAAAACTCTCGTTAGTTTTGAGACAATTAACGAGGGTTTTCTGGATGGTTCTACAGAGAAATCTTCAACCATAAACCGTCGCAGAAAACTTTTCTGGTTTGTCTGCGGGGGTTTATTTTTATACTGTTATTAGTTATTAGTAGGTAGGGCGCGCGTGAAACGAAACCCAACAGGTTTTAAAAAAAAA
>CAZUCT010000032.1:0-12776 GCA_964619285.1 uncultured bacterium | reverse complement strand
AGTATTAGTAGGTAGGGCGCGCGTGAAACGAAACCCAACAGGTTTTAAAAAAAAAACCGTTGGGTTCCACTTCGTTCCACCCAACCTACAGGCTCTAGTATTAGTAGGTAGGGCGCGCGTGAAACGAAACCCAACAGGTTTTAAAAAAAACCGTTGGGTTCCACTTCGTTCCACCCAACCTACAGGCTCTCTGTTTTAGCTTCCACTTCTGCTGGCGCTTCTTTCTCAGCTTCCTCTTCTTTTTCCTCAACCTCAGCTTTATCCTGGGCAAAAGGTATTTGATTGCCAATCAAACTCAAAAACGTCGTCCCAAAATGCTGAATCTCCAGAAAACTAGCATCGGGACCGGCGGTTTTATAAATTCTAAAAGTTTTCATAGTTCCCAAAGTTGCCGCACTTTCTAAAGGACCGATAAAGCTAGTATCCCTATCTAAAAAATAAGGTTTGCTCGCCCATTCCCTCATCTGTTCCGCATTTAAAAAATAACAACCGGCATGAGGATTAAAAGTGCGCCGGAAAGTAATTGCTTGTTCCATAATTTTACCGCTTAATTGCGATCGCTCTCTAACATTTTGAAAAGATGCCGTTACTTTCGGATGCAAATCTCCATCGATATAAGCCTTCGGCACCGGTCCCAAAGGAGAGATTTCGTAACGGTTTGGTTGGAGTAAATTGCCGTTGCCAGTTTTCTGAGTAAACCAATTTAACTTCACAAAAAACCAAGGGTCGTGCAAGACTAAATCGTCTTCCAAATAACAATAATAATCGTATTTGCCCAGACAAGATTTTAAAACCGCCTGACATTCAAACCCCAAAAGCATCGGTTCCGCATTAGTATTGTGGTGCATTAAAAAATTAGATGCCAGAGGAATTTCCGATAACAAATGGAAATTTTTGGTCGTACAAACAATAATATCTACGTCGTGGCAGTGGGACTCGTTAGAAGCGATCGCCTCATGTTTGCCGATATGAATTTCATATTGAGACTTACCATACAAAGCCCGCAAAGCAGTCAAACAAGTAGTTAATGCTATCCGCCGCGACTGAGGATCTTTGCGCAAAGAACCGTGTTTTCCATCGCCTTCTGGATTGAAAAAATGAGCGATTGTAAATAATATTCGCATAACTATTATTAATTAATAAACAATTCTGGGACTCGACTCCGTAACTCTTCATTTAAACGAGGTAATTGGTCTCGCATTGCTAAATACCAATTTCGCCGCTGGCGGTAATGTTGGCAAAGCAAGCGATTTTCCCTGACCCAATTATAAGCGTTAGCGGCTAATTTCTGGCGCAAATTGGTATTTTCTATTAATTGTCTTAATTTAGTTTCAAATTCGCCAACTGACCCATAAATTAAACCCGTTTCTCCTTCCACAATTGACCCTTCGTAAACGGTGGGACTTGCTAAAACTGTAGCGCCATAACCGGCAGATTCCACGAATTTTAAATCCGATTTCATGCGATTAACTGGATTGTCGTTTAGAGGTAATAAAGCGATGTCGCCACTGTAGAGAATTTCTTTATATCTGTCGTAACTGCAAAACGGTTCAAACTCTTTATTAGGAGTATTTAAACTGTCAAAAAAGAGGCGATCGCGAATAATTTTAAATCTAATTTTTTCTCCATATTCTGATATTAATTGATTAAGAGATGGCATAATCGGTTGCCAATCTTGTTCCCGGTTTAAAGCGCCAAAAAAGATAGTAACTGTCTGGTTATTGTCATAGTTTCGCGGCGGTGGTAAATAAGCTAAATGATTTCCAAAAACGGCAACATTAGGATTGTATTGACGCAAAAAATCCGCCAGAGGTTCCGTAGAAGTTTGAACGCAATGACAGCCGCGATAGCTCAAATAATTATTATCGGCATATTCGGGGCGGCGGATAGGATTATCGTCAATTTCTGCTACTATTAAATAACCCCGTTGGAGGAGATTTTTTAGCTGTTGGATGTGGGCGGAATAAGTCATAATCGTCCGCTGCCAAATAAAGACCTTTTCTTCTGCTGGCAGGGCGGCGTTTAAATCGGCAGATTTTACTGCAGAAATAGTGCGGGTACCGGGAATAGTGGAAGTGAAGCGATCGGGTTCTAAAACCCGGACGCGATCGCAACCGGTAGGTGCCATAATAATAGTTTGAACCAACAACCTTCGCGGCGGCAAAAGAGATTTTGTAGCGCGGACGATATAATATTCGGCAGCAGTTTGAGTCGCAAAATTTTCTGCCGACAAACCCAAAGCATTAGCCATGGGTTCCATTAACTTTTTGAACCTTTGAAACTCTTCTCCTTTACTGCCCCTAGTTTGAATTTCATATACCTGCAAACCCACTTCAGCAAACAATAATTTAAGAGAATCTAAAGTAAACCATTGCTTGAGATTTTCTGGGTTTTCCCACTCGCCTTTAATCAGATTAACAATTCTGCGCCAATGTTGAATATTAGGAATAATTGCCAAAACTTGACCGTCATCCTTAAGCCAAGTTTTATGGTATGTTAAAATCGAAGCAGGATTAGGGATTTCTGCCAGAGTGGAACCGTAAACCAAACAATCAACGCTGCCCGGTTGGATATCTAATAAATTGGGATTATTTTCTAGGGGAGCGAACGCCACTTTATCCAATCTTTGTTTAGCAAAATTAGCCAATTCTGGATTAGATTCAATACCCATATAAAAACAGTGAGGATTAATTAATTTGTAGCGAGCCCCAGTAGCGCCGCTGCCGCAGCCAAATTCTATAATTAATTTAGCATCTACGGGCAGAAGTTTGAGGAGTTCTTGGTTTATTGGTTCGACTTCCATGATTATTAAGGCCCAGGAATCTTAGCAGCTATAATTTTATCATTAACCGTTAGTTTGTAGTAATCGCTTTAGCGATAAAAATTCCTTCTGGTGCGCATTGCGCACCCTACTTAATAAGAAGACCTATTATTAAATGATGCGAAAAGTTATTTGCTCCTTTGGATACGGAGAACATAAACACTTTCTAAAACTCTCAAGCGTGACCTTCAAAGATTACGCCAGTCGTTTCAACTACGAACTCGAACTGCACTACCAGAGTTCTAAAAACCAACGACCTCCCGCTTGGGGAAAAATAGAATTAATAAGAAAATTACTCGCTGTTTATGACTTAGTTTTATGGAGAGATGCCGATGCCATATTTGTAAATACTTCTGGGGGCGACATTGCCGAGGAAATAGAATCGAAAAAACTAATTTATTTAGTTCAACACCGCATTGCCGGAGAAAAAATCCCCAATACTGGAGTCTTAATGTTGTTAAAAAGTTCGATTTCTCTAAAACTTTTAGATGACATCTGGAAATCAACTCAATTTATCGAACATCCTTGGTGGGAAAATGCCGCCCTTATTTATTTATTGGGTTACAAAATTAATTTACCCGGCTCTGAAATAAAACCTACCTTTTCCGAGGAAAACTCTCCTTATTTGCCATACATCAAATTCATCGATAAAAAGTAGGGTGCGCACCGCGCACCATAATTAAATTTATAATTATTCCCAATTCCCAATTCCCAATTCCCAATTCCCAATTCCCAATTCCCCATTCCCAAATATAATGAATTGCAAAGTTTGTCAATCTCTATCTCTCCCTTTTGCCAGCGCCAAAATCTTAAACGGCAAATACAATATCCAATATTTTCAATGTCAAAACTGCGGTTTTATCCAAACAGAAGAACCTTACTGGTTAGGCGATGCTTATTCCCAAGCGATCGCTCCCAGCGACGAAGGTTTAATTTTCAGAAACTTAATGCTCGCCCAAATTACAAATAACATCATTAGTAACTTTTTTAATTCCGAAGCTTCCTTCCTAGATTTCGGCGGCGGTTATGGTTTATTAGTACGTTTAATGCGAGACATTCGCTACAACTTTTTCTGGGAAGATAAATATTGTCAAAATCTGTTCGCTCAGGGTTTTGAAACCAGAGGCGATCGCTCCTATCAATTACTAACAGCCTTTGAAGTATTCGAGCATTTAGTCAACCCCTTAGAAGAAATAGAAGAACTTTTAAAATATTCCCAAAATATCCTTTTTAGCACCGAATTAATTCCCGCAAATAACCCAAAACCAGACCAGTGGTGGTACTACGCCCTAAACGAAGGTCAACATATTTCTTTATATAGTCTTAAATCCTTATCAATTTTAGCAAAAAAATTCGGTTTAAACCTCTACACAAACCATTCATCCATCCACCTGCTGACAGAAAAGAAAATCTCCCAAGAATGGTTTGGCAAACTGTCTGAATATAACGCCGGAAAATTGAAAGAATATTTGTGGCGATCGCGAGACTATCTCCAAACATTAGAACTCCTCCAACCCACCGAAGCAAAAACAAATATTCCCCAAAGTCAATCCTTCGTAAGTCAAAAATTAGGAGTCAACATTGCCGGTTTTGTCAAAGGAGAATTAGGCATAGGAGAAGGAGTAAGAGCAACCATTAGAGCCATAGAAACTACCGACATTCCTTATGTCATAAATAACATCATCAGCACCCCCCATCGCAACTCCGATGTTACCTATCAAGAAAAATTTTCCCAAGAAAATCCTTACCCCATAAATATCCTTCAAGTCAACGCCCACGAAGTCAAAACCTTTATGAAAAGAGGGGCGATCGAAAAATATTTTCCCCGCCGCTATAATATCGGTTTTTGGGCGTGGGAACTTCCAAAATTTCCCCCAGAATGGATGTCGGCTTTTAAACCCTTTAACGAGATTTGGACTTACAGTAATTACTGCGTCGAATCCATTGCCAAAGTTTCGCCAGTGCCGGTTATTAAAATGATGCCGAGTATTGATTTACCGATACCAACTTTGGGTAGAGAAGCTTTAAATTTGCCGCCAGATAAATTTATTTTTCTGTTTATTTTCGACTTTTTTAGCAATATAGAAAGGAAAAATCCTATCGCTACCGTTCGAGCATTTAAACAAGCATTTGGGGAGAATAACCCAGATGTTTTGTTAGTCATAAAATGTTCAAACTCCCAAAGATTTCCTGGGGATAGGGCGAGATTAATTGAGGCGATCGCCAACAGCCCATCCATCAAATTAATAGATGGTTATTTATCCAAAGAAAAAATCAACGCCCTCCTCTATAACTGCGACTGTTATGTATCCTTGCATCGCGCCGAAGGATTTGGTTTAACTATGTCCGAAGCCATGTATTACGGCAAACCAGTAATAGCTACCGGCTACTCTTCCAATATCGAATTTATGAACCTCGGCAATAGCTTTTTAGTCGATTACGAAACAGTAGAAATTGCTGGCAATTACGGACCTTACAAAAGAGGAGATATTTGGGCAAACCCTAGCATCGAACATTGCGCTAAATTAATGCAATATGTCTTTAATAATTATCAAAAAGCGCGAGAAGTTGGTGCCAGGGCCGCGCGGGATCTTAAAACTTTATTAAGTCCGGCGGCGAGGGGAAAAGAAATTAAAAAACGCTTAGAATATATCGCCCAATTAACAGATAACTTTACCAGCTTACCCCAACCCGGTTTAATCTTATTTCAGAAACCCGGTTTTTTTAAAAAACCGGGTTTCTTGACTGCGACAAAAGCCGATTTCTTGACCGATACTCTAGTGAGTATTTGCATCCCGACTTTTAATGGAGAAGCCTTTATTAAAGAAGCACTTTTAAGCGCTATTTCTCAGACATATCCCAATTTAGAAATAATTGTTGCCGACGACAGTTCCACCGATAAAACCGTGGAGATACTAAGAGAATTTCAATTCAAAAATCCCGACTTAGACTTGCGGGTTATCCTGCATCGAAATTATGGTTTAGTCGGCAACTTAAATTTTTGCATTTCCGAGGCCAGAGGTAAATATATCAAATTTTTATTTCAGGATGACTTGTTAGCAGCAAACTGCGTCGAAGAAATGGTTAAACTAGCCGAAAGCGATGAAGAAATCGGTTTAGTATTTTCCCCGAGACGAGTATTTTTAGAACCGGGGGCCGAGTCGAATGCAAATTGCATGGCAGCCTATCGAGGCACTCAAGATTTACATAAAGATTGGTCGAATTTAAAAACAGTTCAGTGGGGCAAAGAACTATTAATAGATGCTAATTGGATGAGAGGCCGCTGGAATAAAATTGGCGAACCGACAACGGTGTTAATTCGCAAAGACGTTTTTAATAAAGTGGGAGTTTTTGATAGCAGTCTTACTCAACTATTAGATGTGGATATGTGGTTGAGAATTATGGGAAATTATAAAATTGGTTTTGCCAACCAAACTTTATCTCAACTGCGCATACATCCCCGCCAGCAAACTCAAATTAATCTAAATTCAGGAGAAAACCCTCAAGATTATCAGCGGTTTTATCGGAAATTATTAGAAGATTCGAGTTATAGCTTTTTAGGGGATGAACTTAAAGAGAAAGTCAGACAAAAATTAGGTATTAGCTCCGAGTTTAATTCGTTTAAAATTACCCAATTAGTCGAGCAATATCGAAAAAATCCTCTTGACGAGTCTGGATTAAATAAATTGCGCCAGTATCGACAAAAACTCGCTCAAGAATTGTTGGAGTTTACTTCCGAAGAGTTGAAGAAAAAGTATTTGGGAGATTGGGGCCATGCTTATAAAGCTGTGGTTAATAGCGGCATCAAAAACGAATCTTTAAACCGAGGGGAGAAAGGGTTTTTAGATAGTATTGCTGCGGTGGTACTTCGAGGTTGGAATGTCGGGAATAGCCTGCAATATTTTTTGGGTTTTATCCTCTACAAATATGCCTATCAGTTGCCAGTAAATTATCAAAGGGCTCCCATACCGCGATGGTTGTTTGCTGATTTTATACAATTTATTTTTGAGACTCCTTTAGGCTTTCAGCAAAAAGAAGAATTAGATGGCTATTGCCAATATATGCAAGGTTTGATTGATTATATGAGAAGCAATGCTTTGATTAATACTAACCCAGAAGTCAGACAGAGTTTAGCTGCTTTTATTAAAAATAATGTTAATTTAACTCCTTTGTATCTTCAGGATTTACCTTTGGGAAATACCTGGAAAAAGTTAGCCGATATTTGGGAGTTTGCTTTGCAAAACGAGGGGCATCAACTAGATTATAATTTTCCTTCTAAAGTTACTTCTAAAGCTACTTCTAAAGTTACTTCTAAAAGGGGCGATCGCTCTCTAATTCGCCTCGGAATTTTGTTAGATAAATTGAGCGCAAACCGACAGACTTTTGCCATTATTCCTCTTATTAAATATTTGGATAGACAAAAGTTTGATTTAGTGCTTTATAATTTACAGGTAGAAAATGATATTGTGGCTAAATATTGTCAAAAATTGGCCATTGAGATGGTCCAACTGCCAGAAACCTTGCCACAACAGGCAGAGAGGATACGGCGGGATGACTTAGAGTTGCTCTGGATAGGTGTCGATCCGACGGCGATCGCCAACCCCATCGCTGACTTGGCCTTACACCGCCTGGCAAGAGTCCAACTAATCCCGGCCACAGCCGCCCCAGATAGCACCGGCATCCGCAATGTTGACTATTACATTCTCGGCGATTTAACATTACCCCCAAAAGGCCAGCAGCAGTATCGAGAAGAGTTGAAAGTAGTTGAGGGCAGCGGTTTTTGTTTCGAGTCTCCCGTAGAAAGCCAGGCAGAAGTAAAGCCCACTCGTCAGAGTTGGGGGGCATCCGCCGATGCCACCATTTTTGCCTCCGGTGCCCCCATCTCGAAAATAGGCCCGGAATTGAGAGAAGCGTGGGCCAAAATTTTAGAGGCCGTACGCAACTCCGTTTTGGTGCTGTATCCCTTGCAGGAGGGAGGCGAAGATTATGATGGCATGGTTTTGTTAAAGGAAATGCGATCGCTTTTGGCCCAATTTGGGGTTGACAAAAATAGGTTAGTTGTGATAAAAAGGTTAAAGTCAAATGCAGATGTAAGGGAGTGTTTAAAGCTGGCCGATGTGTATTTAGACTCGTTTCCTTGGAGCGGGGCTGCATCTTTAGTAGAACCGTTATTAGAAGGAGTTCCAACCGCAGTTAAAGACGGACAAACCGCTAGAGGACGACAAGGGGCTGCCATGCTGCGAGAATTGGGAGTGGCGGGATTAGTTGCCGATAGCGAAGGAAATTATATAAAATTAAGTATAGAACTGGGGACCAATTCAGAATTGCGTCAATGGTATGCGGGACGAATTAAGCAGAAAATCGCAGCGACTCCCAATATTTCTAGTAGTCCCAGTTATGCTCTGAAGATGGGCTTGCTGTTAGAAAATGTCGCGAACAAAACCACGGGAGGTTTTTGAAAAAAACTGGTAATTTTGACCGTAATTAGGTGGAACTTAAAAACATTAAAAGCGTCTGAGGCTTACAGATGGTGGCAAATAAAGTTATACAAAAAATTAATTTAAGCAAAAATTATTAAAAAACGTCACATCAAGCACCCAAAAATCCTTGATAATAAAAAGTAGGCGAGACTGCAATTGAGAAGAAAACCAAGAAAAGGATTTTAGGTTATTCGTAAAACTAGATAAAACCTCATAAAATAAAATCTGAAAGCATCTCAGTTTCGCCAAAATAAAAAGGTTGATTCCCAACCGCTAATTGCCTTACCATTAACAACCAGCAACCAGCCAAAAGCGATAAGCCTCCGGTCATATTCAAAATTGAGATGCACTCTAAAATATTTCCTAGAAAAAAAAGCTAAATAGAAAAAGCGCAGGGAAAACGGGAGAAAAAACAAGAAGATGACAGGAATATTTAAAATAGGAGAGACAATCGTGAAAGCAGAGGAGATACCAAAGCTATTAAAAAGGTATCAACTAATGCCGCATTTCTTGCGCGGATTAATAATAGACAAAGCCATCGCCAATATAAACTGCAGCGAAGCAGAAAGAAGGAAAGCAGTAGAACTATTTCTAACCCAAAACCAACTAACAACCCCAGAAACGAAAGAAGCGTGGCTAAAAGAGCGGGGTCTAACCGAAGCAGAACTAGAAGAGATAGCAACAATGCCAGTAGCGGTGGAAAAATTCAAACAAGCGAACTGGAGCAATAAAGTAGAAAGATACTTTCTAACGCGAAAAAGCAGTCTAGACCGGGTAGTCTATTCGTTAATCAGAACAAAAAATCATAACCTAGCCCAAGAACTATACTATCGAATACTCGAAGGAGAACAAACCTTCACCGAAGCCGCAAGTCAATACAGCGAAGGAGCCGAAGCCCAAACCGGAGGGCAGCTAGGCCCCGTACCCCTAAGCCAGCCCCACCCAGCCATAAGCAAAATACTATCCGTAAGCCAGCCCGGGCAGCTATGGGCGCCCAGAGGTCTCGCAGAATGGACCGTAATCATCAGACTCGAAAAATTCATCCCCGCCCAACTAGACGACCAAATGCGGCAAGCCCTAATCAACGAACAATTTGAAATTTGGCTCCGGGAAGAGACCGCCAAAATAGGAAAGCTCGAACCCGCAGAACCCGACGCAGCGGCAGCAACCGATTAGAAAACCCCGAAAAACCCCCAAAGAACCCCCGTCCTCCCCAGACGCCAAAAAACCCAACCAAAACCCAAACAACCAGACAAACCCAAAAACTAGAAACAACAAAAACCCAATGGCTAGTTCCACAATATCCAGGCAGCAAATAGAAAAATTTCTCGCAGAAAAACCCCCCTTCGATCGCCTACCAGAAGACACCATCAAAAACCAAGTAGTAGCAAAATGCCAGCTCTTAGGGTACAAAACCGGGCAACCCCTATTCGAGCGCGACAAAATGCCAGTACAAATAGCAATAATCTACGAAGGGCAAGCCCGAATACTAGGTTACGACCGGCGAACCCAGCGCAACGCCAGCCTCCAAATAGTAGGCCCCGGAGCAATCTTAGGCTGGACCGGGCTAATCAGAGGATTGCCCTGCGAAACCGCCATCGCCTCCACGGAACTAATCGCCATAACCCTGCCCGCAGAAGACTTCCTCGCATTAGTAGCCGCCGAACCCGCCTTCGGGGAAGCCTTCGCCGACACCCCCTCCCTCATCGAAACCTTCGAACTCCTGGGAGAAGAACTCGCCAGAAAAGCAGACACTTCAGCTAATATCAAACAATATGCCAAACAGCTCTGGGAAGAAGCGATCGCCATCAACCTACAAGAAGGCACCAGAAAAGAATCCAACCTAGCATCCGCCCTAGACCCCCGGTATATATGGTTCGTAAGCAGCGGCATGGTAGGAAACTACCCCACCGGCAGCAGGCTAGCCCTCGAAAACTCCAACAAGCCCATAAAAATAGAAGGCCCCAGGGGAGTCAGGCTCATAGGAATACCCGAAAAACCCTCCTTTCCCATTCCCCAAGAAACCAAAGGCAGCGAAACTGGAGAAGAAACCTCCAGCAGCAACGGTAGCAGCACCGACAGCAGCGGGCAATTAGCAACAGCCGACCTATTAAAAATACCCGAAGCCCCCCCGCGCCCCCCGGCCCCCTCAAAAGAAGAAGCAACTCAATCCGTAAAATATCCCACAATCAGAGCCAAAGGAGAACTAGAAGCCCCCCTAGCCTGCTTCCAAATGCTGGCCAAACACTTAGGACTGAAATTTCGCAAAGACGTAACCCGTCGAGTCCTCGCCAACCAGCTAAAAAGCGCCGGCAGAATCTCCATGCAAGCTTGCGGGGCGATCGCTCAAATGATGGGACTGCAAGGCCAATTAGTACAAGTACCCGCCCTATCAGTAAATCGACTCCGAGCCCCCGCCATGATTCAATGGCAAGACAGCTTCGCCGTCATATTCAGCATCACCGAACAAGAAATAGTATTAGGCAGCCCCGAACAAGGACTCCAGAAACTCAAACCCGGAATGTTCGCCGAACTGTGGGGAGAAATGGGACAAATCCTCCTACTCACAGCCCCCAAAAGCGAACAAAAAGAACAATTTAGCTTCTGGTGGTTCGTTCCCGCCCTGATGGAACATCGCACCGTCTTCATCGAAGTCTTAATTTCCTCCTTCTTCGTGCAAGTGTTCGGCCTCGTCAACCCGTTGATGACCAT
Organism: uncultured bacterium; assembly: GCA_964619285.1. Lineage (GTDB taxonomy): Bacteria > Cyanobacteriota > Cyanobacteriia > Cyanobacteriales > Microcoleaceae > CALKCV01. The sequence continues at coordinate 1,763 of CAZUCT010000032.1, read as the reverse complement.
GATAATCATCGACAAAGTAATGGGCGATCGCAACATCGAAGCCCTAGACATACTAGCCCTATTAATGCTAATAGTGGCCCTCTTTGAAGCCCTTCTCAGCGGCCTGCGCACCTTCTTATTTGTAGACACCACCAACAGACTAGACGTCAAACTCAGTTCCGAAGTCATCGACCACCTACTGCGACTCCCCCTGAGATACTTCGACAACCGACGGGTAGGAGACCTAACCGGTCGTATCGGGGAACTGGCCAACATCAGAAACTTTCTCACCGGCACGGCCTTAACCGTAGTCTTAGATGCCGTCTTTTCCGTCATTTACATCGCAGTAATGCTGGCCCTAAACCCCTTAATGACTGCAGTAGCCTTAGCCGGAGTGCCCTTTTTTGGCGTAATTATCCTAATCAACTCTCCCATCATCCAACGGCTGCTGCGGAAAAAAGCCGAACGTTACGCCGACTCTCAGTCTTACTTAGTAGAAATCCTCAACGGCATCCAAACCGTAAAAGCTCAAAACCTAGAGTTGCGCTCTCGTTGGGAATGGTCCAGCCGTTACGCCCGCTTTATGACCGCCAGCTTTAACACGGTTCTCACTCAAACTACTGCTAGCTCTATCAGTAGCTTCTTAAACAAACTATCCGGTTTGGCCCTGCTGTGGGTAGGCGCTTATCTAGTAATTGACGGTAACTTATCTATAGGTGGATTGATTGCCTTCAGGATTATAGCCGGCAACGTGACCGGTTCCTTACTCAGGTTCGTCAGCGTGTGGCAAAGCTTCCAGGAAGTCGGTATGTCGATGGAACGCCTCCGGGACGTTTTAGATACTCCCGCCGAAGTGGATGAAGAAGACCGAAAAAATATCGATATGCCAGAGATTAAAGGGGCGGTCAAATTCGAGGAACTCTCCTTCCGGTTTGGAGAAAGCGGCCCCCTGCAACTGGCAAATGTCAACTTAGAGTTCCCAGAAGGCTCTTTTGTGGGAATTGTCGGTTTGAGCGGTTCGGGCAAAAGCACCCTGATGAAGCTATTGCAGCGACTTTACGCCCCACTTTCTGGCCGCATCTTTGTCGATGGGTACGACATCCACAAAGTCGAGTTGTATTCTTTGCGCCGCCAAATTGGGGTGGTGCTGCAAGATACTTTGCTGTTTAACGGAACCGTGCAGGATAATATTGCTTTATCCAATCCCGATGCGAGTACCGATGAAATTGTCAGGGCCGCGAAAATTGCGGTAGCTCACGATTTTGTGATGAATTTGTCCGCCGGTTATAACACGGGGGTAGGGGAGCGCGGTTCGAGTTTGTCTGGGGGACAAAGGCAGCGCATCGCTATAGCTCGTACTGTTTTACAAAACCCAAATCTTTTGATTTTAGATGAGGCAACTAGCGCTTTAGATTACAGTTCCGAACGTCAAGTTTGCGAGAATTTAGCAGAGGCTTTTCAGGGTAAAACGGTGTTTTTTATCACCCACCGTTTGACTACTGTGAAGGGAGCGGATTCTATTATTATGATGGACCAAGGTTCTGTGGTCGAGCAGGGAACCCATGAAGAATTAATGGCTTTAAAGGGTCGTTATTATTGCCTCTACCAGCAGCAAGAAGCAGAACAATAGTTTGTAGTAACGACTTTAGTCGTATAGATATAGCGGACAAGCAAAAGAAACGGGTGCATCCCAACTTAAAATAAAGGAGGTCAGAGGTCAAAGATGTTGGAGGTTCGAGATTTAAGAAACCGGGTTTTTTGAAAAAGTTTGTAGTAACGACTTT
>CAZUCT010000031.1:0-35428 GCA_964619285.1 uncultured bacterium | reverse complement strand
ATTCTCGAACTTGTTGTAGCTTTAACTTAAGAATTGCAGCTATTTTTTCTTGAGAAAACCCTTCCTTTAATAATTGAGGAATTGTCTCCAATTTAGCTTCAAGTTTTCCTTCACGTTTTGCCTCCATTTTAGCTTCCATTTTAGCTTCCGCAATCAACTCTTGCCCAAAACGAGTTTTTCTAAACTCTTCTTTTCCGAAAATCATTCATAACTCCTAATGATTGAATTTTGGTAATTTTGCTAAGACAATAGGTAACAAACCTGGGGGTTAAACGTGGGGCGGGGGCAAAGCATTCGGACACAAAAATTAACGATTTTTAAACTAACTTACCGCCCGAATGCTTTGCCCCTACAGACTTGAAAAAATCAGAAACCCGGTTTTTTGAAAAAACCCGGTTTCTGATTGCTTTCTCAGTTCATATTATTAATGTATTCTCGAACTTGTTGTAGCTTTAACTTAAGAATTGCAGCTATTTTTTCTTGAGACAACCCTTCCTTTAATAATTCAGGAATTGTCTCCAATTTAGCTTCAGTCATCAATTCTTGCGCAAAACGAGTATTTCTTAAATCTTCAACTCCAAACATAATTTCTAACTCCTGACGACTTAACTTTGGTAATTTTGCTAAGACGATCGCCTCCAACAAATTCAACAACTCCAAACGAGTAGGAACGATTTTTTAACTGACTTATCGCCCGAATGCTGTTGCCCCTACAGACTTGAAAAAAGGTGTTTTCTCAGTTCATATTATTAATGTATTCTCGAACTTTTTGCAGGTCTAATTGAAGAATTGCAGCTATTTTTTCTTGAGAAAACCCTTCCTTTAATAATTGAGGAATTGTCTCCAATTTAGCTTCAAGTTTTCCTTCAATCTTCCCTTCAACTTTTCCTTCCTCAATCAACTCTTGTGCAAAACGAGTATTTCTCAAATCTTCAACTCCAAACATAATTTCCAACTCCTGACGACTTAACTTGGGTAATTTTGCTATAACAATAGCCTCCAACAAATTCAACAACTCCAAACGAGTAGGTTCGTGGGTAAACTGTTTTTTGACGCGACCTATTAACTCGGTTGCTGTTTCTAAAAACTGCCTTTTCTTAGCAACAACCAACCCCATAATTTGCACCCCCAACGAACTATTTTCATTAACTGTTAGTTCGTTTAAATAGATAACCTTTACCAGAGGAGAATCTAACAGGGGTTGAACTGATTCTCTCTGTTTGGCAGTAGGTTCGATACTACGACTTTTAAAAAGAACCATAGCACGCCACCGCATTTCGTTTTCGCTTTCCCTGAGATAAGTAAAAATCTCAGAGAACAAACGCAAATAGATTTTCGCGTCTTTTTGGAATTGGACCTCCGCAAAATAAACTGGGTTTTCCTCATCCAAAGGCAAAAACACCCCATCTATTCTAAAAGCAGTCTGCTTTAATTCTACCGCATCAAAACGGTAATCGTTAGCTCTGTCTGGCGACTCCCCCCACAAGTCAAAGAAAGTATCGGGTAATTCTTTAAGAATGCGATAAAAGATGTGGTCTGTTTTCATTAGTTAAAGGTTGGATTTTTTCCTTATTGTAAACCATTAAAAATAGATAACAAACCTGGGGGTTAAACGTGGGTTTGGGGCAAAGCATTCGGGCACAAAAATTAACGATTTTTTAACTGACTTATCCCCCGAATGCTATGGCCCCTACAGTATTTTCACAAAACCAATCAACCCATTTCACCCACCGATCGCCCATCCGCTACATCCGCTACAACATCCGCTGCTAACTAACATTTTTCACCCAGCAAAAACCCAATTGTTAATTGTTAACTGTTAATTGCCGGTTAAATTTCGATAACTCAGAAACCCGGTTTTTTCAAAAAACCGGGTTTCTAAATTCCTATCTAAACAGGCAAATCTCGACGGGGTTTAAACTTCTCCACTTCGCGCAACTTTTCATATAATTCTCGTTCCTCATCCGTCAAACTTGGAGGAAACATAATCTTAATTTCCACCAACTGATCTCCCCTTTCTCCCCTACCGTCGGGATACCCCTTATTAGCAAGTCGTAAAACCTTACCCGAGACAACACCTGGAGGCAACTTCATTTTCACCCAACCATCGAGAGTTGGAACTTCGACATCTCCCCCCAAAATCGCCTCGGTGGGAGTAATAGGTAACTCGCAAAAAATATCGTACCTTTGCAACTTAAAAAAAGGATGTTCTGCCACAGTAATTTTTAAGAACAAATCCCCCCCACCAATACCCTGATTTCTCAAACGAATTTTTTGCCCGCTAATCATCGCCGCAGGCATATTTACCTCAATAGACCTGCCGTCTTCTAGCCTAATTCGTTCTGCCCCTCCCTCGTAAGCTCTTTCTAAAGGAACCGTCAACCGCGCCTCAATATCCCTTATTTGTTCTCTCTGAGGAACAGTATAAGTTCTTTTTCTAGTACCAGAAGCACCATAAGAACTAGGAGAAGCTGTCGCTGCCGAGGGAGGAGGATAAGAAACAGTTCTAACCTCCTTGCGGCGACCCAACAATTGGTCGACAAACCGATTAAAATCAGCAAACTCGGTAACATCGAGGTCTTCTTCTTCTTGGGGAGGGCGACGAGGGTTATTACTGCGATTTTTGCGAGTATCCCAATTTTTAAAATCCGGCATTTTCATGCCAACCTTAGCAGCAAAACCTTTAGGTCTCCAGTAATTAATAAACTTGTCATATTGCGATCGCTTCTCCGGATCCGAGAGGATATCGTAAGCTTCATTAATATCCTTAAACTTTTCCTCAGCCTCCTTATTTCCCGGATTAACATCCGGGTGGAACTGTCGCGCCAACCTGCGGTAAGATTTCTTAATTTCCTCTACCGTCGAATCCTTAGAAATTTCTAAAATCTGGTAATAATTACGAAAATTTTGCATGGCTGAAAATTATAAATTAACTCGAATAGCTAATAGCTAATCGCTAATAGCTAATCGCTAATCGCTAATCGCTAATGGTTAGGATTAACAATTAACAATTAGCAATTGACAATTAGCAATTAACAATTAACAATTAACAATTAACAATTAGCTTACAACCAATCATCATCATCATCCCAATCATCATTTTGATAACCTGGATAAGAGCGATTGCCACGGTTAGAGCTCGCCCGTTCTGGGGCAGGGCGACTGTAAGTGCGGGGTTCGTAATCGTAGCGATCGTAGCGATCGCCACCCCTAGCATCCTCCCCAGTAAAAGTGCGACGTACCGCCCCAAAGAAATCATCCTCATCCTCATCCTTAGCAAACAATCTCACTTCCCGATTGAGATCGTAAAGAGCATCCTGCAAATCCGCCCCTATCAAATCTATACCCCGTTCGTCATCTCGTTCCAGACTATCGCGCAGCTCCCGAATCAACATTTCGATCCTCTGGCGACTCCTTTGAGCAAACTGCATCCCATAATCGAGGGCAACCTCCCGCAACTGTCGTTCCGCTTGATAGGCCAAAGACTGAGCCCGGTTGCGTTTTTCCACCCGTTCCCGCTGGAGGCGATCCTCTTCGGCGAACTGTTCCGCATCTTGAATCATCCTTGTAATTTCCTGTTGACTCAAAGTCGATGCCCCTTGAATCGTAATGCTCTGGGCCCGGGCCGTAGTTTTATCCATAGCCGTCACCTGCAAAATACCGTTAGCATCGATATCAAAAGAAACCTGAACTTGTGGAACGCCCCGAGGTGCCGGCGGAATGCCCGTCAACTTAAACCGGCCCAAAGACTTATTATCCGCCGCCAATTCCCGTTCCCCCTGGAGAATGTGAAGTTCCACCAAAGTCTGATTGTTTTCCGAAGTGGAGAAAATATCCGAACGTCGAACCGGAATCGTCGTATTGCGAGGAATGAGTTTTTTCATCACCCCACCAATAGTCTCGATGCCAAAAGAGAGAGGAGTCACATCCAATAACAAGACATCTCGCAAGTCGCCCCCCAAAATTCCCGCTTGAACGGCGGCCCCAACCGCCACCACTTCATCGGGGTTAACATTTTGATTTGGTTCCCTGCCGATGAGGTTGCGAACCAGGTCTTGAATAAAAGGTATGCGAGTCGAACCTCCCACCAAGACCACCTCATCGATGCGGGCGGGACTCAGGCCCGCATCTTTGAGGGCGAGTTTCAGGGGGCGGCGGATCCGGGGAACCAGATCCGCGCAGAGGTCTTCAAACTGGGCGCGAGTTAGTTTAGTTTCTAGGTGTAGGGGCCCTTCGTCAGTGGCATAAATAAAAGGTAAGTTTATATCGGTAACGCCCACTCCCGAGAGTTCGATTTTAGCTTTTTCTGCAGCGTCGGTAAGTCTTTGGAGAGATTGGCGATCGCGCCTCAAGTCAACCCCTTCAGCTACCAGAAATTGTTCGGCCAAGTAATCGACTATTCTTTGGTCGAAGTCGTTACCTCCCAGTTGAGTATCGCCGCTGGTAGCTTTCACCTCAAAAACCCCGTCTCCCACTTCCAAAACCGAGACATCGAAAGTGCCCCCTCCCAGGTCGAACACCAGAATAGTTTGATTTTCCGCCTTTTCCAAACCGTAAGCTAAGGAGGCCGCCGTAGGTTCGTTGAGAATGCGTTTTACTTCCAAACCCGCAATTTGTCCCGCATCCCGAGTTGCCTGTCGTTGGGAGTCGTTGAAGTAGGCCGGAACGGCAATCACGGCCCCGGTCACTTCTTCTCCCAGATAGCGACTTGCCTCCTCTGCCAGTTTGCGCAGAACCATTGCCGAGAGTTCTTCTGGGGCGAAGTCCCGTTTGAGGCGGGGACATTTCACTTTGATGTTGCCGTATTCGTCTCGTCGGATGGTGTAGGGTACTCGTTTCGACTCCGGGGAGAGTTCGCTGTATTTGCGTCCGATGTACCGTTTGATGCCGTAGAAGGTGTTTTGGGGGTTCATTACGGTTTGCCGTCTGGCCATTTGCCCGACGATCCGTTCTCCGTCTTTGGTAAAGGCCACTACTGAAGGGGTGGTCCGCATTCCTTCGGAGTTGGCGATGACTACTGGTTTGCCGCCTTCCATGACAGCTACTACTGAGTTGGTTGTACCTAAATCTATGCCGACTACTTTACCCATTGGCTGATTTTGTCCATTTTTGTCCTTTTGTAAATTATTGTATCGCGTCTGGAACTGCGTCCCTGGGGAAATAGCCTCACCGGGAGGGGGACAAGGGGACGCGGGGACGCGTCCCCGCGTCACCGCGTCTCCGTGTCCCCGCGTCTCTCCCCCTCCGTGTCTCCGTGTCTCCGTGTCTCCGTGTCCTCTCCCGTGTCTCCCTTAATTTGTTGCTCTGTCAAACCCGCCAGTTCGGCGAGTTCTTTTTGAGTAAGTTTGGCGGCGATAAGCTAAGACGCATTTAAAATGCACGGCCCCTGTTGCCTCTTGCCTTAATTTCTGCTTTTAAAACATCGATATGACTTGGCAAAGACTCTCGCTGAATTTTTCATCAAAATCGGGTATTGTCATTTTAGCTAAAAGTAAAGATTGAGAATCATTTATAATTAGGAGATTATCGAATGACTTCCATAGAAAAATTACGGGATGCTGTCAAACAACTTTTAACAGAATACGCTCAAATACCGACTTATGACAGCGAAGTGGAATACAAAAAATTTTCGATTTAAAAAGCGATCGCTATATGTTAATTAGCATCGGTTGGTATCGAGATACAAGAGTTCACGACTGCATCATGCACCTAGATATTATCAACGGTCAAATTTGGATTCAAGCTAATAATACCGACCGCTATATTGCAGAAGAATTAGTTGCCGCAGGTATCCCTCCTAAATCTATTGTTTTAGGTTTGCAACCTCCAGAAGTAAGAGAATTTACTGCTTATGGAGTGCCTAAGTCCGAGACACAAGAAAAAATCCTAACTGCTAGTTAATTTAGACCCAAAGGTAAAACAAGTTTTATGGTACAAACAGCGATTAAATTAACTTATGAAGACTTTTTAGAAAGATGCCCCCAAGATGGATTTTACGAACTGGTTAACGGAGAAATTGTTAAAGTGGAAGCTACTAGAGCGCATAAAAATATAGCCCGATTTTTAATGTTTGCTTTCAACGATGAAATTAGACGTTTGAAATTGGATTACATCGTGGATAAAGATCTTCCCATTAAAACTTTAACAAATGACGGTCAACAACAAGGCAGACGACCTGACGTTGCAGTGGTAAATGAAAGTTTTTGGAACTCTGACGTTAGGGGTTACGGTGCTTTAACCGAACCAATTCAATTAGCAGTAGAAATAGTTTCTACTAATTGGGAGGATGATTATGTGGATAAGTTGGATGAGTATCAACGTTTGGGCATTGCCGAATATTGGATAGTTGATTATTTAGCGATCGCCTCTCGCGCCTATCTAGGCAATCCCAAACAACCGACTATTTTTGTTTATAATTTAGTCGAAAATTCCTATCAAGTTAATGCTTTTCGAGAGGGGGATAAAATTGTATCTCCCACTTTCCCAGAATTAACATTAACTGCAGTAGAAGTTTTTAATGCCAGTCAAATCAGAAGTCTGTAAATCTTTGTCAGATTGGTTATAATGAAAACTAACTGTAGGTGTAGGTTGGGTGGAATGAAATGGAACCCAACATTTTGACAATTTCCTGTTGGGTTGCGCTGCGCTTCACCCAACCTACAAATGTTTTAGTCAATAAATTTAACCGCAATTAAAACCCAAAAATATTAATATGCAAGTACAAACAAAACCAGTTACAACCACACCATTAGAATATTTGGCCCTAGAAGAAGTTGCCGAAGAAAAAAACGAATATCTCGATGGAGAAATAATTAGCATGACCGGTGCAAGTAGCAATCATAACCGAATTGTAGTTGAATTTTTGATTAGTTTAGGCGCAGCTTTGAGAGGCACAAACTACGAAGTTTTTGCTGGAGATTTGCGGGTGTGGATACCGGAATACAATGCCTACACCTATCCCGATGTTATGGTCGTAGAAGGAGAACTTGTTTACCACAACAATCGCCAGGATACTATTACCAACCCTTCGATTATTTGCGAAGTATTATCTCGTTCCACTGCCCATCGCGATCGCACTGAAAAATTTCAAATTTATCGCTCTATTCCCGAACTTAAAGAATACATACTCATCGACCAATATAAATTTTTAGTCGAGCATTACGTCAAACAAGAATCGAGCAAATGGTTGATAAATTATTACGAGTCAGAAGATGCTAAATTATCTCTGGAAACCGTCGATTTTGAAATAACATTAAAAGATATTTACGGTCGCGTTAACTTTGAAAGCAGCGAACCAGAATAAAATCGTAGGTCGGGCTCCATGAAATGGAACTCAACATTCTTAAATAAAACGTCTGTTGGGTTGCGCTGCGCTTCACCCAACCTACAAATGTTTAACTCAATAAACTTAGTCGCAATTAAAACAAAAAACAGTAATATGCAAGTACAAACAAAACCAGTTACAACCACCCCAGAAGAATATTTGGTCCTAGAAGAAGTTGCCGAAGAAAAAAACGAATATCTCGATGGAGAAATAATTACCATGACCGGTGCAAGTAGCAACCATAACCAAATTTCAGTTAATCTTTGCGCTTATTTGTATTTTGCTCTAATAAAGCAAAATTACCGAGTATTTACTGGCGATTTGCGGGTGTGGATACCCGAGTATAATGCCTACACTTATCCCGATGTCATGGTCGTCGAAGGAGAATTGATTTACCACAAAAATCGCAAAGATACTATTACCAATCCTTCGATTATTTGCGAAGTATTATCTCGTTCCACTGCCCATCGCGATCGCACTGAAAAATTTCAAATTTATCGCTCTATTCCCGAACTTAAAGAATACATACTCATCGACCAATATAAATTTTTAGTCGAGCATTACGTCAAACAAGAATCGAGCAAATGGTTGATAAATTATTACGAGTCAGAAGATGCTAAATTATCTCTGGAAACCGTCGATTTTGAAATAACATTAAAAGATATTTACGCTCGCGTTAACTTTGAAAGCGGCGAACAAGAATAAAATCGTAGGTTGGGTGGAATGAAATGGAACCCAACATAATGCTTAAGTCAATAAATTTAACCGCAATACCTAAAAACAGTAATATGCAAGTACAAACAAAACCAGTTACAACCACCCCAGAAGAATATTTGGCCTTAGAAGAAGTTGCCGAAGAAAAAAACGAATATCTCGATGGAGAAATAATTAGCATGACCGGTGCAAGTAGCAATCATAACCGAATTGTAGTTGAATTTTTGATTAGTTTAGGCGCAGCTTTGAGAGGCACAAACTACGAAGTTTTTGCTGGAGATTTGCGGGTGTGGATACCGGAATACAATGCCTACACCTATCCCGATGTTATGGTCGTAGAAGGAGAACTTGTTTACCACAACAATCGCCAGGATACTATTACCAACCCTTCGATTATTTGCGAAGTATTATCTCGTTCCACTGCCCATCGCGATCGCACTGAAAAATTTAAAATTTATCGCTCCATTCCCGAACTTAAAGAATACATCCTCATCGACCAATATAAATTTTTAGTCGAGCATTACGTCAAACAAGAATCGAACAAATGGTTGATAAATTACTACGAGTCAGAAGAAGCTAAATTAACTCTCGAAACCGTCGATTTTGAAATAACATTAAAAGATATTTATGCTCGGGTTAACTTTGACAACAGCGAACCAGAACCAGAAGCCTCGCCCCAGGAATAAGTAGAGGGCCAAGTTGGAACGGCTAACCGAAGCGGAGATGGCCAATTTAGCAAAAATGAAATCCTTTGAGAAAACTTGCTTAAAACTTGCTTAATTTTGTAAAGACTTGTAAACTAAGAAATCTGAAAAGGACAAACCCAGAAAAAAAGGCCAAACCAACAAAATGCGAGTAGCGATCGCGGGAGCAGGTCTAGCGGGCCTATCTTGCGCTAAATACCTAACCGACCTGGGTCACACCCCCATAGTATTAGAACGGCGGGACGTTCTCGGGGGCAAAGTCGCCGCGTGGAAAGACTCCGACGGCGACTGGTACGAAACAGGTCTTCATATCTTCTTTGGGGCCTACCCCAATATGTTGCAGCTATTCAAAGAACTAGACATCGAAGATCGGCTGCAATGGAAAGAACATACAATGATCTTCAACCAACCAGAAAAACCGGGAACCTACTCCAGGTTTGACTTTCCCGACCTTCCCGCCCCAGCCAACGGGGTAGTAGCAATCTTGCGCAACAACGATATGCTCACCTGGCCGGAAAAAATTAAATTTGGTTTGGGTTTAATACCCGCCATGCTCAAAGGCCAGAAATACGTCGAAGAAATGGACGAATACTCGTTCTCCGAATGGTTGCAGCGGCAAAATGTCCCTCCTAGAGTAGAGACAGAAGTATTTATCGCCATGTCCAAGGCCCTAAACTTCATCGGGCCCAAAGAAATATCCTCGACCATCATCCTCACGGCCCTAAATCGCTTTCTGCAAGAGAAAAACGGTTCAAAAATGGCCTTTCTGGACGGTTCCCCCACGGAGCGACTGTGCCAACCGCTAGTAGAGTATATTAGCGATCGCGGCGGCGAAGTTCATCTCAACGCCCCCATCAAACAATTCTTACTCAAGGACGACGGGACGGTAAGCGGCTTTTTAATAAGAGGGTTAAACGGAGAAAGCGATCGAGTATTAACTGCAGATATTTATGTATCGGCCATGCCGGTGGATCCCTTAAAATTAATGCTGCCCGAGCCCTGGAAACAATTAGAATATTTTCAAAAGCTCGAAGGACTAGAAGGAGTTCCAGTAATTAACCTGCACCTGTGGTTCGATCGCAAACTCACAGATATAGACCACCTGCTATTTTCGCGATCGCCCCTACTCAGCGTTTACGCCGACATGAGCAACACCTGTCGCGAATACGCCAACCAAGATCGGTCGATGTTGGAATTAGTCTTAGCCCCGGCCAAAGACTGGATCGGTAAATCCGATAAAGAAATAGTAGAAGCGACAATGGCCGAGCTGGAAAAACTGTTTCCCCAACACTTTAGCGGCGAAAACCCGGCCAAATTATTAAAATTCCACGTTGTCAAAACGCCCCGGTCTGTCTATAAGGCCACCCCCGGTCGCCAAAAGTGCCGTCCTTCTCAAACAAGCCCCATTGCCAACTTCTTTTTAACTGGGGACTATACGATGCAGCGCTATTTAGCAAGTATGGAAGGCGCCGTGCTTTCTGGTAAACTGACAGCGCAGGCGATCGCCTCTAGTAACAAAAAATCTGATGCCAACCTGCAACCAACAAAAACTCAGCCAGCCAAGAATGCTGCAACTGTCTAAACCTGCCCCCATGAAACCTCTGGCTTCTTTAGAAGAATCCTACGAGCTCTGTCGCCAAATCACGGCGGTCCATTCCAAAACCTTTTACTTGGGCACTCAGCTAATGCCAGAGGCCAAAAGAAAAGCGATTTGGGCGATTTACGTCTGGTGTCGCCGAACGGACGAACTCGTAGATGGCCCGATGGCCGAGTCAACGACTTTTGAAACTCTAGATCGCTGGGAAGAACACTTAGAGTGTTTATTTGCCGGTAAGGCGATCGACGATGTTGACGTGGCCTTAGTAGATACTCTCTCTAAATTCCCCATCGAGCTCCAGCCATTTCGAGATATGATTGCCGGTCAAAGAATGGACTTGTACCGGAGTCGCTACGATACTTTTGAGGAATTGGAACTTTACTGTTACCGAGTGGCCGGTACCGTAGGTTTGATGTCGATGGCGGTGATGGGAGTAGATAGTTACCAATCGGGGGCAGCTTGGGAAAAGGAGAAACAAAGTTATAATCCTAATAAAGAGGCGATCGCTCTAGGAATAGCAAATCAGCTTACTAATATTCTGCGAGATGTAGGAGAGGACGCTCGTAGGGGACGTATTTATCTACCTCAAGATGAGTTAGCATTGTTTAACTATACTGAGGAAGACTTGTTTAACGGAGCCCTCGACGATCGCTGGCGGGAGTTAATGAAGTTCCAAATTCAAAGAGCGCGAAAGTTTTTTGTAGAAGCAGAGAAAGGTATTAGCAATCTTACTAGAGATATTCGTTGGCCGGTCTGGGCGGCTTTGATGCTCTATAGCAAGATCTTAGATGCGATCGAACGTAATAACTACGATGTTTTTAACCGACGAGCTTACGTTCCCACTCCTCGGAAAATGTTGTGTTTGCCAGTGGCGTTGTTGAGGGCGAACGTTTTATAATTTTTAGAAAACAAATCGATAGTCAGAAACCCGGTTTTTTAAAAAAACCGGGTTTCTTAGTTTTTGAGAAAAAGCGCGATCGCTCGCGCTTTTTCGTAGAACAGTTAAAGAGACTTGCTCTTGTTTGCTGCCAACCCTAATTAGTATTAGCTGCCAACTTTTCCTTAAGTTCTGCCAAAGCATTAGCCCAGCGAGGATCCGGTTGAACTGCTTCGTTATTAGAACCAGAAGAACTGCTGGAAACAAACTTATCTTTATCCCTGTCGGAACGACGAGACTTTTTAGATTTTCCAGGGGCCCTGTTTGTTTTCCGAGGTTCTTCTTGTTCCGACTTAGAATTTTCCTTACCCTTAGAGCGAGGCAATGCCTTTTCTATTTTCAAAGGACTTTCCTTGAACATAGAGCCGTTATATTTTTCAATAATTTGGTCGGCTTGTTCGTCGGTGGGTACGGTAACAAAACCAAATCCTCGACACTTACCAGTTTTGCGGTCCGAAATCAATTTAGTTACAACCGAATCTCCTTCTTCAGCAAAAACGCCTTGTAATTCTTGACGTTCGATTACTTCTTTAGGCAAATTGCCAACATATAAACGTACAGACATGATGAGTCCCTCCAGATTTTAATTCAATTAATAATGCTGTCAAAAGCTGCTATTATGGATGCCATATGATTAAGTACCTTATGGATTTCTAAGAAAGGCATTCAAGTTCGAGCAACTAGACAGAAAGCTTCACCAATAATCCCGATAAAGAGTTTTGTGTAGTTAGCTTTTTTTTAAAACTTTTAGTCATCAGTTAATGGGGGAGCTTATAGCTTTTTTTCTTTCTACGAGAATTCCTATAACTACGGCGATCGCCATTTTTTTTCTATCTATTTTCTGTCTATTTTCTCTCTATTTTCTCTCTAGGGAAAACTCACCGAAAAGCATCAAAAAAAAAGCGATAAGGAACTTGCAATTTAATAAGATACCGATGTTGGGTTCCGTTTCACTTCACCCAACCTACAAGAGACTAGGGAAAACTCACCGAAAAGCATCAAAAAAAAAGCGATAAGTAATGAAAACTTACTATGCTTTGAGAATACAAACAGGAACATTTTGCAACTTACTTAGCTTGCCTCCAACTCAATCCCAAGGAAATTTTTGGCTCCTTCTATTTCCTAGACCTGCTATCTTCCAAATCGGAATAGGCTTGGGCATTGCCCTTATCTAAGATACCACAAAATTTACTCAAGTTAAAATTAGACAAAATTTTTTTAGCTGGCTATTTTTAGACTTACTCAAACACTTTTGCAATCTTAGCACGGATTAGGGGCGATCGCCAAAAAATCTACTTCTTCTTAAGAGATTAACACAAAACCTAGTTTATTTCAATAGGTTATTTTTATTCTCTTTTAACTTTTAATCGGTACTCAGACAAAACCTCAGACTGCCATCGGGGAATAACCTCAAGAGACAATTATTTTTTTTTAGTATTTTTTCAGTCTCTGGAGTTGCTAAAAGCCACCGCGATAAATAATATAAGTACCCCAAAAAGCGCAGGTAGCAGCCACAATCGAAGACCAGATGGGATGATGGCTATAAATAGGCTTACCACCCTCAGCCTGCAAGCTGTCAAGATCCAGCCAGGGAGTAGCCCCTCGGCGCCACCAACCAGTAGCAGTCACCGACTTACCCACCAAATCGCCAGGCCGACTCGACTTAGGCCACAGATTGCCAAAAGGGCCCAACTTAGAAAGATGATGTAACTTAACCAAGCCGGTGCTAGTTTCAATAATCAAATCTTGTCCCAGCAAACCGATGGTGCCGCTTCGACCCAAAAGCTTACCATGGAAGCGAACCGGCTGACTGTCCGAAGGCAGGGCTTCTGGGGAAGATAATAGTTCTGGCAAAGAAGGGTCGTCCAATATTTTAGATGGCCTAATATCTGGAAAAAAGCGATCGATCCGAATAATAGTACCCAAGCTATAGCCAATTGGCAGGCAACCTGCCAACAGCCAAAAATCCCCTAAAAGCCAATCGACTTGCCACCAATTAAGCAAATAGAAAATGCCGCCAAAAAGCCAAAAAGCCAAGGCTACTGCCAATCCCGCAGGAACGCCAAAGAAAGGAGCCCCGAGTAAAAGTAGCTTTTGGCCATCGAACCTTGTGGTCTGTGACAGTTCCCAATCGAGTTCGGTTTCCAATTTCCAGAATTTAGCGTAAAAGCCTAATATTTGGAGGCGATCGCCCATTAAAGGATGAGTGTTATTCACCGTCAACCATTGGCGATAAGGATTTGAAATATCCCACTGCAAAATCGACTCAAAGGAAGCGTGTTTAGCAACGCTACCGATATTCATCCCCTGGTTAACTCCCACGGGCAGCAACAGCTCGAATCCTTCCAAGAAAGTAGTAGTTTGACCCTTTTCTTTAATTTCAGCAGCCATACCGAGAGCAATTTTTAAAAGGGCCCTCGTGAGGGCGTTAGGGTTAGTCGTCAAATCGCAGGCAAAGCGATCGCTATAATAAACCCGCCGCCGGGACACCCACAATACCAACCAGCGCATCAACCAAAATAGTCCGTAAGCCAAACTGGAAATTATCGCCGCCACAGGCCGCAGACCCATAATTATATAGGATAAAACCTTGGCCGCTGGTTGAGGAACGCGATCGGGAAAACCTCCCCGAAGCAACTCCGCCCCTCGATCCGCCCCATCAGCCGATAACCAGTATAAAGAATAGGGAACCTGAAGTAAAACCGTAGCGAAAGAGAGCGCCAAAAAATCCCATCCCTCGATATGGCCCAACTCCCTAGCGTAAATAGTAGCTATTTCGTCCTCATCTAAGGAATCTAAGAGGCCCCGACTGACGACGATGCGAGCAAACCGAGGCCAACAGCCATAAGTCATAGCTACAGGAACGGCCAGGGGTATAACTTTTAAAGTTAGATTGGGCAAATTCTTCTTTTTAGAAAAATTTCTCACTAATTTATGAGCTTCCTGGCTGCGGTTAAATAAATCTGTCAGAGGTAAAGTTTCGAGACCGTAACGCAATTTCAGCAGGCAATCGATTAACCAGGGGGAGAGAACAAAAAGCAGGATTAAGGCCATGGCCAAATTCTGAGTTGGGTCTCGATAAAATGGCTGAAAAGGTCTAACGCGAGGCAACCAGACCAAAAAATCGTTAGTCTTGTCCATAAAAAACATAACTAGAGCTCGCGCCAGCCAAAATAAAGCAATAACTGTTGCTGCCATCTCAAACCGAAAGCGAGTTAACTTCATTAACTTCATTGGTTTGAGCTTGCGAGCTTTTGTTGCTCTTTCTGCTTGCCGCCACTGTCCTATTTCGGGTCTAGAGGTTGTTAATTTTTCCGTGGAATTTTCTCTTACTTCTCCCCCTTCTAAAATTTCTGGTTTTGATGTTTTCGGTTCTGTTTCCGTAGGAGAAGCACCGCGCACCTTACCTTGTTCTTGTTCTGGCTTGCTTGCTGTTGTTTCGCTGTTAGTATCTTCAAAAGCCACAAATTCCGCTAGTTCTTGTTGAGTTACTTGGGATTTTTCTAATTTTTGAAGCGTAGTATTTGCCCAGGTTTTAACTTGGGGATAGCGACTATTTTGAAGTTCGCGACATAGAGCGATCGCCTTTTCCAATTGCTGAGTTTTTTCGTAAGCCAAAGCCAAACCCATCTTGGCTTGAAAATAACTTTTAGCTTCAAGATTTTCCCAGTCAAGAGCTTCTAAAAAAGCGATCGCCTCTCGATATTTTTTTTGTTTTAAAGCCTTCAACCCCGCTTTTAAATCGGGGTTTTCTTGTGGGGAATTATTAGGGCTTTCTGAGGGACGATCGGTAGATGACATAAATTTATTCCTATTTGCCCGTATTAATCGTACTGGTTTCTGGGAGAAATAGCTATGTTGAGCTATCCAGCGGCCAAGGGCAAAAAAAGCCATGCCCAGAAGATAGTATCGCCTCCTGGCCAGTAAACTTCATAATTTTAATACCTATTAAGAAAATCCTATCATGGATTGCTCGTGGCAATGGTACTTCAGAATAAGGAAAAATGTTATAACTTTAGTGATTGAAATAGAACAAATTTCTTATGACTCTAACACTTTACAACAGCCTCAGCCGTCGCCTAGAACCCCTGTTACCTCTCGAAGAAGGCAAGGTGCGGATGTATTGCTGCGGAGTCACCGTCTATGACTACTGCCATGTCGGCCACGCCCGTTCCTACATAGTTTGGGACACCATCCGACGATATTTAATCTGGCGGGGCTATCAAGTCCGTTACGTCCAAAATTTTACCGATATCGACGATAAAATTCTCAATCGAGCCAGAGAAACCGGCACGACGATGGAAGAAGTGGCCGAAAAATTTACAGAGGCATATTTTGAGGACATGAAACGCTTAAACGTCCTCGAAGCAGACGAATACCCCCGGGCCACCCATACGATGGACGGCATTCAAAGACTGATCCACGAACTAGAAAACAAAGATTTTGCCTATTCTGCGGGTGGCGACGTTTACTATAAAGTCGAAGATTTTCGAGAATACGGCAAATTATCGGGCCGCCGCTTAGAAGAAATGCAGGCGGGGGCCAGCGGTAGAGTGGAGGTAGAGGCGGGGGATGCCAAAAAGAAAAATCCTTACGATTTTGCTCTGTGGAAGGGGGCCAAACCGGGGGAACCGGCCTGGGAGTCGCCTTGGGGCAGGGGGCGTCCGGGATGGCATATCGAATGTTCGGCGATGGTACGCGATCGCCTCGGGGATACCATCGATATTCACGCTGGAGGGGCGGATTTAATTTTCCCCCACCACGAAAACGAAATTGCTCAATCGGAAGCTGCTACGGGTAAAACGTTAGCTAAATATTGGCTGCATAACGGTTTTGTAACGATTAATTCCGAAAAAATGTCGAAGTCTTTGGGCAATTTTACTACCATTAGAGACTTATTAAATAGACCGATAGAACCGATGGCGGTGAGATTGTTTGTTTTAACTGCCCAATATCGCAAACCAATTGATTTTACCGATGAGGCGATCGCCTCTGCTGAAAATGGTTGGCAGACTCTTAAAGAAGGTCTGTTTTTCGGTTATCAAACTGCCTCTCAATTAGGTTGGGAAGAACCAGAAAAAATTCTGGAAAGTAATAAACTATCTAATTCTTATGTAGAAAAATTCCAGACGGCAATGGATGAGGATTTTAATACTCCTGGAGGTCTAGCGGTATTGTTTGAATTGGCGAAAGAATTGCGCCGGGAGAAGAACGTTTTAGTCCATGAAGGTAAAACAGAAATTCCTTCAGAAAAGCTCAAGGAAAAATGGCGAACTCTGGTAAGTTTAGCGAGAGTATTTGGTTTAGAAGTAGGGGCAGAAGCGGAGGAAAGTTCCAGCATTTCTGAAGGTTTAAGGGATGCCGAAATCGAAAGTTTAATCGAACAAAGACAAGGTGCAAGAAAAGCTAAGAACTTTGCTGAAGCAGACAGAATTAGAAGCGAACTGCAAGCCCAAGGTATTAGCTTAATAGATAAGCCAGGAAGTGCGACAATTTGGCAGAGAAAATAAGAGCAATTCTCCATTCCCCATTCCCCATTTCCAATGGCCAAAAACATGAACTCAGAGCGAAAAATTTCTATTTCCATTTCTACGGTGCTGCTACTAATAGTAGGTTTTTTTGCCATGTTAATGCTGTGGCAAATCAGAGGTTTGCTGGTACTGATAATGATTTCAGTAGTGCTAGCTGCCTCGATCGCCCCCATAGTAAATTGGGCAGAAACAATGCAGGTTCCCCGTTGGATAGCGGTACTTATTATCTACTTGATATTAATGGCTGGAGTCACGGGTTTAGTCTTTATAATAGGCCCTCCAGTTTTTAACCAAATCGAACAACTTCTGGGTCAGTTGCCTCTATTTTCGGAAAGTATTAGTAACATCGTACAAGATTTAGCTAGCTCTTTAAGTCAAAATCCTCCAGAGTGGATAGAACGACTGTTTGATACCAAATCTGTTACCAGTTGGGTAATTAGTTCCAGCCAACAATTATTATTGCGCTCTTATAGCATTACAAAAGGAGTTTTAGGGGCAGTTGTTAGTCTGATTTTGGCTTTATTTATTTCGGGCTATATGGTGGCAGATAGCCAAACTTTAATTAAGAGTTTAGTGCAGTTGTTTCCTAAACCTTGGAACCAACGTTTAGAGACACAAGTAGTTCCTGTTAGCTTAAGAATGGGGGGTTATCTTAGGGGCAGAATTTTAGTTTCGGCAATTTTAGGAGTGGCAACTACAACCGGTTTGAGTTTGTTAGGATTGCAGGATTTTTCTTTGGGCTTGGGTGCCATTGCTGCGGTGACAAATTTAGTTCCTTTTATCGGTCCGATTTTAGGAGCAATTCCGGCATTAATTGTGGCGATCGCTAAGGGTGGATTCCTGTTTTTATGGGTGTTAATTTTATATTACATCATTCAAAATGTGGAAACTTATGTACTAGATCCTTTTTTAGTTGGTTCGTCGGTGGGAGTGCATCCTTTGTATCAATTACTGTCAGTGTTAGTAGGAATTCAATTGTTAGGAATTATTGGGGCTTTAATCGTACCGCCGTGGTTTGCGGGTGGGGCGGCCTTGGTGGAAAGTTTGTATTTGAAACCGAAGTTACAAGCTGAAAGGGAAGAGGCGATCGCCGCTCAAAAAAAAGATGAGTTAAGTAGCAAACCCGCATAACTTAAAAATAGAAATGGAAAAACCTTCTAAGCTATTAGTTAAACTCAGCCGTCGTTTATTTTCCGACTCTGAAGATAGAGAAAAATTTATTGAAGCGATCGCTAAACCCCAACCATTTAATCCCTGCATTCTCTGGAGCAAAAAAGTACCTAATCCTCATCCTTTTGCTGTCGAAAAACCGCTATCTTGGCAGCCTGAATTTAGCGATCGCCTTTCTTTAGAAACCAAACCGGGAAAGCATCCACTCCACGAAAAAGGTTATTTTTATTGTCTCGATTTTTCCTCAATCTTTGCCGCTTCAATTTTATTAACTATAGCCAAACCAGTCAAATTAGTATTAGATATGTGTGCTGCCCCAGGTGGCAAAAGCTTATTTGCTTGGAAAGCTTTACAACCAGATTTAATCCTCTGTAACGAGGCGATCGGCAAGCGCACGGGAATGTTAATTTCTAATTTAAAGCGATGCGAAATTTCTCCTTCAATTGTTAGCAATAAAGACTCAAAAATCCTCGCAGAACTTATGCCAAAAACAGCAGAAGTTGTCATGGTAGATGCTCCTTGTAGCGGTCAATCTTTATTGGCAAAAGGAGGTAAAGCAGTAGGTTGTTTTCATCCAGTAAATATTAATAAAAATGCCAATCGGCAAAAAAGAATCTTAGCTAACTCGGGCAAAACAGTCGCGCCACAAGGTTATCTTGCTTATATGACTTGTACTTATTCTCCAGAAGAAAACGAAAGAGTTAGCGAATGGTTTTTATCTAAATTTCCAGAATTTGAAGCGGTAGCTATTCCCGATTTAGCTGCTTACCAATCCCATTTAACCGAGATTCCTTGCTATCGAATGTTTCCCCAAGAAAGAATGGGGGCGGGTGCGTTTACAATTTTGTTTCAAAATAAGTCTGAAGAAACGAGTAATTGCCAGAAATTGCAGATTTTCAACGCTCCTGGTTTTAGTTATATTTAAAAAAAAGGTTCGGAATTAAAAGCTTTTTTAGAGCTAGGGATAATGCGCCGCCTCCAGAGTTAAGATTGAGATTAGAATAGGAAAGGGGAGCATCGTTAAAAATTAGAAGTTGTAAAAGTAGAAAACTTCTAAGAAAAAATTAAGAACATAAAATGCCACTGGGTTATGGTCAGCAGACAATTAAAAACGGCGCAATATTTAATAAAAGTAGGAGCGATCGCCCTCAGCTATTTTTGGGCTGCCGATTTCGCTACCTCAAATTTGACCCTAGATGGAACGGCTGCAGCTATGTGGCCCGCAGCGGGTACCGCCCTAGCCGGACTGCTTTTATTGGGGGGTAGAACCTGGCCGGGAGTTGCCCTGGGAGCCTTCTTTTTTACGATCTCAAAGTCAGAAGCCAACTTAGCCCTTGCCTTAATTTCTGCCATTGGCAGCAGTTTGCAAGCCTGGGTAGGAGCTTATCTGCTAGAAAAAGTAGGCTTTTCCATTAGACTAGAACGACAAAAAGACATTTTGGCATTAGTCATGCTGGCGGCGGGAATCTCCACACTAATTAATTCCATCCTTGGCAGTATAACAGGGTACGAATTATCAGGCTGGAAGCAACTTTTTAGGCTGTGGAGAGTTTGGTGGTTGGGAGACATCATGGGAATTTTAATTGTTACCCCGATAGTCTTAACATGGGCTAAGTTGCTATTAAGCCGTAAAGGTGAAAATTCCCCCCGGTCCCACGAAAAAAGGGGGAGGATGAATTTATGGAGGTTTTTAGAAATAGGGATTTGGTTGTTGCTGTTACTGCCCCTTTGCTGGTACGTCTTCTGTTCGAGAACCAGAATTGCCACAGCGCCCTATCCCTTGGAATATATGTTGTTTCCCTTTGTAGTTTGGGCATCTCTGCGATTCGATCTGAAACTGACAACCTTGGGAAACTCGATTGTAGCTGGCTTTGCTCTCTGGGGAATAGCTAGGGAAAGCGGTCCTTTTCTCAAACACGGAAATAATATTTCCCAGTCAATATTCTCCCTGCAAAGCTTTGTAGTGGTGCTTGCTGTAACTGCTCTTGTCTTGGCAGCTACGGTGGCAGAACGCAAAGATGCCCAAGGGGCTGCCATCGAAAATGAAGCCAGTCTTGCCAACGCTCAACGGATCGCTCATTTAGGTAATTGGGATTTAGACGTTCCGACAGATCGGTTTTATTGTTCCGATGAAATGTATCGCATTTTGGGTTTAGAGTCTGGGAAGTTAATTTTGGACCGAGAGAAGTTTTTAGATTTCGTTCATCCAGAAGAGCGAAAGTTAGTGCAGTTGGCCAGAGATAAAGCTATTTACAAGGGTAAACCTTACTCGATGGATTATCGGATAATTTTAGCCAACGGCAACGAACGTTTTGTCTTAGAACAGGCGGCCATAAACGGCGATCGCATCACGGGCATAGTCCAGGACATCACGGAACGAAAGTTGCACGAGGCTGCTTTACAGGCCAGCGAAGAGAGATTTGCTAAAGCATTCTACGCCAGTCCTATTGGTATTAGCATTACTACTCTGGCCGATGGATATTTTTTAGATGTCAACGATACTTTTTTACGCCAGCTTGGGGGGCAACGAGAAGAAGTTATTTCTAAAACTAGCCAGGAATTAGAAATGTGGGTTAATCCCGAGGACTTGACTTATATGAATTCTTGCCTCGCCAGAGGAGATGCTGTTAGTAATTGGGAAGTAAAAATCAAAACTAATGGGGGTGAAATTCGCGATTGGCTGTTGTCTGTAGAGGCGATCGAAATCGGTAAAGATGCCTGCGCCCTGACGATGGCCATTGATATTACGGAACGCAAGCGAGCGGAAGAACTTCAGAGGGCCAAAGAAGCAGCCGAAGATGCCAACAGGGCCAAAAGTGCTTTTTTGGCAAGCATGAGCCACGAATTGCGGACGCCACTAAACGCTATTATTGGCTACAGCGAGCTAATGCTCGAAGAGCTAACAGATAATGGTTTGGAAGATTTTGCGGCAGATTTGCAGAAAATTAACACTTCCGGGCAACATTTACTGGCTATTATTAACGATATTTTGGATTTCTCGAAAATCGAAGCGGGTAAAGTTAGTCTTAATGTGGAACCCTTTGCGATTTCTACGCTGATTTGGGAGGTGGTAACTACAATCGAACATCAGGTTAAGAAAAAGTCTAATATCTTAGAGGTCAATGTCCCCGAAGATATTGGCAATATGCAGTCTGACGCGACTAAACTGCGCCAGTGTTTGCTAAATCTCCTTAGCAATGCTGCTAAGTTTACTGAAAATGGTGTAATTAGTCTGAGGGTTAGCACGGAAAGTCCAGAAAAGGGCCCGTTAGCGTCAGGGGAGCGATCGCCGATGGTAAAGGAAGAGTTAGAGGGCCAGAGAACGGCAATTTCCCCAATCTCCACTCCTGATGGTATGATAGAGGAGGCCATTGCCCCTTTACCAATTGCCAATTCTCAAAATGGAGATTGGATTGTTTTCCAGGTAAGCGATACTGGTATTGGCATGAGCGAAGAGCAATTAGCAAAGGTTTTCGAGCCTTTCACTCAAGCTGATGCTGGTACGAGCCGCCAATACGGAGGCACGGGGTTGGGGCTGACTATTACTAAAAAGTTCTGTCAGATGATGGGGGGCGATATTACTGTAGTCAGCAGTTTTGGAAAAGGTTCGAGCTTTACAATTAGCTTGCCTCTCATTTTAAGGATCGAATCATAATTATTTGTCAATGGTTAATTGTCAATGGTTAATTGTCAAGGGGAATTGCTTATTATTGGCACTGATTAGCTCTCCAAAAATTATTGAAATTTTGAGCGATATTAGAAAGTTATTAATCGTCAAAAAAAGCGTGTATTTAGCAGAGATTATTATTAGGAAAGGTTGAAGCCGGATTGATAATAATGAAGAGCGGTAAAAATTAATGATTCGTAAATTCCTATTTTTTAATTAATAAGCAAGAATGCCAGGATAATTTCTCAAAGAAAACCAATGCCAAAGATTCTATTAGTAGAAGACAATGAAATGAATCGGGATATGCTCTCTAGGCGTTTGGTACGCAAAGGATATGAGGTACTCATAGCTGTTGATGGTGCCGAAGGGGTAGAGATGTCTATCTCAAAAGAACCAGATTTAATTCTGATGGATATGAGTTTGCCAGTCTTGGATGGTTGGCAGGCAACTACGCAGATTAAGACAAATTCAGAAACCCAAGAAATCCCAGTTATAGCTATTACTGCTAATGCTATGGCAGGAGATAGGGAAAAATGTTTGGCTGCAGGCTGCGATGATTATGATACAAAGCCTATAGAGTTTCCCAGACTATTAGATAAAATCCAAAAGCTTCTCGGCAAAAAGGCTGCAACATGAAAATAGACCAGAGCAACGTGCTGGTTGTAGATGATAATGAAGTAAACCGCGATCTGTTGGCTCGCCGCGTTCAAAGGCAGGGCCATAAAGTTGTTGGGGCTTCTAATGGCTTTGAAGCTCTGGAAATGATGCGATCGCAGCCGTTCGATTTGGTGTTGCTGGATATTATGATGCCCCAAATGAATGGCTATCAGTTACTCGAAACTCTTAAAGCAGATAAAAAACTCCGTCATATCCCAGTAGTTATGGTTTCGGCAGTGGAGGACATCGATAGTATTGTCCGTTGCATCGAATTGGGGGCGGAAGATTATTTATCGAAACCTTTTAATCCGGTTTTGCTAAAAGCTAGAATTAATGCTTGTCTTGAGAAAAAACGTCTGCGAGACCAAGAACAAGCTTATTTAAAAAGGTTGGCTGACGAACAGGAAAAGTCGGAACGCTTGTTGTTAAATATTTTGCCGGAGGCAATTGCTGAAAGGTTAAAACGGGGGGAAAGCACTATTGCCGATAGCTTTAACGATGTAACTGTTATGTTTGCAGATTTGGTGGGCTTTACGAATCTGTCGGCTAATTTGTCTCCGGCACAATTGGTGGAGTTACTTAACTATATATTTTCTGCTTTTGATGGTTTGGCAGATAAGTACGGTTTGGAGAAAATTAAAACGATAGGAGATGCTTATATGGTAGTTGGTGGCATGCCAACTCCCAGGAAGGACCATGCAGAGGCGATCGCTGAAATGGCTTTGGATATCTTGGAGAAAATCGCTCAAATTCCAACTCAAGACGGACAACCTCTGAAAATTCGCATCGGCATTCATACTGGTGCGGTGGAAGCTGGAGTGATCGGCAGTAAAAAGTTTACTTACGATTTGTGGGGAGATACGGTAAATACTGCTAGCCGCATGGAATCTCACGGAATACCGGGTGCGATTCAAGTTACTAAAGAAACTTACGAGCGTTTATACGAAAAATATATTCTTGAAGAACGTGGTGTGGTAGATGTTAAAGGTAAAGGTCCGATGATAACGTATTTACTGATGGGGAGAAAAAGTTAGTTAAGCGGAAACGGGAAGTCGCTTCTATTCTTTAAGTTCTGCACTGATGCGATCGCTAAATGCAGCAATTCCCCATTGTCATATTTTTAAATAATTGGCTTTTATGGTAAAAGTTAGTTAAGTTACACGGAGAAATAAAGAGGAAAAATGGTAACAAACGCGGTACTGCTGGAAGCCTCGAAATGGGGTGCAGTTTTAATGGTAATTTGTGGCGCGATCGCTACTTTGGCTTTTATTTTCAACTGGGGGATTAAGTTCCGCTTGGTGGGAATAACTGCTTTTATGGGAGTTCTAGCGGGGGGTATTTTTGCCCTGGGTTTGGGGCTTTATACTCGCACTGCAGTTCCAGGGGCCGTTCCCTATTCTTTGGTTTATGACAATGGCGGTAAGAGAACTGTAATTGCTGTAGAACCTGAGATTACAAAATCGGAGTTGGAAGCTACTATGGAACAAGCGGCAGGGGATTTATTTTCTCCAGGCCGTTTGGGAGTGGGAGACAATTTATTGACTATTAAAGTCAGGACTATTATTCACCCCGAAGAAGGTGTTTCCGAACCGATTTATTTAGGGGAGGTTAAGCGTTCTCTGGCTAAACGAGAAGATGAAGATACGGAGATAAAAATATTTGGCGATCGCTTTCAACATCTCCAAGATTTTAGGTCGTAAGTATTAGGTTATATCTCTAAAAAATGGCAAGCAAATATGATTTTGTTTGCCATTTATTGTTAAAAGCAGAAAATAAAGGAGGTTAAATAAATGACAAATAATGGAGAATTAAAATTAGAATCTTTGTACAAAGAAGGAATAAGTTATTTAGAAAGGCGGGAGTATGAAAAGGCTTTAGAAACATTCGATCGCTTCCTAGAAACTGCGCCCCACCATCCCGATGCTTGGACTTGTCGGGCTATTGCTTTGGGGAGTTTAAAGCGCTATGAGGAGTCTTTAAATAGTTTCGATCGCGCTATAGAATTTCGCCCGGATGACGAACAAATTTGGTTAAATCGAGGTATTGCTTTAAACGAGTGGGGGTTCCACGATAAGGCGATCGCTAGTTTTAAAAGGGTGCTAGAAATTAATCCCAATAATTATGAAGCATGGGGAAGTAGGGGTAATGCCGTGGCAGCTTTGGGGAGAAATCCAGAGGCGATCGGCTGTTACGATAAATGTTTGGAAATAAATCCCAATTATTATAAAGCTTGGGGAAATCGCGGCAAGGCGCTGGCAAGTGTTGGGCGGACTAAGGCTGCTATTTCCAGTTACGATAAAGCTCTGGAAATTGAACCAAACGACCCGGAAGTTTGGTTTAATAAAGGTTGCGTTTTTCTGGCTTTACAACAATATGAAGAAGCTTTAATTAATTATGAAAAAGCTTTAGAAATTGACCCGAAACATTTAGGGGCTTTGTCAAATCGGGGCATTGCCATTTCCCAACAAGGGGATAACGAAGGGGCTCTCGTTTGTTACGAACAAATAATAGAATTATATCCCCAGGATACTCATGCTTGGAACAATCGAGGTTTAGTGTTGAGGAGATTGGGGAGGGTTGAGGAGGCGATCGCTAGTTACGATAAGTCGATAGAATGCGATCCGAATAATTTTGAGGCGTGGGATAATCGGGGTTATGCTTTTACGAAAATTGGGAAGTTTAAGGAGGCGCTGGGGAGTATTGAGAAGTCGTTAGAGATTAAACCGACTCATGTTAATGGGATTTATAACAAGGGTTATTGTTATGGGTTGATGGGGAGAGAGAAGTTAGCGATCGAGTTTATTGCTAAGGCAATTAAGTTGAATCCTCAGAAGTATTTACCAGTGGCGAAGACGGATCCAGATTTAGCTAAGTTGCGGCAAAATTCTCAGATGCGATCGCTTTTGTTGCGGGGGAGGTTGTCATCGTAAATTGTAACTGTTTTTAGCTGGTTAATGATTAACGATAAAGAGTTTATTTATGGAGCTGCCTTCGTAAAATTAGTTAATTTTGGGGAGAAAGTGACCATAGCTCGTGTTTCCCAAATACATGATTCAGTTTATCTAGTTGAAACAAATAAAACTAGGTCTGCGATTCTGTTTAAAAAAACTACAAAGCCACAGCCTGCATGGTCTTTTACCTTAACCGAACGCGATTTTTCTGCACTAGATAATCTCCATCAAGAATATCCCGAATTTTCAGTATTTATAGCCCTGCTTTGTCACAAAGACGGCATTTGTTGTTTGACAGAAGAACAGCTTTGGACTATAATAGCTCCAGATGCCAACAGTCAGAATATATCTGTGTCAAGAAAAGGGGCGGGAAGTTATCGTGTAAGCGGTCCTGGCAAGAAACAAATAGCAGGGACCATCCCCAAAAATGGCTGGCCTCGTTTAGTTTTGTTAAGTGGAGATAATAGTTATGAGTAAAATTCCAATTAAAACCGAAGACCGCTGCATCGAGAAACTGATTGCAAGAGTCAGAAAAGACTTGGGGGATAAAACAGCAGACGAATTAAAGCAAACTGCTGTAGAAATAGTTCAAAACTGCGCTGACACTTACTCAGAAAAATTTGGTGGCGGCGATGTGGGTGCTAGTGGTACTGGCATTGTTAGTCGGCCTTATAAAGGTAAGACTAAAGATGATGAAATTCCCTTGGGAACTACGGGACTAATTTATGGCAGAGTTCAAAGTGGTAAGACAATTACTACTATTGCTACTTTAGCGATCGCTCAAGCAAACGGTTTTCGGTGTTTTATCGTCTTAACTTCTAACAATACCTGGCTTGGCAAACAAACTGCCAGTCGTTTTAACAATCGCATAAAAGCAGGACCAGTTGTTTTTGATTGGGAGCAATGGCAAGACGATCCGCAAGATTTTGCTAAAAGTAAACTGCTTCCCTATATTAAAGACACTGGTGTAGTTCTAGTATCTACGAAAGAAAAACATCACTTAGACAGATTGCTGGACGTTCTAAAATATTCTCAAGCCAGTAAAGTACCGACTTTAATATTTGACGACGAAGCAGATAACGCTAGTTTAAATACTAACGCAGCCAAACAAGCAAAGAAGGGTAAAAATACAGTTTCAGATAGCTCAACTTTTGAGAAAATTGGCAAAATTCGTAAAGAAGTAGCGAATCATATCTATTTACAAATTACAGCCACGCCTCAAAGTCTGCTACTACAAAATCTCGATAATCCCTGCAAACCAGTTTTCTGTGCCGCTCTTCCAAAACCTGGCGACGCCTACATGGGAGGAGATTTATTTTTTAAAGAAAATAGCCTCTACTGCAGCACGGTTAAAGCCGAAGAAATTGAGGATTTAAAAAAACAAAA
The DNA here is from genome assembly GCA_964619285.1 of uncultured bacterium. Lineage (GTDB taxonomy): Bacteria > Cyanobacteriota > Cyanobacteriia > Cyanobacteriales > Microcoleaceae > CALKCV01. Next base: position 8,790 of record CAZUCT010000031.1, on the reverse strand, counting down.
AGGAAAAATAAATCCTGGTAATAAGACGGATATTCCTGCCGGTCTGAGATTAGCTTTATGCTGTTTCTTCTTGGGTTCTATTTATAAAATGGAATCAGCAAATGATGAGGATGCCATATATTCTTTTCTAGCTCATATTTGCCACAAGCAGAACATTCACCAAATACTGGAAAGGGTTATTGGTAACTTTGTTATTGAACTCGATCTAGCAATTACAGGCAAGTCTTCTCCAACTAAGGAAAATCAGGCAAGGAAGTGGTTGGAAGAAGCTTATAAAGAATTAACTAAAACAGCCAACCTTCCACCAATAGAAGACTTGATTGAGGAGCTAAAATACGAGCTGCGGAGTGCTTTGCCAAAAATTATTAATGCTAATAACCCAGATAAAGTTCCAAACTATAATCCTGGGATGAATATCTTGATTGGTGGTAATAGACTCGGACGCGGCGTAACAATTGAAGGATTAATGGTTACTTACTACGGGCGGGATGCCAAGCAAAAAGTTATGGATACCGTACATCAACACGCACGAATGTATGGTTATCGGCAAAATCTTAAGGATGTTACTCGGCTATTTTTACCCGAGCATATCTTAGAAGATTTTCGTAGCATCCACGAGGCCGATGAGGGAATGCGTCAAGCCATTGGAGACGATCCAAATAATATCAAAATTAAGCCAGTGTGGGTAGGTAAAAAAATAAAACCAACTCGTTCTTGCGTTTTGAATCCAGCAGAAATTAACGCTTTTACTCCTGGTTCAGATATTTTTCCACGGGATCCTCTCTGGAAAGCTTCAGAAATCAAGTCCCATACAGAAGCTTTAGATGAGTTGTTGGCAAAATATCCGAACGATGAAGAATATTATGAGGAGGACATTGATTTTTTAATCGAAATTCTTAAGTATATGCCCAGCCGTAGTTGTGAAGGATATGCTTGGGAAGATGAACGAGTTCGAGAAGTTTTAAAAGCGATGAAATCAAAAGGTATTGAGAAAGGAATGCTCAACGTTCGTCGCGGTCAAAAAGGTGATGGTGATGGACTTGACTTGAAAAACCGACCTAGACCTTGGCAACGTTCTCATTTTGCCTACAGTGAATGGAGAAGTAAACCAAAACAAGAATATCCAGACATTCCGACTCTCGTTGTAATGTATGAAAAAGGCAAAAAGGAAGATAAGTGGGATAATCAACCGCTTTATCTTCCTACTTTGATTTTACCCAAACATAAGTTTGTATTTATGTTCAATTACTCAGAAGAATCAGAAGAATTAGAAGACGAAATAGAGTGGGAAGATGTAGAGGAAATAGGCGAAGAAGAATGGCTTCACGCTGCCGCAACTAATCCAGTATTTGATATACTGAAAGACCCAGAAGAAGATATTTATACGTTAGCTGATGGCAAACCCTTCAACAACTAAAGGTAAAGTAGTGCTGGTGACTTTCCCAATGGTAGAAAATTCCAATGGAAATACGAGTCTATTTACTTTTTTGACTGGGTGCATCTCAATGTCAAACAAATGTTGAGATGCACCATTTTAACTATCTTTTAGGTTTCATTAATCAAGGAATGCTGAGTTTTATTCGTCTGAAAAATTATAAGAATCTGGAATTGAGCGATCGCCTCAATCTCCATAACTTAAATGTCTGGATAGGTGCCAATGGTTCGGGGAAAAGCAATCTATTAAGTTGTTTGGAATTTTTAAAAGATTCCCTAACCGCCATTCCCGATGAAAATCGCGGCGTTACTGCCTTTGAAAATGCTCTCGCTAAAATTGGCAGGTCGAGAATTTTAGATAGTAGGGTTGCCAGTCCGGCAAAAATAGATTTTGCTTATGGCTTTTCCCAACTTTCTTCCTCCGAATTTTCGCAAGAAAGCGGCATTTTCGAGTTAAAACTTTATGCGGATAAATCGAGGGGAATAGTTAATATTGCCGAAGAATATTTGTATGCCGGAGAAGATTTGTCCGAGGTCAGAGAAACACCACCATTTTACTATTATCAGCTTCATAACCGAGAAGCAGGCAAGGGAGCTATATCTGTTTATAAAGAGGATATTAGAACGACGAAGTTTGAATTTTTAGAAAATATTCCTACCAACTCGTTAGGCCTGAGTTCAATTCCTGCCCTACTTGAAAATAGTCAATTTTCTCCTGAAAAAACTTCAGTTTATAAAATTAGAAGAAATTTGATTTCATTCATATCTAATTGGCAATTTTATAATGCTAATAATATGAACTTAAACAAAATTAAAATGTCTGAACCTAAAATCGGCGGTAGCGATATTTATTTGTCGCCCACGGGAGAGAATTTACCTTTGGTATTGGAGAATTTAAGTCAAAAAAATCTTGATTTTGAGGATAGCATCAACGAAGCTATGAAGTCAATTTTGCCACAAACTCGCCGGGTGAGGTCGATTCGTTCTGGTCGTTTATCTTTGACGGTAGAATGGTATTTTGAGGGAATTAACGAGCCTTTTTATTTGAGTGAAATGTCCGATGGAACGGTGAGGATGTTATGTTGGGCGATTATATTGCATTCTCCGTTTTTGCCGTCTTTATTAGTTATTGACGAACCGGAATTAGGATTGCACGTTGCCTGGATGGGAATATTAGCTGAATGGATAAAACAAGCTGCCAGGAAAACTCAAGTTATTATTACTACCCATAGCCCGGATTTATTAGACCGTTTTACGGATTGTTTGGAAAATGTATTTTGTTTTTCTTCTGCAAATAAAACCCATTTTACTATTAAAACCCTCTCTAAAGAATTGTTGGAAACTCAATTAAATGAAGGTTGGGAATTGGGTGATTTGTATCGCGTCGGCGACCCTAATGTTGGAGGGTGGCCGTGGTAGTTTGGGTGTTTGCGGGTGGTATAGCATTTGTCTGCAATTTCCATACTTTTAAGAATCTAATTTAGCGATCGCCCCCCTCTTATCCCTAACAAGTCTTCAAATCGACCCAACATAATTAAATATTATCAAAATTTTGTATTTGTTTTAATTTTATAATCTTTCGCCGTTCAATTAATTGAGAATGTTGTCAATAAGCTAACGAATTTTCGTGATTTGACAAATCGACATTAATTTGGTACAAAGCTTGTACATAGACTAAAATCTGAGGCATCGTTTGACCTAAAATTAAAGTGAGATTTCCTAACCTTTGTCAAACCGTAAAATTTGCTTCAAAAACTACTTTTGTGAGATGACCTAGAATCGACAGAAAGCAACAAATTTTTTTGGGGGCTAAAATGGTCCAGTTGACAAAGGAAGCGAAATGTGGTATGGAACCGGAGAGGAAGGGATAATTTTATGATGTAGGCGATCGCCACAAGCGGAGTTGTCAAAATAACTCCATCGGCGATAAAATCCAATTAATTACTACTAGGAGAAATCAACCAATGCCCGAAAACGAACAATTATTGAAAAAGCTTTATAACGCTTTTCAACCATTTTATCCTCTACCACCGGGAGACCCTGCTTATGTTGACTGTCGGGAAGTGCGAGGAGATGGGGATATTCTCATCGATTTAGGTCGCAATATTCAGTATTCTGAAGAGAATACTTGCCAGCTTTATGCCGGTCATCGAGGTGCGGGAAAATCTACGGAATTATTGAGACTAAAAAAGGATTTAGAAGATAAGGGATATTTTGTAGTTTATTTTGCTGCCGACGAACAAGATATTAATCCCGAAGATACCGCCTACACCGATATTCTTTTAGCTTGTACTCGGCATTTATTAGAAACTCTTAAAGATGCCAATCCCGAACCGTTATTAGATTGGTTTACTGCACGCTGGGAAGATTTAAAAGACTTAGCAAATTTAGAAATATCTTTAGAAAATTTGAAAGCAGACGTGCTGGTTACTCAATATGCTAAGTTAACGGCTAGTATTAGAACTCAACCGAGTCTGCGCCAAAAAATTCGCGAAAAGTTGGATTCCCATACTACGACTTTAATTGAAGCTTTAAATAAGTTTATTGCCGATGAGAAAAAGAAGTTTTCTTCTGGGGATTTTCAGTTGGTGGTAATTGCGGATAATTTAGATCGTATCGTGCCAATTCCTCAAGATGACGGGCGCAAAAATCACGACGAAATCTTTTTAGACCGCAGCGAACAATTGAAGGGTTTGGATTGTCATGTTATTTACACGATTCCAATTTCGATGGTCTATTCTAATCGCGCTACGGAGTTAAGAAATATTTACGACGACCCGAAAGTTTTGCCGATGATTATGGCGCAGACTCCAGAGGGTGACGTTAACGAATCTGGAATTAATAAGGTTAAAGAATTGATTGCCAAGCGAGTTGCTAAAATTAATCCAGAACTTTCTATCGAGACGGAGATTTTTGAGGGCGAAGAAATACTAAATCGACTTTGTTTGACGAGTGGCGGCCACGTTCGCGAATTAATGTTATTGATGCGAGATGCGATTAAACGTACAGATAATTTGCCTCTTTCCCAGAGGATGGTGCAAAGGGCAATTACTGAGGCGCGAACTCCTTATATAAGAGCAGTAGAACAAGAGCAATGGCAAATTTTAAAGAAGGTATATGATTCTAAAAAAATAGAAAACGATTTAGAGTATCGAGATTTATTATTTAATCGCTGTCTGTTGGAATATTGCTTTTTTGATGAGGAGGAAGAGAGGCAGACTTGGTATGACGTTCATCCTTTGCTTCAAGGTAGTAAAGAGTTTAAGGAGTTGTTGTAATGAAAGCAGAAATAATAGATTGGAAAGAAGATTTACCGGCAGAACCAAATGAGGAATATAACAGTTTGGTAAGGGCTCTCAAGTGGGAGGAAGGTTTTGGTCTGTTTTTTGTTGAGTGTTCTCCTGCTGGAGGGCAACAGATAATGGCAAAACTTAGGGAAGATATTCCTGGTAAAAAGTTTGATGTTTTGCCTTTGGATGAAAATGTTTATAATTTTTACGAATTGGTTGAAGGGTTGCCAAATAGAGAGGATATTGATGTTTTGTTTGTTACGGGGTTAGAATATTCTCTATTTCTTTATGAAAAGGAGAAACGAGAAGAGGGTTGGGATAGTAAGGAAATTTATTCTTACAGTGGGCGAGGAGTGCCTCCTGTTTTGGTTAATTTGAACCAGCAGAGGGAAAGGTTTAGAGATAATTTTGATATCTGTTTCGTGTTTTTGATACCGAGGTTTGCTGTTAATTATTTCCTCCAGCGGGCACCGGATTTTTTTGATTGGCGATCGGGTTTGTTTCGGTTGCCGATGGATGTGGAAAGTTTGCAATGGCAAACATTGCTGATTTGTTTTCAAAAAGAGAATTGGGAAGATTACAAAAGACTTTCTAGTGAAGAAATTAAGAAGAAATTGGCTGAGATTCAAAGTTTGATTGATGAAGATTTACAAACTGATAACTCTAAGGCGCATTTATTGAACGAACAAGGAATTCTTCTAGCTGCTACAGGAGAGTACGAATTGGCAATAGAGGCTTTTGAGAAAGCTCTACAAATCAACCCTGACAAACACGAAGCCCGGTACAACAAAGGCAATGCCCTGTCTGATTTAGGCAGGTACGAATTAGCAATAGAGGCTTATGAGAAAGCTCTACAAATTACACCTGACAACTGCGACGCCTGGAACAACAAAGGCGTAATGCTGAATAATTTAGGCAGGTACGAATTGGCAATAGAGGCTTATGAGAAAGCTCTACAAATCAAACCTGACCTCCACGAATCCTGTTACAACAAAGCTTGCTGCTATGCTTTACAAGGTAAAGTCGAACTAGCGATAGAAAATCTGCAACGAGCTATTAATTTAGATGGTAAAAAATTTATAGAAAAGGCAAAAACTGACGCCGATTTTGAGAGTTTTCGGGAAAGCGATCGCTTCCAAGAATTAATCAACCAACAAACAGATTGAGAAATAATATTTACCGCTTTCCTCGCAACAACATAAAATTTCTGTTGGGTTGCGTTTCACTCCACCCAACCTACAATTTTTGGTTATCATATAATTGTAGTAATAGGAGCAAGAAACCATGAAATTTCAAGATGCCTTAAGAAAGGTTATTTCTGAATCTGAAGAACGTCGGAGTTTAATTTCCGAACGCTCCTCCTACTCCTACTCTTATTTGTCTGACTTTTTGGATGGAAAAAGAAAACTTTATGATTCAGAAATGGAACGATTGTACTATGCTTTAAATGAAGGCGATCGAGAAAAATGGCGATCGCTCATAGCTTCTCAAGACAGTTAACATTAAAAAGCTCGCCTTTATACCAAAATAAAGGTGAGTCAAGATTATCTTAGTTGCTAATATCCCCTTGGGTAATAAGACGTTTTGCTATTAGTTCAATATCTTCTATCGCTAACTCTATTTTTTTCCGAGGAGCAATTTCGATAAACTTGTTTATTAAGTATTCAACCTCTTCGGGATTGAAATCATCTTTATGCTCCAACAGTTTTAGAGCAATGTCTAAAAGAATTAAATTCTTACTCAATTCTTTTAGAGTTTTTATTGTCTCCCGCAATTCAGCGGCTTGACTTTGCCAAAAATTTTCTGCCATATTTAATACAAGTATTGGTGTCTAATAAATAGTAAGACTTTGCAATTTTAATTACTCCTACCGTGGTAATCTCTATTAAAACATCTATGAGATTGCAACGTCGCTATTTTAACGATTTCCCCAAAAGTTTAACTGGTTTACCAACCGCCTCGCAATGACAAGACAAAGATTTTTTCTAAAGATTAAGAAACCCGGTTTTTTGAAAAAACCGGGTTTCTTAGTTATCGATAAAAAAACCGGGTTTCTTAGTTATCGATAAAAAAACCGGGTTTCTTAGTTATCGATAAAAAAACCGGGTTTCTGCGTTCTCGATGAAAAAACCCGGTTTCTGGGCTACCGATGCCAAAACAAATCAAACACCAGACCCCCATCTGCTAAAATACCCCACATACCTCTGAGGACCAATTAAAGAGGGACGGAAAGGGGTGGCTTATGTATTAATTCCTAATTAACTCAAAAAAATTCAACTTATTAAACTAACACGAACCCTGCCATGAGCGCAACCTTAAACACCACCGAAGCTAAATTTTCTTATCTTAAAACTTGCCTTTGTCAAATCAAAGACCTCGAAGCTGCGGCCTCGGTTCTTAACTGGGACCAAACTACTTTAATGCCTCCCGGTGGGGCCGCTGCTAGAGGACGACAAATAGCTACCCTCAAACAACTCGCTCACGAAAAATTAATCGACCCCACCATCGGTCAAATACTCGAAGACTTGCGCCCCTACGAACAAAGTCTCCCCTACGACTCCCCAGAAGCAGCCCTCATCCGGGTGGCCCGGAGAGATTACGATCGCTCGGCCCGCATCCCCTCAGAATTTATGGCCCGATTATCTCAACATCAGGCGGCCACTTATGAAGTGTGGGCTAAGGCCAGACCGGCCAACGATTTTGGGGCGGTGCGGCCCTATTTAGAAAAAATGCTCGATTTGAGTCGGGAAATGGCCAGTTTCTTCCCCTACGAACACATAGCGGATCCCCTCATCGACTTCTACGACTACGGCATGAGCGTCGCTACGGTAAGCTCTTTGTTTGCCCAACTGCGGGAAAAATTAGTCCCCATGGTCGAGGCCATTACCTCTGCTCCCCCCATAGACGACTCCTGCCTCTACCAATACTTCTCCAGAGAACGACAGCTAGTATTTGGCCGCATGGTGGTAGAACGCATGGGCTATAACTTTCAACGGGGACGTCAAGACGAAAGTCCTCATCCCTTTACCACCAGTTTTTCTGTGGATGACGTCCGCATCACTACCCGGATAGACGAAAATAACCTCACCGAGGCTCTTTTCAGTACCATCCACGAAGCGGGCCATGCTATGTACGAACAGGGTATTGCCCCCGAATTGGAAGGAACGCTCCTAGCCGATGGAACTTCAATGGGCCTGCACGAGAGCCAATCTCGGCTTTGGGAAAATATCGTGGGTAGGAGTCGGGGCTTTTGGGAGTGCTTCTATCCCCAGTTGCAGGGTATTTTCCTGCGAGAGTTGGGTCATGTTTCCATCGAGAAATTCTATCGGGCGATTAATAAGGTGGCTAAATCTCCCATCCGCACCGATGCCGATGAGGTGACTTATAATCTTCACGTTGCCATCCGTTTCGATTTGGAGTTGGCGATGCTGGATGGTAAGCTAGAAGTGCGCGATTTGCCGGAAGCTTGGAACGAAAGGTATAGAAGCGATTTGGGTATCGTGCCTGCTAGCGACAGTCAGGGAGCGATGCAGGACGTACATTGGTTTTGCGGTACGATTGGGGGTATGTTCCAGGGTTACACTCTGGGCAACTTGATGGGGGCGCAGTTGTACGAGACGGCGGTAAAGATTAATCCAGAAATACCCGTGGCAATCGAACGGGGTAATTTTAGTATGCTCCACGATTGGTTGACAGAAAATATTTATCGGCACGGTCGCAAATATACGGCTGCGGAAATTATCGAGCGGGTTACTGGGGAAGCTTTGAGGGTGGATGCTTTCAGAGATTACATTCGGGATAAATATATGGGAATTTATCGGATTCAATTTTAAATATCCTTCGTAAAAGGAAAAAAAATCCCGATTTTTAATGAATATTTAAAAGTGGCATCTCGTCGGAAAATGATAACAAGTAATTATCAACTTGACAAGAACGAGAATTTTTTGTTAAGAAAGAGATCGGAGACTTGTAATTTAAGAAAATACCGACTTGTTGGGTGGAGGTTCGCGCGGGGAGCATCCCATATTTGTAATTTTTACCCCTCGATAATTTCATGACTCACACT
>CAZUCT010000030.1:30413-35995 GCA_964619285.1 uncultured bacterium | reverse complement strand
ATGTCTGTTCTACGGGGAAAATTTTCTGCAAATATTTTTGCCTACCTACTTAGTGGTAGGTTCCAAAAGCTTAGTTAGCAGCGGATGTTGTAGCGGATGTAACGGATGGGTTGTTGGGGGAGGCGATCGCCCGTTCGTAGTAACGACTTTAGTCGTATAAAGCTAAGTAGGAGTGCAAAATTAATTAGACACCGAACAGACAAGATGTCTGTTCTACGGGGAAAATTTTCTGCAAATATTTTTGCCTACCTACTTAGTGGTAGGTTCCAAAAGCTTAGTTAGCAGCGGATGTTGTAGGGGATGTAACGGATGGGTTGTTAGGGGAGGCGATCGCTTTTCTTGACAACAAGCGCTTGCTACTGTTAAGCTAAAAGAAATGATTTCTCTTGTCGAATTATCAATAAATAAAAAGGAGGATATCTAATGCGCGTTAAGAGCATAAAACGAGGGAAAAATATCGAAATCTTTGAAGATATCGATATTCCTGATGGAGAAGAAATTACGATCGCGATCGAGACGAAAGGTAGTTTTTGGAAGAGTCTGGAGCGCTTTCGTCAAGAACTCGATCGCGAAGGAATCTGGATCGAACCAGAAGTTTTTGAGGGACTTCGAGATTCGTCGCCAGGTCGGGAGGCGATCTGATGACTTTAGATAACAATAAAAATAGTCAACCAACAGAGTCTCAAGAGCCTGTTAAAGAAGTAAAACAAGTTGTAGTACCCGCAACCCTATACGCATTTGGCAACAGACAGCGTCCTCGTCGTCGCCAAGAGTTTCTAAGGGGCTGTACCGACAGGGTTGTAGCGATTCAAAAAGGGTTGCAAAACCCCGGGGAAAGAGGTACGGCGTTACGATTGTTTTTTTATCTTTCTTTGTCAGAACGTGAGAGTTTATTGGATGAGTTAGTAGAGCTCGCGAGCGTCGGCCACTCAGATATCGAGTTGTGCCGAGAAGCAATTCTTTCTCTGCCGAAAGCTTGGTTATTAGAGCATATTGAATGTAGTGTTGAAAGTTTATTAGCCGATGGTACGGATGAAGAGTACAGGCGGTTGTTAGAATTGTACGTTCGGATTGACGATCGCTTAACCGAAGGGCTAGTAAAACGAGCTTTGCAGCACGAGGATGTAGATGTTAGAGAAGCGGGGGAGGATTTCCAAAACTATCTCAAAAGTTGTTCTGGGAGATAGGAAAGCGATCGCCCGTTCGTAGTAACGACTTTAGTCGTATAGAGTTAGTGGTAGGTTCCAAAAGCTTAGTGAGCAGCAGATGTTTTAGCGGATGTAGCGGATGAATTGTTGGTGGGGTAATGCTTATATTTCCCGTAGGGTGCGCACCGCGCACCAGCGATCGCACCCCCGTAGTCTGTAGTAACGACGTAGAACAGGCATCCTGCCTGTTTGGTCGTATAAAATTAGTGGTAAGTTCCGAAAGTTAGGTTAGCAGGGGATGTAACGGATGGGTTGTTGGGGGAGGCGATCGCCCGTCCGTAGTAACGACGTAGAACAGGCATCCTGCCTGTTTGTCGTATAAAGCTAGTGGTAGGTTCAGAGAGCTTAGTTAGCAGCGGATGTTGTAGCGGGCGAGTGCGGATGGGTTGTTAGTGGGGCGATGCTTACATTTCCCGTAGGGTGCGCACCGCGCACCAGCGCCTCCTCGTAGTTCGTAGTAACGACGTAGAACAGGCAGGATGCCTGTTTGCTCCTATAGTGGTGAGTTCCGAAAGTTAGGTTAGCAGCGGATGTTGTAGACGGACGAACAGGCAAGATGCCTGTTCTACGCGGATGGGTTGTTGGTGGGGCGATCGCCTCCATCGTTTGCCTTGATTTAATTTGTATGCTAAACTAGAATTGTATTTGCTTCCATAGAGGGGTACAACTTTTATGAAAACTACAGTTTCTATTCCAGACTCGATTTTTGAAGCTGGGGAAGCGCTATCTAAAAATTTAGGGATATCGCGCAGCGAGTTATATGCTCGTGCATTAAAGTCTTTTATGGCTTCTGGGGATTCTCAGACTCTTACCGAAAAGCTCGATCGCGTTTACAGCAAACAGCCCTCGGTATTAGATGAGAATATCGCTATGATGCAGTTTAGTTCTTTAAGACGGGAGGATTGGTAGTGTATAGAGGAGAGATTTGGTGGGCAACACTTCCCGACCCTATTGGTTCGGAACCTGGTTATCGCAGACCTGTATTAATCGTTCAAAATGACGGTTTTAATCGAAGCTCGATTAAAACTGTAATTGTGGTGGTTATTACCTCGAATATAGAATTAGCAGAGGCTCCGGGAAATGTGATGCTATCGAGAAAAGCTACAGGATTGCCGCGCGATTCTGTAGCTAATGTGTCGCAAGTTATAACTCTGGATAAGTCTTTTTTAACGGAACGAATCGGCTCTTTGTCGGAAGACTTGCAGGAGGAGGTTGATGAAGGTTTGCGTTTGGTTATGTATTTGTGACCGATAGCGATCGCCCGTTCGTAGTAACGACGTAGAACAGGCATCCTGCCTGTTTGTCGTATAAAATTAGTGGTTAGTTCCAAAAGTTAGGTTAGCAGCGGATGTTGTAACTCGCTTAAGTGCGGATGAGTTGTTGGGGGAGGCGATCGCTTTTCTTGACAACAAGCGCTTGCTACTGTTAAGCTAAAAGAAATGATTTCTCTTGTCGAATTATCAATAAATAAAAAGGAGGATATCTAATGCGCGTTAAGAGCATAAAACGAGGGAAAAATATCGAAATCTTTGAAGATATCGATATTCCTGATGGAGAAGAAATTACGATCGCGATCGAGACGAAAGGTAGTTTTTGGAAGAGTCTGGAGCGCTTTCGTCAAGAACTCGATCGCGAAGGAATCTGGATCGAACCAGAAGTTTTTGAGGGAGTCCGAGATTCGTCGCCAGGTCGGGAGGTAATTTTATGACTTTGCGTTTTTTATTGGATACTAACGTTCTTTCCGAAGCTACTCGCCAACGACTGAGGTAACACTCTGACTTTTTAGTTTGGGTCTTTCTATATCTCCTTCAAATTCGTGAACTAATTCCGGTTTTACTATTTTTTTGAAACCCACTAAAAATCGATCGTAACTAATTTCTTTGAGCAAAAACTTTAACTTTTTATATAAATAACTTGGATCCTTTACGAAACGAGGAAAAAACAAAAAAACCGTGCTTACATCATATTTAGCTAGCTGATAAAGCAATTTGTACAACTCATTTTGCAGTATATTTGGTTGCATAGATGGGGTGGTAGTATGCCACAAACCACCTGGTATGTCTTTGAAGTTGCTATATTGAGCCGCATCGGTATTTTGAGTAACATATATTCTACTAGCAGAGGCAGAATACAAATCTCTAATGGGAATGTAAGCAGTATCTATGACTAGCTTTTGCGATTCCATTACTTCTTCTATGTAATCGCATAGCCAAGGATTTTTTATAATATATGGAGCATCTTCACTGCGTATGTCTTTTTCCATTCCCGCATTGCAATTTTTAAAAACATTACTAACTGTATCTTTGAAGCCTGTATCGAGTTCCAACTCCGTTAAAAGCTGAACTAAGAATGTTGTACCTGCTCTTCCAGTTCCGCTAATGATTGTATGATGCCTCTTTACTGAAAGGCTAGCCAGATTTTGACCATCCCGACTTTTCGCTGCCTGGCGCACCAGCTCTTCTAAACTATGGGAAAAACAAGGAGATTTTTTGTTGGTATCAATGGCACTTTGATAAACAATCACGACATCATCAGGCTGGCCATTTTTAGTTAAGGCATCTCCTAACTCGTAGTAAGTCCAAGCAAAATTGGGATTAACTTCAATAGCCTGGCGATAAAGAGCGATCGCCTCATCCAACCTCCCCGCCCGCTTCAACTGGTTAGCCTGCTTCAGCATTTGACCAGCACTCATACTTTCGTTATCCATAAAACCCCCAAAGCCAATCTACATGATGTGCAACACCAAAATCCAAGCCCCTTGCGTTTCCGTGCTAAGTTAAGAAGGTTTTAGAGTTAGAGTGACTCAAATAAAATCACTCATCTCAAAAAGAGTCGAACATCACGTTAATAAATTCTATTGTATTAACTATCAATTCCTCAAGTAACAAAAAGTCTAACCCGGTATAGACTTTTACCACCCCCTCCCACCTCCCTTGGTAAAAAAAAGTAAAGTCTAGTCGCTAAAGGTTGCAAAAAGGCAAAAATGGTATTACAATTCTCAAAATAACTAATCTCCAAATCGCCGATGGACGTCCAACAAGTCCTCAAGTGGGCCGATGAATTGGTCTTCGCCAAAACCGGAAGGCACTTAAATAATCTCGAACAAGCAGTGTTGCTGGCAGCCTGGCAAAGTACAAAATACAAGGAAATTGCCAAAAACTACCACTGTACCGAAGCTAACGTTAAAAGAGTAGCCGGCAGTTTGTGGCAACTTATATCGGAGGAATTAGACGAAAAAGTAGATAAAAAAAACTTCCGCGCTACAATCGAACGGTTTTATATTTCTAATCATAATGTTGGTAATTTTTTACAGAGTAAATTTTTTGGAAGTAGCATAAGTATTTGTGGAGAAAACCCGCACTCTAACGAAACAATAAAAAATCCATCGCCCGCCACAACCCCCACCACCAACAAACCGGAACAACGCCACAATCTAACATCCGCCCCCAAATGCAATACCCTCCACAACCGCACCCAAGAACTAAATACCCTCAAACAATGGATACTCCAAGAAAATAGCCCCATCGTCACAATTATCGGCCTCTCGGGCATCGGCAAAACCGCCCTCGCCAGACAGCTCGTCGAACAAATAAAAGATAATTTCCACCGCGTCATCTGGCGGAGTCATCGTCAAATTCCCACCCTCAATTCCCTCAAAACCAACTTAAAAGAATTTCTCGGCGAACCTCAAAAAACCAAAAACGCCTCAATAACCGACTCCTTAAATTCCCATCCTTCCCTCATCATTCTCGACGACCTCCAAGAAACATTTATCCGGGGCGAATTAGCCGGCACCTACCTCCCAGAATACGAAAATTACGGTCAATTCCTCAAAGAAATAGGGCACAGTTCCCACAACAGTTGTTTCCTGCTTCTCAGTTGGGAACAACCCGCAGAAATTGCCACCCTAGAAACAGAAAATTGCAACTGCCACACCCTCCAACTTAAAGGTTTGGGAAGCGCCGCCAAAGAAATCTTAAAAGCCCAAAAATTAACCGACGAAAATAGATGGTTAGAGCTCGTCAACCGTTACGGCGGCAACCCTTTATGGTTAAAAATAATTGCCTCAACAATTCAAGATTTATTTAACGGCAGCGTCGCCCAATTTTTAGCCTATCCAAATCTCTTTTTGGGAGACGTGGAATCGATTTTAAAAGAACACTATCGACGTCTATCCGAGTCGGAAAAATTAGTAATCTTGTGGTTGGCAAACCAAGAATCAGGGGTGGATATATCTAGCAAACCGCCAGAGTTTGTGTCGGATTACGATTATTTAGCGACGGTACAATCTTTAATAAAACGGGGTTTAATTGAAAAATTTATAGACAAGGGAAGGTGTTGTTTTACTCTTCAGGCCGTGGTTAGGGAATATGC
>CAZUCT010000030.1:0-30313 GCA_964619285.1 uncultured bacterium | reverse complement strand
GAAAAAGCAATAAGGTGCGCGGTGCGCACCCTACTAACTGTGGTTAGGGAATATGCGAAAAAGCAATAAGGTGCGCGGTGCGCACCCTACTAACTGTGGTTAGGGAATATGTTAAGAAAAAACAATAAGGTGCGCGGTGCGCACCCTACAGGAGTCGGTCGAGAAACCCGGTTTTTTGGAAAAACCGGGTTTCTGGGATACTAAAAGCTCTCTAGCTCTATTCCAGCGCAATTAATGAGGGGCGATCGCGTAGCGTTGCGGCATGGCCCCGGGCCAGACTTTTCCCCTTAATTTGGCCCACCTAAAAGACCCGTCGAGAAACCCGGTTTTTTGGAAAAACCGGGTTTCTGGGGTACAAGATGTTGGCCTTATTTTTCTCTTTCAGCTTTTCCTCCAAAAGCTAAATCGCTAAAGCGATTACTACAAACATAGCTGTTTCGTAGTAATCGCTTTAGCGATTTAAAATTGCGAGTATTTTTTGCTTAACCTTCTAAAGCGCTCGCCCCACCGACCACTTCCAGAATCTCCTGGGTAATCGCAGCCTGCCGCGCCTTATTATAAGATAGCGTTAAATTGCCGATTAACTCAGAAGCATTCTCGCTAGCATTGCTCATAGCAGTCATCCGCGAAGCCAGCTCGCTAGCCACAGACTCTTGCCAAGCCCGCAATACCTGGTTAGTCAAAAACAGAGGCAACAAAGCATCCAGAATTTGTCCGGGCTCCTGCTCGAAAATCATATCCCGAGGCAAGCTTCCCGTTGGTGCTGCCACCTTCTCTCTAGATACCTCAAAGTGACCTGCCTTAGAAGTCAAGCGGAAAATTTCATCATCGTGAGGCTCCAAACCTTGAGGATCCAGCGGAAGTAAAGTTTGAACCACCGGTCTCGAACTAATTAAAGACACAAACTTCGTATAAACCAACTCCACCCGGTCAACAGTTCCAGAGAGAAACAATGACAGCATTTCCTCTGCCACTTCCGAAGCATTATCAGCCGTAGGAACTTGCTCCGGACTGGGGAAGGTTGTCTGGATGGGAGCTTCGCGACGTTGGAAATATTGAGTCGCCTTACGTCCGATAAGAACGAGCTTGCAATCTATACCTTGTTGTTCGAGCTCTTTGGCTCGTATTTCAGCCCGTTTGATGATGCTGCTATTGTAGCTGCCGCACAGACCGCGATTGCCAGAAATTACAAACAGCCCCACAGTTTTAACTTCCCGTTTTTTCAACAGGGGCCGATCTAGATTTTCAAACTTCAATCTTTCTGCCAGTCCGTAGAGTACCTGAGCCAAGCGATCGGCAAAGGGGCGAGTGGCGGTAACTTGTTCTTGAGCGCGGCGCACTTTCGCGGCTGCCACCAGGCGCATTGCTTCTGTAATTTTTTTGGTATTCTTGACCGACTTGATGCGATCGCGAATCAATTTTAAATTAGCCATAGCTTTTCAGTTTGGGGAATTGGGAATTGGGAATTGGGAATTGGGAATTGGGAATTGGGAATTGCTTTTAACGCCCAATACCCAAGACCCAACAATCCAACTTTACGCAGAAACCATGAAGGTTTGCTTGTGTTCGGTAATTGCCTCTTTTAGCAAAGTTTCGGCTTCATCAGTTAGCACCTTCTGGCTGCCAATGATTTCGCCAAACTTAGGCTTGCTGGTTTTCAAATAATCCAACAAACCGCTACAGAACTTAACTACCTTTTCCTGGGGAATCTCATCTAGGAAGCCGTTAACACCTGCATAAATCAAAGCCACTTCCTCAAAAAGCACCCGAGGAGTGTTCTGGGGCTGCTTCAAAATTTCCCGCAAGCGCTGACCTCGGGCCAACTGGTTTTGAGTTGCCTTATCCAAGTCAGAAGCAAACTGAGCGAAAGCTTCTAACTCCGCAAACTGAGCTAATTCCAGCTTAATCTTACCAGCCACCTTTTTCATAGCCTTAGTTTGAGCCGCCGAACCTACCCGAGACACGGAAATACCCGCGTTCACTGCCGGGCGGAAACCTGCGTTAAACAAGTCGGAAGACAAGAAGATTTGACCGTCCGTAATCGAAATAACGTTAGTGGGGATGTAAGCAGAAACGTCGCCAGCTTGAGTTTCGATAATCGGTAAGGCGGTCATGCTGCCGTCGCCTAATTTCTTGCTAAGTTTGGCAGCCCGTTCGAGGAGGCGGGAGTGGAGGTAGAATACGTCTCCAGGATATGCTTCCCGTCCGGGGGGACGACGCAGCAGCAAGGACATCTGGCGATAAGCTTGAGCTTGCTTGGAGAGATCGTCGTAAATTACCAGAGTGTGCTTGCCTTTGTACATAAAGTATTCGGCAATACTAGCACCCGTGTAAGGAGACAGATATTGGAGAGTTGCCGGGTCGCTAGCGTTAGCCGCTACAACCACGGTGTATTCCATCGCGCCTTTTTCTTCCAAAGTCCCCACCACTTGAGCCACAGTGGAAGCTTTTTGACCGATCGCCACATAAACGCAGACCACATCCTCGCCCCTTTGGTTAATGATGGTGTCGATCGCGATCGCTGTCTTACCGGTTTGACGGTCCCCAATGATTAATTCTCGCTGACCCCTACCGATAGGAATCATAGAGTCGATAGCCGTAATGCCCGTTTGCAGGGGTTCGCAGACAGAACGGCGATCGATAATACCCGGGGCCGGAGACTCTAACAAACGGGTTTCGCTAGTTTGGATATCTCCTTTACCATCAATAGGACGACCCAAGGCATCTACTACCCGTCCCAGCATGGCATCTCCCACGGGAACCTGAGCAATTTTGCCTGTAGCGGCAACAGAAGAACCTTCTTGGATACCGTGTCCTTCACCCATTAACACCGCACCGACGTTATCTTCTTCTAGGTTGAGGGCGACACCGATCGTGCCGTCAGCAAATTCCAAAAGTTCGCCGGCCATTGCCTTGTCCAGACCGTAGATCCGGGCAATGCCATCTCCCACTTGAAGAACAGTACCGACGTTAGATACTTTTACCTGTTGGTCGTACTGTTCTATTTGATCGCGAATAATGCTGCTGATTTCGTCAGGTCTGATTGCTACCATGTTTTTTATCTTTTGTCAACTAATTTTTTTTGGGGGAATTGGGAATTGCTAATTGCTAATGCTAATTGCTAATTGTTAATTGCTAATTGTTGATTAACAACTAACAACTGACAACTGAACTACCTCTTGCCTATTTCGCATTTAAGCTGATGCCAATGCGGCGCAGTTGTCCTCGCAAACTAGCGTCGAGTACCTGAGAGCCAACCTTAATAACTACGCCTCCCAGTAAATCGCGATCGATTATCGATTCGATTTCAACCTCCCGCGCCCCAGTCATTGCTTTTACCCGATCGCGGACCGTTGACATCTGGTCTTCCGTTAGCTCTACTGCCGAAGTCACTTCTGCCAAAACCGTTTGATTGACCTTGCGTAATTGGGCTAAGTATTCTTTGCCAATTGCTTCTAAGCAAAAGATGCGGCCTTTATCAACTAGCAGCATTAAAAAATTCCGCATATAGGGATTAATTTCTTCCCCTAATACCCGACTTAATACGGCTTTTTTATTTTCTCTACTGATAGTAGGATTTACCACAAACTCTACCAGTTCTGGCGAATTTTTCATCAGTTCTAACAAAGAACGGATTTCAGAACCAAACTGCTCTGTCAAATCGTGAGACTGAGCTACAGACATCAATGCCTTAGCGTAAGGCTCTACTATTTCACCTGCGATTACACTCATAATTAACCTCCCAATAATCCCAGGCTGCGGTCTATTAATTGTTGTTGAGCGTTATCGTCAAGACGCTCTTGTAATTGAGATTCTACAGACTCTAAAGCCTTGGCGGCGACTATAGAGCGTAATTGAGCGATGACGCGGTCTCTTTCGGAATCTAATTCCTGACTCGCGGCAGCCTTCATCTTTTCGACATCTTTGGCAGCCTGAGCCATCATTGATTCTTTCAGTGCCTTTGCCCTTTCTTCGGCATTTGCTTTAATTTGCTCTGCTTCAGTTTGGGCGCGGGTCAATTTTTGCTGTTGTTCTGCCAGGGCAGCCGCCGCTTCCTTTTGGCGTTTTTCGGCTTCTGTAATTGCCTCTTCGATGCTAGTGCGTCTTTCCGTTAAGATTTTGCCTAACACGCTAGGTCCGAAATACAGGAGAACGCCTATCAGAATGGCTAAATTAATTAGGTTGGTGTCTAAAATATCTAAGTTTAGACCGAAACCTCCTCCGTGGCTAGCTTCTGTGGCTAGCAATAAAAGCGTTTCCATGCTCTATTTATGCTTTGGTTGCGGTGCTATTTGCTATTTGCTATTTGCTATTTATGGGCTATTTGACCAGTTCTGGTCCCAATAGCTTTTCTAAAATTTGGCGGCTCAAGGAGTCCACCTGTCGGTCTAGCTCTTGCAAAGCTTGTTGCTTTTCCTGCTCTATTTGTATAGAGGCTTGTTCGCGTTTTTGTTGTGCTTCTTGTTGAGCTTCTGCCATTTTTTTAGAAGCGATTTTCTGAGCTTCTTCCTGGGCTGCCGCAATAATAGATTGAGCCTTTTTGCGGGTTTCCCCTAAGTTTGTCTCGTACTGCTCGGCTAGTTTTTCAGCTTTTGCCAAGCGTTCTTTCGCATCCAATTGATTTTTGCGGATATAATCTGCCCGATCTTCGATCGCCTTAGTCAGTGGTTTGTAAAAAATTGCATTCAAGACTGCCATCAAGATTAAAAACTGCACTGCCATCACCGGCAGCGTAGCGTTTATATCAAACAAACCACCTTCTTTTGCAACTTCGGCAGCCTCTTCGGCTATGGCTAATAAAATTGTCCAGTGCATCATGGGTAATGGTTAATTGCTCCTTGGTAATTGGTAATTGGTAATTGGTAATGGTTAATTGCCCGATTACCGATTACCTCTTACCTCTTACCAAAACTTATTAATTCTTAGGCGAAGGGGTTGGCAAATAGTAGCACCAGGGATACCACCAGACCGTAAATTGTTAGAGCTTCCATAAATGCCAAGCTCAACAATAAAGTACCCCGAATTTTACCTTCTGCTTCCGGCTGACGGGCAATACCTTCTACAGCTTGACCGGCAGCGTTTCCTTGACCGATGCCAGGACCAATTGCTCCCAAACCAACGGCTAGAGCAGCAGCGACAACGGAGGCAGCAGCGATTAATGGATCCATGATTTTTTCCTTACCTTAAAGTACAAAAAAGTTGACTACAAAAAATTTGAGAAGTTTGGCAGTTTTCACTACCAATTTATTATTTCACACAAAGCACATTCCGCTTCTTTTTAATGAAGCATTTTTTTTGGTAATGCTTAATGGATAATGGGTAATTTTCCTATTCCTTATTTTCTATTACCCGTGTTCTTCATGTCCGTGTTCCTCTAGCGCTTCTCCAATGTAGTTGGCTGCCAGAGTGGCAAAAATTAATGCCTGAATCGCACTGAGAAATAGACCCAAAACCATCAAAGGTAGAGGAATAAATAAGGGCACTAGCAAAACTAGCACTCCAACTACCAATTCATCAGCCAGAATATTACCAAATAAACGGAAGCTTAGAGAGAGTGGTTTGGTGAAATCTTCAATGATTTTGAACGGTACCATAAAGGGCACCGGTTCGGCATAGCCCGCAAAATATCCTAAGCCTTTTTTGCTGATGCCACCATAAAAATAGGCTATGGATGTCAGCAATGCTAGGGCTACTGTTGTATTGATATCGCTCGTCGGTGCTGCTAGTTCTCCTCCTGGTAACTCAAAAAGTTTCCAGGGAACTAACGCTCCAGACCAGTTGGATACAAAGATGAACAGAAATAACGTACCAACAAAGGGTACCCAAGGGCGATAATCTTTTTCCCCAATTTGATCCTTTGCCAGGTTGCGGATAAATTCCAGGGCGTATTCCATGAAATTTTGCATCCCCCGGGGCACTCGCTGGACGTTGCGGGTGGCGATAAATGCTGCCACGATTAAAATGGCCATTACCACCCACGAGGTCATTAATGTCTGTCCGTGAAGTTTGAGACCGCCTATTTGCCAGTAAAAATGCTGGCCAACTTCTAATTCGGCTAGGGGGAAACAGTTAAAGCTGTTTAGCAAATCAAACATTTCCATTTAAAAGGTTTCCCCATACAAATGAGGAGTGGACTGCTCTTAGAAAAAATCTATTACTTAGAGCTAGGAAGTAAAGTCGTTCGCAGGACATAGACTATGAGCGAGGCTTTATAAGTCAGAAATCCCAAAAAAATCGGAATAATTTTTAGATCGTTTAATTGAGTTGCTAATATAATCAATCCAACGAACAAAGCCATCCGAGTTTGACTGAGACTCTTTTTCTCTCTGCCCAAACGCTCTACGTCTCTGGCCAACATTCTTAAGTAAACTACACCTACGCAGGCCCCGATCGCATAATTCAAGGCCATGTTAAGGGAGTAAGCGAGCCACACAGAGATAAAAATTACCCCTGTAATTGTCAAGGTCGTTACAAATAACTCCTTTTGGAGGCTGTAATACTCTTCTATAGAAGGATTTGGCTCTGCAGTTACAGAGCTGGCCTCCTCTATTTCTGGTTCTGCCACTGGTTCTGCCACTGGTTCTGCCACTGGGTCGGCGTTGACAGTTGTCTCTGCCCGACTTTGGCCGGATTTTGGTTCCTGCGATGTGGATGAGTTCACAAAAAAATGAGAGTTCACAAAAAAATTTAATCCAGAGGATCGGCTTTTCTGGTTAGCCAAAACTCATAATACCACCCCGGTGCAACAATACTTAAAACAAAATTAATTTTTTGGCCCTGGGGAATGGGGAATGGGGAATGGGGAGTTGGACAGGGGCCATTACCGTTCCCCGTTTTGCAACAAGATTAACTGTCGTTGGAAGAGCGATCGCGCCCCATCTAAGTCCAACTCCCTATCAGCCAATAACTCCCCTACAGTTTTTGGGGAGGTCGACTGGGGGTTAGCTTCGCAACCTTGTAAAAACTCAAACTCGGCCCCAGACAAATTAATCAACTTATAATCCGCATCAAATAAAGTTTCGCTCGGCCATCCGTGGAGGCAAGGACTTAATTCGGGAATGGCCCGCTTCAGCAGTTCGTCATCGGACCAATCGACTTTAGCTATGGGCGGCCTGCCCAAGAAAAACTCGTAATGGGTAATTTCTGGGTCCAATAACTCGATTAAACGATAGCGGTGGCGATCGCTCAACCCCCGAGCCCTCTCCACCAGTTCGGGGGCCTTAGCCAAAAGTCGCTCCAAATTCCAATACTCGCGATTAGAAAATCCCAAAAACTCCAACCCAGAAGCATCTATCAACTCAAACAAAGTCTCGATATTATAGTCAACCTCTTGGGGATGGACGTACATATCGGCAAAACACTCATCCCGTTGATTTTCAAAGGCCCAGCGTTCTTTTTCATACTTGACAAGACGGTTATCTTGTGGTAAAGAAGCAAAAAGCTTGCGCCCCACTTCAACTCCATCTCGATAATCGCCTCGTTGGCTGCCTTGAAGAAGAGCGATCGCCTTTTGCATCAAGCTAATCTCCCAGCGGCCCAACTCCGCATAAACAAAAATATGCATCAAACCGCCACTGGCCAACTTCTCCGCTAAAGCTTGAATGCCGCGAACGGGCTCCGGCAAATGGTGTAAAACCCCCACGCAATTAATAAAGTCAAACTCCCCCCCAAGTTGACCCACATCGTAGAGACTGAGGTGGCGAAACTCGACCCCAGGGGCCCCGGAACGGCGGCAGCGTTCCCTGGCCACTTCCAGAGCCCCGCTGCTGAGGTCGATACCAGTAACGGAAGCTTGGGGGTTTAGATGAACCAAATAATCCGTACTCGAACCGGTCCCGCAACCGGCATCCAAAATGCGGAGCTCTGGCTTCTGGGGCCTTTGACCGGTACAAAAACTGTAAGCCATCGGCCAACTCCAGCGCCAGTTGTAACCCGGCGGTGCTTCGTCGGATAAAGGATCGGGGGGGAAAGGGAAAGTATCGTAAAGTCGGCCAACGGCGGCGCTAATATCTGGATTGCTATTCATATTTATATAGATTGGGAATGGGGAATGGGGAATGGGGAATGGGGAATGGGGAATGGGGAATGGGGAATGGGCAGGATGCCTGTTCTACGGGGAATGGGAAGTAGTCCCTCTTGTCTCCAGACTCAAAAACGCAGAATTACTTAACAAAACTTATAATTTTTTTAAGGAAAATCGTGGTTAGGTATATAAATTAAATCTTCTAATGGTTTTGTAATAAGCGCGTTAATGAACCCAAAACATTTTAATCTGAAATAAAGAAAGAAAAGGCAAAAAGTCTCAACAGTAGAAATACCTAGTTTGACTTTGGCCTTCTGGGCCATAAAAAAGCAGTAACAATTGGAAAAGGGAGCGATAAAAAACTAATGACTGTAAGAGCAAGTGGAGGAAGCTCAGTTGCGCGTCCGCAACTATATCAAACAGTACCAGTATCAAAAATTTCCCAAGCGGAACAACAAGACCGCTTTCTGGGGCAGGGAGAACTAAGCGAACTAGCCACCTACTTCAGTTCTGGTGCAAAGCGTTTAGAAATAGCCCAAGTCCTCAGCCAAAACTCAGAACAAATAGTGTCCCGGGCGGCCAACAGCATCTTTTCTGGCGGTTCTCCGATGGCCTTCTTAGAAAAGCCACAGGAAGAACCAGAGATGGCCATGAGTGCGGTGAAAGCAGCACAGACCGTAGTTTCGGAAGGCATGAAGCTGGGAACCGTAACTTATGTAGAAACTGAGAAGGACAATAACTTCTTTCAAGGGCTGCGCTCCGTATTTAGCATCGGTACTGGCGGTGGGGGCACTGGCGGGCCCGTGCCAGCAGGATTCCGACCCATCAACGTCAGCCGTTACGGTCCGGCCAATATGACCAAATCCCTGCGGGACTTATCCTGGTTTTTGCGCTATCTGACCTACTCGATCGTTGCTGGAGACCCAAATATCATCGCAGTTAACGTTCGGGGTCTGCGGGAAATCATCGAAAACGCCTGCTCTTCGGCAGCAACCATTGTTGCCATCCAACAGATGCGACAAGCATCCCTGAGATATTTCGATCGCGACCAAGAAGCTAAAAGCATCGTCGCTCAATACTTCGATGTTTTGCTGACAGAATTTAAAGGAGCAACTCCTTCTAATAAACTGCGCCAGCGCAAAAGTTCGGACCAACAAGGACTGGAACTGCCGCAGATTTATTTTAATGCAGCAGAGCGTCGGCCCAAATACGCCATGAAGCCGGGTCTGTCTAGCTTTGAAAAGCAGGATATTATCAAAGCAGCCTATCGGCAAGTATTCGAGCGGGACATCATCCGCGCTTATAGCCTGAACGTTTCCGATCTGGAATCTAAGGTGAAAAACAGCGAAATCTCGATGAAAGAGTTTATCCGTCGTTTGGGCAAGTCGCCACTTTACCGCAAGCAGTTCTACGAACCCTTCGTTAACAGTCGGGTAGTAGAATTGGCAGCCCGTCACTTTTTAGGTCGCGGTCTTAGCTCTCCCCAAGAATTCACCAAATATTTCGATATTATCTCCAAGGGCGGTTTGGCTGCTCTGGTAGATGCGATGGTGGATTCTCAAGAATACTCGGATTATTTCGGGGAAGAGACGGTACCGTATCTGCGCGGTTTGGGTCAAGAAGCCCAAGAATGTCGGAACTGGGGAGCTCAGATCGATCTGTTTAACTACAGCGCCCCCTTCCGCAAGGTGCCTCAATTCGTTACTTTGTTTGCCGACTACAAACAACCCCTGCCAGACCAACACGTTTACGGTCAGGGTAACGATCCTCTGGAGATTCAGTTTGGGGCGATTTTCCCGAAAGAGACTCGCAATCCGAAAAACCGTCCGGCACCTTTTGGTAAGGATACTCGCCGACTGCTGATCCGTAACGGCGCGGGAATTGAAAATCAGGCGAGCAATCCCGGGGCCATCGGCAAAAATCCCGGTTCCCTCGGTCCGAAGGTGTTCAAGTTAGATCAACTTCCCGGCGGTTATATCAAGAGCAATTTCGCTCGTCCGGGCGGCAGCAAGGGTCAGAGCATTAAATTCTCCGAGAGTACGACTCAAAAGGTAATTAGTGCTGCCTATCGGCAAGTGTTCGGTCGCGAGGTTTACGAAGGTCAGCGCCAGAAAGTCGCGGAGATTAAACTCGAAAACGGCGAAATTACGATGCGGGAGTTTATCAAGACTTTGGCGAAGTCGGATACTTTCCGCAATATGTACTGGACTTCTTTGTATGTTTGCAAGGCAGTTGAGTACATCCACCGGCGGTTGTTGGGTCGTCCTACTTACGGACGGGCTGAAATTAATTCCTACTTCGACATTTGTGCGAAGAAGGGTTTCTACGCTCTGGTCGATGCCATAATCGATAGTCTGGAATACAATCAAGCCTTTGGCGAAGATACGGTGCCTTACGAGCGCTATCTGACTCCTGCAGGTTTGTCTTTGCGCAATACCCGCGTTGGCAGCATTGCCGAGAAGAATCTGAAAGTTGAGAAGGAAACAACCCCACGGTTTGTAGAGTTGGGCACTCCTTCGCTAATGCAGACGGAACCCGATATTGAGTTCCGGGTCGCCCAAGGGGTGAATAAGCGACGTCAGCAAAGTAAGGTGTTTAAGCTGACGACTACGCAAGATAAGGGGGCGTTAAAGCTGTTAATTGAGGCGGCTTATCGTCAGATTTTCGAGCGCGATATCGAGCCATATATTGTGCGCAAAGAGTTCTCCGCTCTGGAGAGTAAGTTGGGCAACGGTGAAATTAACCTCAAGGAATTTATTGAGGGCTTGGGCTGCTCGAAGCTTTATATTAAGGAGTTCTATACGCCTTATCCAAATACTAAGGTTATCGAACTCGGTACCAAGCATTTCTTGGGTCGCGCCCCACTGAATCAAGCTGAAATTCGCAAATACAACCAAATTTTGGCAACTCAGGGAATTAAGGGCTTTATTGAGGCGATGTTGAATAGCGTCGAGTATGCTGAGTTCTTCGGCGAGGATACGGTTCCTTACCGTCGCTTCCCGACTTTGCCCGCTGCTAATTTCCCGAATACCGAGAAATTGTACAACCAGTTGACCAAGCAAAACGATGTTTTGGTGGTGCCTAGTTTTGAGCCGGTAAGTACGAGCGATCGCAGCTAAAGAAGGCAAGAGGCAAAAAAAAGGCAAGAGGCAATAGGCAAGAGGCAATAGGCAATAATGCGTATTAGCTTGTTGCTAAAAATATAGCTTTCTATTTTCCCCGTTACTGTAGTTTGTAACGGGGAATTTTTTTGTTCTTTTATCCTTAAATTTTCGTACTTTTGCCTTTTGCCTCTTGCCTCTTGCCTACTTTTGTAAATCTTTTGGCAGGGCAATAATAAATTCCGTGCCCTTGCCGGGGGTAGAAATGCACTTCAACTCGCCCCCGTGTTTTTTAACCACAATTTGGTGGCTGACGAACAGTCCCAAACCCGTACCGGTTCCCACGCCTTTAGTAGTAAAAAAGGGGTCGAAGATTCGCGGCGCGATTTCTTCGGAAATACCGATACCGTTATCGGCAATCTTAATAATAACTTGGGTAGCGCCTTTTTTAGCAGGACGATTAGTTTCGTCTTGTAATTCCGCATCTGCCGAATTATCTGGTTGACTGGAGATAACTTCTTCTTTAAATTCCGTTCTAATCCAAATTCTTTTTTCCTCTGGTTCCTTAATGATATCACCCTCATTTTTATTAGCAGAAATAGAAGTATTTAAAGCGTCAATAGCATTAGCAATGATATTGAGAAAAACCTGATTTAAGTCCCCGGGATAACACTCGACTAAAGGAAGTTCCCCGTATTCTAGGATGGCTTCAATATTTGCATAATTTGAGTCATTATCTTGGAGGCGACCTTGCAAAATCAACAAGACGCTATCGAGACAATCGTGAATATTAATGCACTTTTTCTCGGCTTTATCTAAATTAGAAAAAGTACGAAGAGAAGAGACAATATTACGAATGCGCTCTACGCCATTTTTCATAGAACGCAATAAATTTTGGAAATCTTGGTTCAAAAATTCTAAATCGATAGTTTCCATTTCCTTCTTAATTTCAGTCACGGGCTCCGGATAGTGCTGCTGGTATAGCTTCAGCAGAGATAACAAATCTTCAAGGTATTGACCCGCGTAATTAACATTACCATAAATGAAATTAATAGGATTATTAATTTCGTGAGCGATACCGGCCACAAGCTGTCCGAGACTAACCATTTTAGCATTATGAATCAATTGAGATTGAGTGGAGCGTAACTCCATCAAAGTTTCTTCGAGTTGTTCGGTTTTATTTTTCAGTTCTGCTTGAGATTCCAACAAAGCAGATGCCAATTGCTTGCGCTCGCTAATATCTCGGACCAAAACCAAAACGCGATCGCCCTCCATAGCAAAATAGCGAGCGTCGTAACAGCGCCAATGACCGTTAACCTGCTGAACGTACTCGCCGCTTTGCACCTTGCCAGTAGCGAGAGCTTCCCGAACGAAATGCATAGTCCATTCTGCTAAATCCGAGGAAAACACTTCAGCGATATTTTTATTTAAAAACTCCTCTGGAGAATTAACTATATGTTCGTCTTTAGCCGCCATATAGTCGAGAAAAACACCCTCAGAATTAATAGAATACATCAGGTCTGGAATAGCGTTAAGCAGGGCGCGATTTTGAGCTTCGCTAGACTTCAATGCTTCCTCAGCCTGTTTGCGATCGGTAATATTAAAGATGACGCCCTGAAAAGAAAGAGGTTTTCCTAAATCGTCTCGCACCAAAGTTGCCTCATCACGCACCCAGACAATTCTACCGTGTTTTGAGAAGAGACGATATTCAGCGCAAAAAGGCTTACCGCTGCTTTGACTGAGGTAAAACTCCGATAAAACCCCCTGACAATCTTCTGGATAAATTTGTTTAATCCAAAGCTCCCGTTGTTCTCGCCATTCCTCGGGATTAAAACCCAACATTTGTTTAATTCTAGGACTAACATAGAGCTTAGTACAGAGATCGTCGAGGGCGGCAATATAGGTAACGGCGGGAATTTGTTCTACGAGGGTGCGATATTTAGCCTCCGATTCTTGCAATACTGCTTCCGCGTGCTTTCTCTGAATAATTTCTTCTTGCAAGCGTTGGTTTTTATCCTCTAATTTCTTTTGTAAATTACGGATAGTTAAATGAGTTTCGACGCGGACTAATACTTCTTCATGTTGAATGGGTTTAGTAATGTAATCAACAGCACCCAATTGAAAACCTTTGACCTTATCTACAGTCTCCGAAAGTGCAGTCATAAAAATCACGGGTATTTCTTGAGTTGCCGGATTTTCTTTTAAGCGACGGCAAGTTTCAAACCCATCCATTCCCGGCATCATTATATCTAAAAGAATTAAATCGTGTTGAACGTATTCGATTTGTTCTAAAGCCGTTTCCCCGTCGGTAGCCACCAATACTTTAAAGTCAGAATCGCTCAAAAATTTAAAAAGGGCTCCTAAATTATTAGGGTTGTCATCAACAATGAGAATAATACCTTTTTTTTCGTTATCGGCACTCATTTTATTTCTCCTAAATAAGTTTTTCTTTTCAAGGGATTGTAGCATGAAACTTCCTTTTTGTCATCCAGGGACTTCTGAGAAAAAGAATTAGCCTAAAGTAACCCAATAATTACTAATACCGAAATCCGAAACTTTTATTCTTTCGATTAGAGCTTAATTTTTGGTAAAATCACTGTAAATGTACTACCTTTACCGACCTCGCTGGAGACTTCTATTCTACCGTTAAAAGGTTTTAAAAGTTCGATACAGGTATAAAGTCCCAAACCGGTTCCCGTAGGTTCTTTTGATTTTTTATTCACAGTTTGTGGTGGTTTAGAGGTGTAGAATATCTCAAAAATTTTGGGAATATTCTCCGGTTCTATGCCGCAGCCCGTATCTTTAATATCCATGTAAATTTGGCGTTCATCTTGTCTGGTAACTAGGGTCAATTCTCGCTCTTTTTTGTTCCACATAGCGTCAATACCATTATTAACTAAATTATGAAAAACCTGGCAAATATTACTGTAGATTAATGGCAGAGTCGGGAGATTTTCATCGAAGGAGTAATGTTTTTTAACCTTATGCTTAAATTGGGCATTAGCTTCCAAAAATTGAAGTTCGCGTTGCAAGAGTTCGTTGAGATTTATGGGCTGTAAATCGATTTTTTTATCCATGATGCTTTTTTGGACCAAATTATCCATCATTTCCTTGATTCTTTCCCCTGCAGCTTGAACGTATTGGATATCTTCCAAAATCGGTTCGTCTGCAATTTCTTTAGCCCTAGATTCGATAAAATTACTGCAAAGCATGATAGTTTGAAGATGATTTTTGAGATTGTGAACCATGCCTTGAGTCAAACGTCCGATAATAGCAGATTTCTCCTGTTCTATAAGTTGTTTAGTTTTCTGTTCGACCAATTTTTCTAAATTTTGATTTATGCTCAGAAGTTCTTGATTTTTTTCCTGAAGTTGATTTTGCAAATAGCTAATAGTTAAATGAGTTTTAACCCTACTCAATACTTCTTCTTGGTTAATTGGTTTAGTAATGTAATCTACTCCACCAAGATTAAAACCTTTAACCTTATCTACAGTCTCAGAAAGTGCCGTCAAAAAAATTACTGGAATATCTTGGATCTTGGGATTAGCTTTCAGACGACGACAAGTTTCAAATCCGTCTATTCCTGGCATCATAACATCCAAAAGAATTAAATCTGGTCTGACGTATTCTATTTGCTCGATGGCACTTTCTCCATCGACAGCCACCAAAACTTTGAAGCCATAATCGCTTAAAAATTTGAAAAGGGCACCGAGATTTGTCGGATTGTCATCCACAATTAATATAATGTTTTTTTGTGTTTTTTCCATAACGAAAATTTGATTTTTATTGTTTTTTTAAGACCCACCAATTCCACAGGAGGCAAGAGGCAAGAGTAGGCAAGAGGCAAGAGGCAAGAGGCAAGAGTAGGCAAGAGGCAAGAGGCAAGAGGCAAGAGTAGGTAATTAGCAATTAGCAATTAGCAATTAGCAATTAGCAATTAGCAATTAGCAATTAGCAAAAAGCGTTAAATCCTTGGTTTTCTTCAAAATTGAGATGCACCCCTATTGCCTATTGCCTATTGCCTATTGCCTACTTCTTAGTCGGCCATATATCCTTTAATAAAATCGCGAATTTGTTTGATTTTAAATCCTTTAGCCATTTTATGGAGTTTGGCAGCAAAGGGCCCGTATTTAAGATCTAAATTTTCGAGATTAGCAGATGCTTCTATAATTCCCCCGATGTCCCCACTCATAGCCAGTTGAAACAAAGCAGTAATTTCTTCTGGAGACGGGGAGATTAATCTAGAATTCCCCGTATCAGAGAATATTTCTTCTGTTGCTGCCTCCTGGCCGGGGATACCCTCATAAATCCATTCTAACCCCAAATGCAGCCGCAGTCGTTCTAACAACTGCTGGACTTGGATGGGTTTGGCAATAAAACTATTACAACCGGCCCCCAAACTTTCTTGCTGGGTAGCATCAAAAACGCTAGCCGAGAGAGCAACCACCACCACTTCTTGTAATTGTGGCAAATCTCGCAGTCTTCTGGTGGCTTCAAAGCCATCCATCACTGGCATAACCAAATCCATTAATATTAGATCTGGCTGAAATTCTGCGGCTTTTTGCAGACAATCTCGACCGTCGGCAGCTTCTGCAAACTCAAACCCTAAAGGAACTAATAAATGCGCCAAGATTTTTCGATTTACGCTTTGGTCATCTACTACTAAAAGTTTGCGCTTTTTGCCCTTGTAACCGACGATTTGGCTTTCGCTTTCTCCGGCGAGAAAGGACTTGTTAGGGCAAGAGATTTCTGGTAATTCTAAATCTGCCCAAAAAACGCTACCCTGGCCTGGGGTACTTTTAACTTGGATTTCACCTCCCATCAGTTTTACTAATTTTCCTGTAATTGATAATCCCAAACCGGTTCCTTCAACGGCATGAAGACTGGTATCTACTTGATGAAATGGCAGAAATATTTGGGTTAGTTCTTTTTCTTCTATGCCGATGCCGGTATCTTCTACTTGAAAGCGAATTTTCCCTTGAGGTAATGAGGTAATATCCGAGATTTGTTCTGTCGATAGTACGTCACCATCGCTTACCCAATCTCCAGAGTCGATCGCAATTCCTACTTTTAATGTTACCTTTCCTTTTTCGGTAAACTTAACGGCATTACTGAGTAAATTAATCAGAATTTGTCGCAGGCGTTTTTCGTCAGATCTGACGCATTTAGGAAGGGGTGAAACTCGTTCGTAATTAAATAAGATATTTTTTTGTTGGGCGCGAATGCGGAAAATGTCGGCAATGCTTTTGAGAAAGCTAGGAAGCTCAAACTCGGTGAGAGATAATTCCATTCTTTGAGCTTCTATTTTTGACAAATCTAAAATGTCATTAATTAGGGTTAGTAAATGTTCGCCGCAATTTTGAATTATAGCCAGACTTTCGTTTTGTTCTTGACTTAAAGAAGGCATTTTTCTGAGAATTTGGGTATAGCCTAAGATGCCATTGAGAGGGGTGCGAAGTTCGTGACTCATATTGGCTAAAAATTCGCTTTTGGCGCGGTTGGCCACTTCTGCTGCTTCTTTAGCTTCTTGAAGCTCTAACTCGGCGCGCTTGCGCTCGGTTATGTCTTTCATAAAGCGGTAATGTCCGATGAAGTTTTTATGGCGATCGTAGGCTTTAATGATTACTACTTGCTGATAAAAAATAGAGCCATCTTTTCTAATACCCATTGCTTCGCCTTCTTCTTTGCCAGTCTTCAACATTTTTTGATACATGTCCATCATTTTTCGACGATCGCTTTGATGTATAAGTTCCTGCCATTTCATGCCGATGGTTTCCTCCACTTCGTAACCGGCGATAGAAGCGTAAGCTTTGTTAACGCTGATGTAACGTCCTCTGGTATCGAGTCGAGAAATACCTTCCACTGCATTTTGTAGGGTTGCGCTCATTTCGCGGATTTCTTCTTCGGCGCGCTTGCGATCGCTTATATCTCTTTCTACGCCAAAATGACCTACGATTCTGTTGGAGCTGTCGTACATACAGATATAATCTCCTTCGATCCAAACTTGAGTACCATCTAGTTTGCGACGGTCTGTTTCTACTGCCAATCTGCCGCTATCGAATAACCGCCTCCAGACTTCTTTACCCTGCGCTAAATCGTGAGCGAAAAGTTCCTTGGGAGTTAAGCCTATAAACTGTTCGGAGGTAGCACCATACTGAGTCAGCATGGCATCGTTAACTTTGGTAATTACTTGATGGCTAAATACATAATCTAAAACTTCTTCTCGACCGACCGTATCGTTCCATCGTACCGGTATATCTAAAAGCATAAAAAAGAAGCTATCTAAGGATTGAGAGAAAAATAATTCTAATTGTTCTTCGCGATCGCGCAATGCTTTTTCTGCTAAGACTCTCTCAGTGATATCTCGCCCGATCGCCTGAATCTCAATAACCTTACCGTCTGGGTCAAAAATTCCGCGTTTAGTCCATTGTAACCAGGATATTTTTCCATCTATTTCAACTTGATATTCTTGGGTTAATACTGGCTTTTCTGGAGTAAAAAGCAAGTTAGTTTTCTCGTTCTCTTTTTTCTGTTCGTTAGCCGGAATTAAGGACTTAAATTTACGTCCTAATAAATCGTGGCGCTCTTGCTTAAAATACCGACAATAAGCCTGATTTACAAAGGTAATCGTACCGTCGGGCAAGAAACGACAAATTAATTCCGTTTGGTCCTCTACTACCGAACGATAGCGACTTCTTTCTTCGCTAAGTTCCCACTCTGCTTCTTTTAATTCCGTGATATCTCTTGCCACCCAAATTACCGATTTTTCAGAAAGTGGAGAAATACTAGCGCTAAACCACACTTTTTTAGCTAAAGGTTGGCCTCCATTGCTTTCCGATTCTTTTTTATTTGTATTAAGGGAGATTTCGTACTCAAAATTAATCTTTTCTTGTAAAGATAGTCCTTGCCTAATAGGAATTAAAAATTGTTCTTCTCGCTCTGAGGAGAAAAAGCATTCAATTGTCTTGTCTGCTATTTCCAGATCTTTTTCTAAAAAACGTCCCGGGTTAGTTGGAGCCAGTTTAATATCTAGAGGATTCAGATGAATAATCAATACGACATCAGTCATAGCCTCCAATAAGCCCCGCATTTCTGCTTCAGAGCTCGTCAACTTTTCCTGTAACAAATGCCAGTCAGTAACGTCTTGAACGGTACCGAAAAGTTGAACGACTTGTCCGCGATCGCTAAGAGCAACTTGACCTTTAGCATTGAGATATTGAAGGGAAGTATTGGGGTGTAAAATCCGAAAGTTAACTTCGTAAGATTGACCTTTGCTAATAGCTTGCTTCATTTTATTTCTAAACAATCGTCTGTCATCGGGGTGTATTTGTTGGAGAAGTTGCGTATAACTCGGTACGGGTTCTTTGGGTTCGATGCCGAAAATGTGGAAAACTTCATCGCTCCAAGTAATAACCCCCGTAGCTACATCAAATTTCCAACTGCCCAAACGAGCGATTTTTTCAGCCCTAGCGAGCATTGTTTCGCTATTGCGCAGTTGCTCTTCGGTGCGCTTGCGATCGCTAATATCTCGATCTATACCTCGATATCCTTGAAATTGTTCCTCTTCGTCAAAGATAGGAACGGCGCTAGTTTCGAGCATAACTAACCGTCCGTCTTTGTGGAGGTGCTTGTTTTCAAGTTTAATAAAAGACTGGGGTTGAACCAACCAATATTCAAAAAAAGAGCGCATCCGCAAAGCTTCTTTGACGGGCATAAACTCGAAGCGGGTTTTGCCTAAAACCTCCACAGGATCGTACCCCAAATAGTTGCTAATTTGGGGACTAATATATGTCCACTCTAACAGCTCGTTGGTCTCCCAAATCAAATCGCTGGTAGTTTCTACCAAATTGCGGAATCGTTCTTGACTTTCTTGTAAAGAAGCGATTAACATACTTCGCTCTCGTTCGGTTTGTCTGGCTTTACTAATGTCTCGGATCGCCACCACAAACCCTCGCCGCTTTCCGAATTCGTTGTAGAGGACACTTATTTGACAATTTGCCCAAAACTCCGTTCCATTTTGACGTAAAAACAAAGTGTCTGCTTCAAACTGCCCCTGCTGGGCCGCCAATTGAAGATTTTGCCAGGGCAAGTCGCTATTGTCTTGTCCATCGGTGACATAAAAACAACCGAAATATTTGCCTATAATCTCCCAGGTTCTGTATCCCAAGAGGTTTTGCGCCCCTACGTTCCAGCTACTTATGCAACCTTCGCGATCGAGCAGGAGTAAGGCGTAGTCTTTCACGCCTTCTACCAACAGGCGGAACTGCTCTTCGCTATTTCTCAATGCCTGCTCTGCATGCAAGTGTTCTGTAGCATCCCGCACCGAGACAATATAAACTGACTCTCCTTCCCACTCGGCGGTGGCGAGTTTCATTTCACCGATTTTGACAACCCCGTTATTTGCAAAAGTGGTTATCTCTGCTGTCTTTTCTCCTACTATTGGTACTCCTAATTCTTCCCCCACTAAGTTGGGACGGTCAAAGAAGGCGATCGCTGCCGGATTGGCAAAGCGTATCCAACCCCGTCGATCTACTACTAATAAACCATCGGTACTGTGAGTGACGATGGTATTCAGTTTTGCCTCGCTTTCTCGCAGGGTTGCTTCTGTTTGCTGGCGAGTTTTTCTTTCTTGCTGCCAATTTTTGTTAGATTCGTTCAGTTCTTCGGTGCGGTTTTTTAGTTCTAAGGAAAGACGGCGCGATCGCAACAGATTCTTTACTCTAAACTGCAATTCTATTTCTTGGACCGGTTCGACTATTACATCGTCTAGTAATCTCTTTTTTTCTTGATTAAGAAAAGTTAAACTTTGACAATTAGCCATCAATAATATTGGCATCAAACTCCTTTCTTCTGCTTTTTTCAGGGACAAGAGTTGTGCTCCATATTTATCCAAAGCTAAGGGGCTAACAATAAACAAATCGAAGTCTAGTTCTAAAGTAGTTTGATTTTCTGCCAGACAAACCTCGTAGCCGTTTTCCAGCATATTTACTAGCAGCTCCCGCTTTTTTTCTAGTTCTATAAGTAGCAATATTCTAGGCTTAATCGACAAATTAACTGAAACCATAAACTTATATAGCAGTTCTATTTTAGTTGTGTCTAATACCCGCAGGGTTGCGAGGTACGAAGCAATCTGTGCTTTTAGGCAAGAGGCAACAGGCCACAGGTGGGACTTTCGGAGTTTGTGCTTATTTTTTAATTTATTTCAAATTCTGTGGGATTGCTTTATGTAAATTTTCTGAGTTTTTAAATATTAATCGAAATTAGATTCGATTTGTTTTAATTTACCACCAGTAGAGAATAAGGGATGGAAAATGGGCTAGAATGAAAAGAAGAGCCCCACCTCTCCTACTGGTTTTCTGGCAAGCTAAAGGTTCGAGCGCGTTCTTCCAGCTTTTTTTTGGACTCCAGAACTTTAAAGTAATATTAAGGAAATTAAAAATTGTTAAAATAATATGTAAAGTTTTTATAAAGATTTGATAAATTCATCCGATTTTTGCCACAATACAAATTTATAAGGTTCCTTAATCTTTTCCGTTTATTCTTGGATTTGTTTGAGTATGATTATTAGTATGAAAGTTAGTCTAAAATAGACAATTGCTGGCATTAAAATGCGCCTGATTTAATAGGTTGTTAGGCCAAAATTGCGATTAAATAGAAGAGCTATAGCAATGGCTCGATCTAGCAACCTATTCCCGAACCCCTCAAATTGACAATATTTCTGTAACTAATCCGCGACCAATAACAAAGCTAGGAGAAAGCAAACATGAAAAAAATTTTAGTAGTAGACGACTCTTCGACCATGCGAAAAATGGTAATAGCATCCCTGCGAGAGTTGGGAGAAGTAAGCTTTGGGGAAGCTAGTAACGGCCTCGAAGCCATCGAACAACTAGCAGTAGCCCCCTTCGACTTAATGGTACTAGATTTGAATATGCCAGATATGCACGGCCTGGAGGTGCTGAAATTCGTTCTGGGACATCCAAGCTATCACTCGACACCAATCGTTATTTTGACCACCAAAGGAGACGATAACAGTAAAGGAGAGGCCATAGCGGCGGGGGCAGCCTGCTATCTAACCAAACCTTTTAACCCTCAATCCCTCTCCGTACAAATCAAAGAGCTCTTAAATTCTAATAAGATAGGGAGCCCCAGGTAATTGATAGTTGTTGTCAATTGTCAATTGTCAATTGTCAATTGTCATTTCTCTATTGTTAATTGCGCCTTCGGCTGCCATTAACAATTAACCATTAACAATTGACAAAATATGAGATAAGAACCCGCGCAAAATTAATTACATACGGAACAGGCAGTAGCCGCGTTCTACGGGGGAATAAGAAATAATTTTATGTAAATATTTTTGCCTACCTACTTAAGGAAAGGAGCGATCTGGCTAACTAATGTCCGATATTTTAGGAAGCAACAACTTATTCGCGGAATTCTTAGACGACTATTTTGCCGAATGCGAAGAACATTTGGCCGTAGTCCGTCAAGAATTACTGGCCCTAGAGCCATTAACGAACCGGCCAGCAGAGCCAAGCATTCTCGATCGCCTCTTCCGCTGCTTTCATTCCCTCAAAGGTCTTTCGGGGATGGTAGGAGTCAAAGAAGCGGAAGACTTGGCCCACCATCAGGAAAGTTATCTGCGAGCCTTGCGGGAACAACAAGTAGTGTTATCTCCAGAAGGATTCGATGCCCTTATGGTCGGGGCCAAACTGCTAGAAGAAGTCATCGCCGCTTATCGCAGCCAAGATAACATCCCTAACATTGAAAGAGCGATCGCCCAACTGGCCAACGTACTTCCCAAAGCCAACCCAGCCAGCCCCCAAGGGACCATAACCCCTGTAGAACTAAAACTACCAGAACCAGCAATCCAACAACTGGTCGAAGCCCAGAAACAAGGGTTGCAGGCCTGGCACTTCGTCTTCATTCCCAAAAACGAACTCACCGAACGGGGCATTAACGTCAACCAAATACGGGAATGCCTCCAAAAATTAGGCCAGTTAATTCACGCTGCCCCTCGCTTGCAGCCTGACGGGGAAATCGCCTTCGATTTCATTATCACCACCAACCAAAACCCGGAAACCATCATTACAGGGGGGCAGAAAGATGGACTCAGTTGGAAGCCTTACTCTAGTGCCGGCAAAAGTCAAGAAGCAAAAAGCAAAAGGGAGGAAACCCAAGAAGAGACTATTTCCCAGAGAACTAGCATCGATGCTGGAGGCCAAACTCCCGGGGAAGAACCAAGCCCCAAACTCCCAGGCCAACAGCCCCCAGGGACAGTGGAGCCCCATAGCCAGCCCGCTCCTCCCACGCTCCCCCTCGCCCAAAGCTCCAACGTAGTGCGAGTAGAGCTGCCCAAACTAGATAGCTTAATGCATAAGGTAGGAGAATTGGTCATCAGTCGCGCTCGACTCGAAGAAAATCTCAGATACCTGAGCGACAAGCTCCCGGCCTCGGAGTTAAGGACCATGCAAGAAATAAATCAGATACTCGAACGTCAAATGCGGGATTTGCGAGAAAGCGTCATGCGGGTGCGTTTGGTGCCCATTGGCGAAGTGTTTGCTCGGATGCAGTTTGTAGTAAGAGACCTGGTGCGGGCCAGCGAAAAAGAAGTCAAATTAGAAGTAAGCGGACAGGAAACGGAAATAGATAAATTAGTAGTCGAGCGCATGATAGATCCTCTGCTCCACCTGGTTCGTAATGCTGTAAGTCACGGCATCGAAACCCCAACAGAACGCCAGCAGGCGGGCAAACCGACCGGGGGGAAAATTGCCTTAAGGGCCTCCACCGTAGGAGAAACAGTAGTCGTCGAAATCGAAGACGACGGACGAGGGGTGAACTGCCAAAAAGTCGTGGAAAAAGCAGTCGAACGGGGCTTGCTTCAAGAAAAAGATAAGGCCAGTTCTGAGGATTCTACGACTATTTTGGAATTATTATGCTCTTCAGGATTTTCCACCAGGGAAGAGGCCGACTTAACTAGCGGACGCGGCGTGGGCATGGCCATAGTTAAAAATACGGTGCTTGAATTAGGTGGACTGCTAACCCTAAATACAAAACCAGGTGTGGGTACTTGCTTTACAATTCAATTGCCCTTAACTCTAGCGATCGCCGATGCCCTAATAGTCAAAGTACGAGACCAAATTTTTGCCATTCCCCAATCTTCCGTAGTGGAGGTTATGGATCTCGAACCAGACAAAATTACTGTTTTGGAAAATAACGAAATTATTTTCTATCGAGGTCATGTCTTACCAATATTGCGTCTGGAACGCTTATTTAGATACAAAAATAAGAAGATTTTTGAAGGTGCAAAAAATGAGGAAATAGTTCGTAGTAATCGCTTTAGCGATAGCGAAAGTAAAGTTCGTAGTAATCGCTTTAGCGATAGCGAAAGTAAAGTTCGTAGTAATCGCTTTAGCGATAGCAAAAGTAAAGAGGAAATAGTTCGTAGTAATCGCTTTAGCGATAGCGAAAGTAAAACAGACGAAACAGGCGGGACGCCCGTTCTCAAAAACCAACGAAGAAATACGCTCTCGGTGGCGATCGTCGGTAATAACTTAAATGGTTTGAATGCTTGCGGCATTGTAGTAGATAAATTTGTCGGACTGCGGGAAATCGTAGCGCGACCTCTTACAGATCCTTTAGTTCGAGTTCCGGGCATAACCGGAGCCACCGAACTAGGAGATGGGCGCGTTGTCTTAATTCTTGACATCGGCAGACTTCTTGCAGAAGTAGGCAAGAGGCAATACGAGGCAAAAGGCAATACGAGGCAAGAGGCAAAAGGCAATACGAGGCAAGAGGCAAAAGGCAAGAGGCAAGAGTAGGTAATTAGCAATTAGCAATTAGCAATTAACAATTAGCAATTAACAATTAACAATTAACAATTAACAATTAACAATTGACATGGAAAAATCTCAACCTTATATTTTATTTAAACTAGCAAAAACTACTTATGGGATTCCCTCTGAAGTAGTTAAGAAACTAGAATTGCTAGAGCGCATTACGACCGTGCCTAACGCGCAGCCTTTTGTGGAGGGAGTAGTCTTTTCTGGAGGTCAGGTAATTCCTGCGATTAATTTGCGTCGGCGATTGGGATTTGAAAAAATCCCCTACAATATTCGCACCCGCACCATCGTAGTAAAAATAGGCAACCGTACTGTTGGCTTAATTGTAGATACAGCTAGAGAATTTGTCTTAATTCCCCAAGAAGCCGTGCAACCTCCCCCCGAAACCGTATCTGGTTTAAATGGGAAATATTTGTCAGGAATTGCTAATTTGGGAGAAAAGGTAGTCTTGATTATTAATGTAGAGGAGTTATTAAATACTGAAAAATTAGAATTATTGCAATCGAGTTCTTAGTGGTTGTGAAGTGTGTTTTTTTTATCGCTGAAGCGATTACTACGAACTGTTTACAAAATCTGGAGTTAAAATAATGCAAAGAGACCAAAACAACCCACAAAAAAGAAAACAACAACAACGACAAAAACAACTGCAAGCTAATCGGCGCAGAGAGAAAAACTTACAAGCCAACATCGATCGCGTTAGCAGAGAAATAGAACAAGTAACAGAAACTACTACAGAAATTGCTAGCATCACCGATGCAGTAGTAGAAGGATCGGAGTCCCAACAAAAATTATTGGAGGAAAGCACTACAGCCATTAACAACATGGCTAGCTCTCTCAAAGAAACCGCCGCTCGGACGACTTCCGTTGCCCAATCCACCGAAGAGGTGGTCTCGTCGATAAACGAAATGGCAGCCTCCATCGAACAAGTTACCGCCAGCTGCGGGGAACTGGCAGTTGCCATCAGGCAAACTGGCACTTCCATGGAGCAAAGCGGCGTTTCCAGTGCCAACGTTGCTAAAACTGCAGAGGACATGGCAACCTCAGCTACTCAAGTAAGCAGCTCCATGACCGAGATGGCAGCCTCCATACAAAGCGTCAGCGGCGACACGGAGAATCTGGCCGCAGCAGTGAACCAAACCGCAGCCTCCATCGAAGAAATGGCGGGCTCCATTCGTGGGGTGTCTGACAATGCCGACGATTTAACGGTGGCAGCGGAAGAAACTTCAGCTTCCATCAACGAAATGGCAGCTTCCATCGAGCAAGTCAGCGCCACTTCAGAAAATTTAGCTGCCACAGTCGAAGAAGTGGCTAACTCTATGGAAGAAATGGCGCGCTCGGTACAGAGCGTAGCTCAAAATGCTGAAAGCATAACCGATGCAGCGACTAGCGCCTCTAGTAGTGCCGAAGAACTAGATCGCTCCATCCGGGCCGTAGGGAATCTGACTCAAAAAACCGACGAAATTACTCGGCGGATGGCGCGAGATGCTGAAGAGGGCGGCGCAACGGTAGAAAAAGCAATTCAAGGACTGGGTTCGGTGCGCGACTCTATGGTACGATCTGCAGGGGCGATCGGCAACGTGGGCGATCGCGCTAACGAAATCGGCAGCATTGTCGATACGATTAATCTCATAGCCGAACGCACTAACCTACTATCCTTGAATGCCAGTATAGAAGCTGCCAGGGCGGGAGAAGCGGGACGGGGTTTTGCGGTAGTAGCAGAAGAGATTCGAAATCTAGCCGATCGCTCTGCCAGGGCCACCTCGGATATTGCGGCAATAATCAAGGCTTTGCAATCTGCCGTACAAGATGCCATTAATATCTCCAACGACGGCTTGAGGAATGCTGAAAACAGCGGTCGCATGGCAGAAGATGGCGTGGCGAGCTTGAAAAAAATCTTAGCGGGAGTGGAGCAGACAACCCAACTGGTGGGACAAATTGCCACGGCGTCGGAGGAACAAATGACTGCGGGGCAGACGGTAGTAAACGCCATTAATACGACGACAAAGCAAGCAAAAGAGGTGGCAGGGGCGACGGTAGAGCAGTCTAAAACCGCTCAAAGTATCGTGCTGTCAACGCGGCACATGAGGCAAATCGCCCAACAAGTAACTCAAGCGATGGCAGAACAGGCTAAGGCGGCGCGGGAGGTAATTAAAGCTTCTCAAAATACTAGCAACCTAGCGGGGCAAGTGCGCAAAGCTACTGCGGAACAGGCTAAAGGGGCTTCTCAGATTTTGCAAGCTGTAGAAGCGATGCGTCGGGGGGTTTCGACGACTTCTCGGGCATTGGCAGAACAGTCAACAGCAGGAAACCAAATTTCCCAAGAATCACAACGTCTCTCTAATTCGATAGTGGGCGTGACTCAAGCAATGAAAGAACAGGCCGCTGTGGCAGAGGAAGTTAATCGGGCAGTGGATAAGATGAGGTTGCAGTCGGAGCAATTAGACAAGGCGATGAAGGAACAAACGCGGGGCATTAAGGATATGAGTTATGCTATTGAAAGCGTAGCAAAACAAATTAAATTAATAGGAGAATCAAATATAAGTCACTCACAAATAGCGATCGAGTTTTTCAAGAAAGTAGAAAAAATAGGAGAAACAATAGACCGTCAGGTAGAAAACTTACAAGAAGTAAGAGAGAGGATTGCAGTTTTGCGCGATCGCTCTCGAAACGTTAACCAAGTTATGGAAACTCTCAAGGAAAAAAATAGCGATGGCTAATGAGTAAGCGGTCAATTGCCAATGGCAATTAACGATTATACTCGGCACGGGCAGAAAATGCGTTTTTCTTCTTTTCAGAAAAATCCTCTTTTTGAGTAAGAGTAAGAGTAAGAGTATGAGTATAAGAAGCGCAATTCCTTGTTAAGTATAGCAATTAGCAATTAACAATTAACAAGAAAAATGACAATAGGCATACTAACAACAGATATCGATTTAATCGTTAGGTCTTGGGATCCGCGATTAGCAGAAATGACAGGAATGAGTGCGGAGGTAGTCTGCGGACTGCCCTTAACTCAAATTATTCCCGACCTAGAATCTCGGGGTTTGAAAGAAGCTTTCGATCGCACCCTGGCAGAAGGATTAATAGAAACTCTATCCCCCGGGCTCCACCATTACTTAATCCTTTGCCAACCGAAAACTCCCTCAAAATATTTCGAGAGAATGCAGCAGCGGGTGACAATTGCACCCTTGCGACAGGGCGAAACTATAGTAGGAGCGATCGTAACTATTGAGGACGTAACTGCCAGACTCAATGACGAGCGCTCCCTCGCAGAAACTTTGGCAAGCAAGAAGCAAGAGCCAGGAAGCCAGGGGGAGGAGGTAAGAGCAGAACTAGAGAGTTTAACCTTTGGCGATCGTACCCTACTGGCATCCCTACAAGAGCAAAGCTGGCAGGTGCGCCAACAAGCGGTGCAAACTCTCCAGAAGGAAAACAACCCGCAGATAACCTCTCAAGTATTAGAATTGCTGCGGAACGAACACCGCAACGCTAGCGTTCTCAATAGCGTTTTGCAAGTATTATCTTTAAGCAATATAGATACAATACCAGCATTAGAAGAATGCTTGCAAGAACCAGACCCAGACCTGAGAATTTATGCCGCGCTTGCCTTGGGGGAACGCAAAGCTCCGAGGGGGATACCAGCCCTAGTTCGCGCCTTGGAAGATACCGATAAAAACGTTCGATATCACGCCATAGAAGCCTTGGGTAACTTGAAGGCAACGGAGGCAGTGGAACCCTTGATGGCAATAGCAGAATCGGGGGATTTCTTTTTAGCCTTCCCCGCCCTGGATGCTCTGATGAAAATAGGAGACTCCAGCGCGATCGCTCGACTGCTACCCCTACTCCAGCAAAACTTAAACTGGCGAGTGCGGCGGGAGGCGGTGGATAACTTGGCAATGCAAAACGATCCGAAACTGACTCAGGAGCTGCTGCGATTGCTGCGAGAACAACACCGCAACCCGAACATCTTAAATAGCGTTCTCCAGGTGTTAGTCTTAAGCAACGTGGATCCCATTCCCTCCCTCATAGAGTGTTTGAAGGATCCAGACCCGGAATTAAGAATTTATACCGCCCTGGCCTTGGGAGATCGGGGAGACAGCAGGGCGATCGCTCCCCTGCTGTCAGTGCTAGACGACCCGGATACCAACGTGCGCTTTCACACCATAGAAGCTTTGGGGTTCTTGGGAGCAACGGAGGCGGTTGAAGCTTTGAGCAACATTGCCAAGTCGGGGGATTTCTTTTTGGCGTTTCCCGCTCTAGAAGCCCTACAACGAATTGGCGATGCAAGCGTAGCTAAAGAACTCCTGCCCCTATTAAAAAATCCTTTGCTCGGCAGTCAGGTGGCAGAAATATTAAGCCGAGTGGGAGATGCCGATGTCATAGAAGAGCTGGCCGAGTATTTGAACGATCCAGAGGTACCTTTATGCGGAATAGCAGTAGCGATCGCCTCTGTATTCAAGCGCTATCAAGAAACTTTAGGAGAAGGTATCCATATTGCAGATTTAACTTGTCACTCCCTCTCGGCAAATGGAATTGAGAACTTGCTCGAAGCTGTCGCTCGGCCCGGCAAGGATAGCGGCAGCGATGTTGCTTTCTCCGAGGGCAAGAAAACAGATACGGCAACCCCAGAAGAGCGGCAAGCAATTGTCACGCTCCTGAGTTGGGTCAAAGGGGAAGCTGTCGAAGCAAGGATGGCAGAACTGTTGAACGATGCGACGGTGAGAGAAAGCGCGGTAGAAGCTTTAGTGAGTTACGGGAAGCGGGGTGGGGTAAAAGCAGTAGAACGAATCTGCCGCAAGCTAATCGAAGAATTGGATGCGGACGACTTAGAAACTCGCAAAGCGGCAGTGCTGACTTTAGGAAGGTTGGGTCACGCCCAAGTAGTGCCAACTCTGACCAATATGTTAAACGGAGAGTCCGAATTGGCGATCGCCATAGCAGGCTCCCTAGCGCAAATAGGCGATCGTTCTTCCTTTGATGCCCTGCTGGAATTATTGGGTCATCCAGATATTGCAGTGCGCCTGGCAGCTATAGCCGCCCTTAATTCTCTGGGCCATCCCGCCATGCCCGAGCAAATGGGGAGACTTTTGAGCGCTTCTAATCCTTTAGTGCGAGAGTCGGCAGTTAAGATAGCCGGTTATTTTGCCTTTCCCGAATGTATCGATCGCTTATTGGCAAGGGTTCTGGATCCAGAAGAAAAAGTGCGGCGGGCAGCGATCGAACAGCTTCCATATATAGAAAACGAGCCTCGGGTTTTAGAATGTCTGCTAGGGGCTTTAGCTAATGAAACTCCGCCAGTACGCGCGGCAGCAGCGCGGGCTCTGGGAGAGTTGGAAACTCTGGAGGCTATGCCGCAGTTACTAACAGCATTGGAGGATGAGGAACCCTGGGTTCGTTATTATTCGGTTAAGGCCATTGGAAAGTTAGCCCGGGGGGGGTGGGGAGATGCTGCGGTTCGGCCCAAAACAGGCAAGATGTTTGTTTTACAAACAGGCAAGATGCCTGTTTTACAGGTCAGTGATGCTCTGGCGCAATTGGCCCAGACAGATATGGCTTATCAAGTGAGGGCGGCGGCAACAGAAGTTCTGGGGCAAGTAGGAGGAGTGAAGGCAATACCGATTTTGGCATCTCTAGCACAATTAGAAGATAAGGAGGGAGATGTGGCTCGTTCGGCGATCGCTGCTTTGGGGCAGATTTCGGATGCTAGCGCCGTTGCTCCTTTGTTAACTGCCTTAAATTCAACGAACCCAGAACGTCGCTTGGATGCGATTCGGGCTTTCAGAAATCGGGGCGGTAACGAAGCGGGGGTGACTCTGCAATGGATGGCGGCGGCGGATACCGATAATAATGTGGTGCAAGCGGCGATCGAGTCTCTGTCTCGGATGGCAACTCAGGAGTCGATTTATTCTTTGTTAGAATTGACGGTCAATCCCGCTCACCGAGAAGCTTGTATCGCTGCTTTGGCAACTCGCGGCGGTCTGGGTTTCCCTGCGGGGGGGTTTAATTATTCCCTTGAGAAATATATTGAGGCGATCGCTAAAGGATTAAATCACCTGCATGCAGAAGTCCGCTATGCGGTAGTAGAGGTGCTGACGCGCCTAAAACATCCATTAGCTTCGGA
Source organism: uncultured bacterium (assembly GCA_964619285.1). GTDB lineage: Bacteria > Cyanobacteriota > Cyanobacteriia > Cyanobacteriales > Microcoleaceae > CALKCV01. The sequence goes on along the minus strand of CAZUCT010000030.1, from coordinate 232 downwards.
GTTATTGGTTGAGGGTCTCGACGATCCAGATTCGTCGGTACGTTTGGCTGCGGTTAACGCTCTGGGACTTATTGGCAATCGCTCTTGCGAGGATAAACTAACGCTTATGGCCCACGGAGACCCCGATCCTAGCGTGCGTCGCGCAGCACAAAAAATTATTAGGAAATAGTTCGTAGTAATCGCTAAAGCGATTACTACGAACAATCGCTGAAGCGATTACTACGAACAATCG
>CAZUCT010000029.1:28222-36107 GCA_964619285.1 uncultured bacterium | reverse complement strand
TGTCTGTTCTACGGGGAAAATTTTCTGCAAATATTTTTGCCTACCTACTTATTGGGTAGAAGCTTACGGTGCGATTACCAAATTGATGTTAGAAGGTGCCGATTATTCTGATGATGAGGTTAAATTAATCTAATTTGGGAATGGGCAATTGGGAATTAGGAAATTAAGAAACCCGGTTTTTTCAAAAAACCGGGTTTCTGGGCGTTTTTGTTTCTGGGCGTTTTTTGAGTAGGAGTGGGTGCCAAATATAAAGAATAGGTAAATCGCCGATTTATTTCTCGGCAAAATATCTAGTTCTATTGGATGCACGTCACATCAGAAATCAAACCATTATTGCTTTTTGCTAATAGCTAATGGTTAGGATTAGCAATTAACTTGGTTTTTTTCAAAGATGACTTGCTCCCGTTCTATTCCTATAAATATCGCCGCAAAAATGATGAGGGCGATGGCCAATTTTTTCATCTTCGCAATTAACAATTAACAAAAAAAGCTCAAGCACTCGTGCCCGAGCTTTTTCTAATTAAGCGATGGGATGAATAAAATTTATTTGAACCATCTTAATAGCGACTGCCGCCGCGACGACCGCCGCCACCGCCGCCGCCGCCATAAGAACCGCCACCACGGTTTTCCCGAGGTTTGGCCTTGTTAACTTTCATATCGCGGCCCATCCATTCGGCCCCATCGAGGGCTTCAATGGCCGCAGTTTCTTCAGTTTCTGTGGACATTTCCACAAAGGCAAAGCCGCGCACGCGCCCGCTTTCGCGATCTGTAGGAAGATGTACGCGCTGGACCGAACCGTATTCTGCAAACACGGCACTCAGGTCTTCTCGGGTAACGTCGTAAGAAAGATTACCAACGTAAATAGACATGGACTATCTCCAAAATTCAATAGATGTAGAGGTTAAGCTTTCGGAGAGAAGCCTGCCCAGACGAAATGGAAACATACCAATTAATACTCGAAACAAACACTGCAACCGAAATTCAATCTCATCGCTTATGATAACACAGTTTTTTTAATTTTGGGAAGGCCCCGAGCATTTTTTTGTAAAAATTTTCTAAATCGCCAGTCAAGGGCCTTTGGGCCCTTCTCGAACTGGCCCCTTTTTAGAAACGACTCGGGCAAACTTAAGAACGTCCAGCAATTTTTGAGGATTAACAAAAATATCCTCCAAGCGAGGGTTGGGATTTAAAAGCTGATGCCAATAAAAACCTTCTGGCATTTCTCCCAAAACATAATAATATTCTAATCCCAAAATATTACTAACCAACCAATAACAATGATAAACGTATTCTGGCGAAAAAATTTCTATAACTTTAGTTCCCTTATTACAAAATACCAGATTACTCAAGCCACCGCCATGAGGAGAAACTACTACTTTAGCATTAGCCAATAACCCCGCTTGTTTGCTTACAGACATCCCTTCTAAAGCGACGCTTTGAAAGCCATTTTTTTCCAACAAATTAACTATTTCTTCTTCGTTAATTAAGCGGCGATAGCTGGCATCTTTTCTACTAATATATAACTTTTCTATTTTCTCGTTAACTTCTGCTGGCAAAAATTCTCTTCTCAGAAAATTGCAAGCCCATTTTGGCATCCAAGCGATGCTGCCTGGAAATGAGGGAACTACGAGGTTAGTTGCCCGGATGTGGCGGTGGCGATCGCCTTCTAATATCTTCTCTTTTGGAATCCCCAATTTTTCTAAAGTTTCCCTCTGAAATGCTTGGGAATTATGAACTAAAAACTTGTCTGCTTTCTTAAAATCTATGCCACCGCGACGCAACAATTCAAGTCGCGGCAAAATATCAAACAGCCAATGAAAATAACTGTCGTTTAAAATTCCCGATAAAACTATTACCGTCCCTTTTATTTCTTGAAATGGCGGTAACTTGTTTAAAGTAAAAATTCTATTGTTAGTCGGATCGTTTTCGGGATGCCCCGGGCTAAAAACTGGAAATTGGGGGGAAATATCTCCCAATATCTTATTATCAGAAGCGATGACGGCGCTGGTTATTTGCCGTTCGTCCAACCAATAACGCCCGTTGGGAATTGTCACCACAAATGTCCCCGCTAAATTAATTTTATTGCCAAATCTAAAACTAAAATGGGGCGTGCCATCTGCGGTTCTAGGCGGACGGAGTTTGAGAGTATTTGGGGGATAAATATCGAGATAATTTTTAGTGTCTAAACCGTTAACGAATGCCCAATCTAAACTAGATTGATAGCCACCGTCTGGGGCGGGTATTGTTGCTGGGTTTTGATGAGGGATTTTTGGCAAAGTTTCGGCGATATCTTCGGCTAAAGCTCGACCAAAATTTAAGGCGCTTTCTGCTGCTAATTCGGGGAATGTTTCTAAATATTTTTGATGAACGGCGATCGCCCCTTTCACATCTCCCTTTTCCATTAAAGCTTCCTTCAATCTCCAATAGATTTCTCCATCTTCAAAACCCAAAGTAGTCCGCGCGATGCCCACCAAAGAAACAGTTTTTTGCCAAGAAGCGATCGCCTCCTCCAAATTTCCAACTTTCAATAAACTAATCCCCAAATCTCCCCAAGCGGGGGAATAGTCGGGTTGAATTTGCAAACAAACTCGAAAACAATTAATCCCTTCGGCTAACTTATTAACTTGACAAAAACACAATCCCAGATTGTAATAACTCTCATAACAATCTGGTTTAATCTCAATTATTTTTAAGTAATAAGGAATGGCCTTATTAAATTCTTTTAATCGGTAAAACAGACTTGCCAGAGATTGATAAACCGCCAAAAAATCCGGTTTTAATTCAACTGCCCGCCGCCAAGTGGCGATGGCCTCATCTTCTCTACCTTGGAAAGCAATAGCATTACCCAAATAATAGAAAAACTCGGCGTTGTCCCCATCAACTTCCACCAGTTGCCGATAAATAATTTCTGCCGGCTGCAACTGGCCTTGGTGGAGGCAGCGAGCTCCTTCCGCCGTCAAAATATCGACTAACTCGGCCAGGTGGCGATCGCTTTCTTCGACATTTGCCTCCGCCAAAACTGAAAACCATACCGCTTGCCCCTCTGCTTCTTCTCCTGCCAACAGCAAAGCCAGTCCCAAATACCAATAATTTGAGGTTAAATTAGGGTTAGACTGACGGGCGCGATCGTACCAAGTTGCTGCCTCTTTATATTCCCCGCCCTGGAAGTGTTGGAATGCTTGTTGTTGGAATTGGTTAAGGTTCATGTATAAAAAAGGTGCGGGTCGCGCACCTACTCGACGCCTAAAAGTTTTAAAACAGGCTAATAATCCCTAAAGAAGGAGCTTCGCTTAGTGTGAGTATGTCTTGACTATTCAGGCGTAAAATTGCTTCAATTTCACTGGTCGAACAGTTCCCACGACGAATCCAAACTACTTTAGGTGGATAACCCTTAATAATAGTTAATTCACTAAAATCAGAGTCTTTTGTGACTAATATGGTCAAATAGTAGTTTCATTTTTGTACTACAAGAGTTTGTTTTTCCCGTTCGGCAGCATAACTAAGACAAGCTATAATATCTTCTTTAGTTAAGTAAGGAAAATCATCGAGCAATTCTTCGTAAGTCATCCCAGAAGCTAGATAAGAAAGCACGTCATAGACTGTTATTCTCATGCCGCGAATACAGGGTTTACCGCTTCGCTTTCCTGGTTCTATGGTAATGATATTTTGGTATTGCATACGATCGCCTTTAATTTTGTCTAGGTTTTTCGCTATCCCAGAAACCCGGTTTTTTGAAAAAACCGGGTTTCTCGCTCGGTTTTCTAGTATAGCAATTTTGACAGCTTTTGTGCAGAGACGTTTTGCTCGTCGCGGTTTTATATATTTTTGTAAGAAATAAAACAAAAAATAAGGTGCGCGATGCGCACCCTACAAAAAAAATTGTTATTGATAATTACGGAGCTAAGGCGTTGCCGCGCATTAAACTACCAATAGTTTTAGCAGTCACCTTCAACTGTACTAAAGGATTGGCAGGTACTACCGTTTTGTATAAATAGCTATCGAAAGTCATGCGCTGAACGTCCATATCTGCGCACATTTCCACAAAAGCTTCGCGGGTAGCATCGGTGCGATAGAATACTCGTTGCAGAATATCTAACACCGCATAAGTCATGCCATATTTCTTATCCCACCGCTTGAGATATAATTTCAGGTCTGCTTCGGTGGGGATGCGGGCACCATTATTAGAAGCTTCGACAATAGTTTCGGCGCACATCCGGGCAGACTTAGCGGCAAAATAAATGCCCTCGCCCGAAGACTTCGTAACCGTTCCCGCAGCATCTCCCACCAGCGCAACGCGACCGCGAACGCGGCGGGGGCGAGGATGTTCGGGGATCGGATGCGCTTCCACTTTAATAATTTCGCCGCCTTCGAGACGCTTGGCAGCGCGGGCGCGGATCCCAGCTTGCAGTTGTTTGATTTTTGCTTGGTTGACCTTCATCGTACCGGTGCCCACCGCGACGTGATCGTATTTCGGGAACACCCAGGCGTAGAAGTCCGGGGAAACATCGTTGCCCACATACATTTCTGCCAGGTCTTGGTAATAGGTCATTTTATCTTCTGGCAGGCGAATGCGCTCTTGGAAAGCGATCGCGTAATTATAATCCCCTGCTTCGATGGCCTTGGCAATGCGAGAGTTGGCCCCGTCTGCCCCGACGACCAGATCGACTTTTAGAGTTTTCATTATCCCTTGGGCCGAACCGTTCGAGTGGTCCGCATAGTGGAGCGTGTAGGGTTCCTTATCTCCAGCGGGAATGTCCAATTTATGAACCGTCCCGTTAATCAGATTGGCCCCCAACTTAGCGGCCCTGTCCCGCAAGAAACCGTCCAAGATTTCCCGGCGGCACATCCCGATATATTCGTCTTTTTTAATGAGATGGAGGTCCACTTCAATATTAGAAGGGGAGATCATCTTCATGTTGCGGACTTGGCGATCGATAATTTCCGGTGGCAGGTCAAATTCGCTGACCATGCACAGAGGAATAGCGCCACCGCAAGGTTTCGCATTATTAAGTTTGCGTTCGAATAAATAAGTTTCAATTCCAGCTTTTACCAGAGTCTCGGCGGCAGACGATCCCGCCGGACCTCCTCCAACAACTGCAACCCGTAGTGTCAAAGGTCTTCTCCAATCTTTTTTATAGTTACAAGAAAGGATGGTACTACGTTTTCGGGTATTGATGCCTATCCCCAGAGCAAATAAAAACAAAATGCAACAAAGCTTAATATTTCTTAACGTTTGGGAATGGGGAATGGGGAATGGGACCGTTGATGATATAATCGGTTTGATTCTTTGGGATTTTTGAGTGAATTATGAGCAAAACTATTGACGTTTATTTCAGCTTCAGCAGTCCTTTTTTCTACTTAGCAAAAACGCAATTTCCCGGTTTAATCGAACGCTATCAATGCGAGATTAGCTATTATCCAATGGATTTGAGAATGCTGTGGAAAAAAATCGAAAACCCCGGTCCCGGTCAAATACCAAGTAAGCTTAAATATCTGATGAAAGATATTAACGATTGGAGCAAATATTACGGGGTTCCTTTTAAGATGCCTTCTCGCTTTCCGATGGATAACCGCCCTCCCAGCGCCGCAGCTTTAGCAGCAAAAAAAGCGGGTAAATTTGAAGAGTTCATCGATGCAGTTTTGCAAGCTTATTATCTCAAGGATTTAGATATTGCTTCCTCGGAAGTATTGGGAGAAATTGCCGCAGAATTAGGATTAGATAAAGAGGAAATTGTTGGGGCAATAGAAGATTCAGAGATAAATAAAGAAATAGATGGCATCACCGAGACAGCCGCCAACAAAGGAGTTTTTGGAGTTCCCACCTTTTTCCTTGGAGACGATATGTATTGGGGAAACGATCGCCTAATCTTAGTTGAAGAAGCTTTAAAAAGTTAATAGCGCTCGTTCGTAGTAATCGCTTTAGCGATAGTTCGCCGCAATCGCTTTAGCGATGGTTCGTAGTAATCGCTAAAGCGATAGTTCGTAGTAATCGCTAAAGCGATAGTTCGTAGTAATCGCTAAAGCGATAGTTCCCCGCCATCGCTAAAGCGATTACTACAAACAGCATTAAAGTTCAATTGTAGTGCCCAAAACCTTCAAAAATTCCGCCAACCACTTCGGATGGGCGGGCCAAGCGGGGGCCGTAACCAAATTACCATCGACCACCGCCTCATCAACAGAAACCTCAGAATATTTACCCCCGGCCCGGATGACGTCGGGCCCGCAAGCGGGATAAGCAGTACAACGCTTGCCCTCCAAGAGGCCGGCAGCAGATAACACTAATAAACCGTGACAGACGGAGGCGATCGGTTTATCCGCAGAAGCGAAGTGGCGGCAGACTGCCAAAACTTCCTCATTGAGACGAATATATTCCGGTGCCCTCCCCCCAGGAATGACGAGGGCATCGTAGTCTGCCGGCTCTATTTCGTCAAAAGTGGCATTTAAAGTGAAATTGTGTCCCGGTTTTTCGGTATAGGTTTGGTCGCCCTCGAAGTCGTGGACTGCAGTTTTTACCGTTTGTCCGGCAGTTTTATTAGGGCAAACGGCATGGACGATATGACCGACCGTTTGTAATGTTTGAAAAGGAACCATTACTTCGTAATCTTCTACGAAGTCGCCGACGAGCATGAGGATTTTTTTAGCTGCCATTTGATGTTTCTCCTACTCCTAATTAATTGAGTCGATCTGATTGTATCTGGTATGGGTGTTTTTTAGAGAGCGATCGCCTAAGATAGAAAATAGTATGACAGGTCAGTAAGGAGATTAACAATGCAATTAGAAGATTATTTTGTTTTTCTCGCCCCCGACGATATTCGAGTTAGGGAAGGGTAGGGATAGAAACTATTTTATTCGATTACGTTCATCGCGATCGGACTCCAGAAGAAATTGCCGAGAGTTATTTAACTCTGGAATTAGAACAGGTTTATGCGACTATTCTCTATTATTTACATAACCGAGAAATCGTCGGCGCTTATCTCAAAGATTGGATAGAACGCGGCCAGAGAAGGAGGAAAGTCAGAAAAACCCTTCGCCAGCAGCGTTAAGAATGCGTAAAATTAAAGCGGAAAGGAAAGCAAAAAAAGATAATAGGGTAATATATTAATATCGCAATCCTCAAAGATTGGCGTAAAAAATCTATCGAAAGACCTTGTAAAAATGACAAACTTAAAAGCAAGTCAACTTTCTCTGGAGGATGTCGAACGCAACCTGAAATACGTCGAAACTTTTGACGAGTTTTCTTTCGACGACCTCTTATCTTTAGAACCTTTAACCGAATACGAACAGCAGGAACTTGAGAAGATACGGACAGATTTTCGACCTTATTGGAAATTGCCAAAAGGTTCCGAAGGTCAGGTAAAAGCTTTAACGACATATCCGTTATTGCGATTAGCTGGATTTTATAGCTATCCGATTTTAATTAAAATCGAAGAAGGCATCGATCGCATCGTTATCGAAGACGAAGATAACACCATAACTGGAAGGTTCGATATCCTCACCGTCAACAATTCTATTCCCACAGAAAACAACATACCTTTTTGGCTTTTAGTTATAGAATCGAAGGAGCTAGGTGTAGAAGTTACGCGAGGTTTAGCGCAACTATTGACCTACGCTTATAACAGTCTGGAAAGGCAGTCTTTTGTTTGGGGAATGGCAACTAATGGGTTGCAACATTTATTCGTTTATATTCGACGAGGAAATCCTCCAACTTATCAATTAATGCCTGAATTACACTTACTCGAATATCAACGTTCGGTTGAGTTAGTACGAGTTTTAAAAGCAGTTTGTAAGTTACAAAATTTCCAAGCACCACTGCAAGAAGCATCTTAAAAAATCATAGTAGGGTGCGCAATGCGCACCTTACAAATAAAAAAACGAAAAAAATCGT
>CAZUCT010000029.1:22214-28122 GCA_964619285.1 uncultured bacterium | reverse complement strand
AAAAAATCGTAGATAACTAAAAACTACAGATTTTTCATCAAAAAATGCCTGACAGTAAATTCACTTTAATCGAATTTAACGTCGATATGGAACTAGGATTAAATGGTTTTTGCGACTTTCTTCTAAGTCTTTCCCCAGAGCAACTTTTAATCGAAGCGCCGGTTGTTGCGTTAGTGGAAGCTAAAAACGATAACCTCAGAAGTGGGTTAGCTCAATGCATCGCGGAAATGGTGGCGGCTCGAATTTTTAATCAGAGTAAAGGTAACGAGATTCCTAAAATTTATGGGGCGATTACTACTGGAACTAATTGGCAATTTTTAGAGTTAGAATCTCAAACGGTATTTTTTGATTTGGAGGAATATTCCCTCAATAATTTACCGAAAATTTTGGGGATTTTAAGCAGTTTTGTTAGTTAGATTTTTGGATGTGGTATAATTATCGGCAAATCGGTTTTTTTTAACTGAAGCTTTAGGATTAAAATAAAATGACTACTACTTTAGATGCCAACAATCTTGTGTTAACAGACGTTCATCGTCTGTTGAAATTAGAGAGAAAAATTCAAAGTTCGTTTGCTTTATTTCTGCCATTAGAACCTTTAACAGAAATCGAAGATCGGCGATTAGGAGAAATTACAAGAAACTTTGAAAGATATTACGATAAGGGCAAACTTTTAGAAGGACAAGTAAAGTTTTTGTTTGTTTCTCCTTTGATGTGGTTATCTGGTTTCTATCATCCGAATATAGAAATTACTCTCGAAGAATGGATCGCCGATATTGAAATTGAGGATGAAGATACAAAAATTAAGGGAAGAATGGATATTTTGGCAGCAACCAGAGTTCCAGCAGAACCAAATTTAACTGCTTTGTGGATTTTGGTAATTGAAACTAAAAAATTTAGCACTGATGTTTCTCTTGGTTTGCCACAATTACTGACTTATGCTTATAAGTCGTTGGAGCATCAAGAATCTGTTTGGGGTTTAACAACTAATGGGATGGATTATCAATTTGTTTATCTTCAAAAAGGCGAACCATCAACTTATAATTTATTTCCAAAATTAAGTTTGCTTTATCCAGAACAGTCGGTTCAATTATTGCAAGCAATGAAAGCAATTTGCCAACCTCATGTTAGTTGATGAAGAGGATTAAGAAACCAGGTTTTTTGGAAAAACCGGGTTTCTGGGGTGTTAATAGAATTTTTTGCCATTACATATCTATTTTTGATATTTTTATGTTATAGTAAAAGAGTTTAGCTGAAAAATGAATTATGAGCCAAACATTAACGGTTATATTTGACGGGAATGTTTTTCGCCCAGAAATTTCCGTAAATTTAGAGCCAGACCGAAAATATGTAATTACAATTGAGACGGAAAATGCTAAAGTAAAAAAGGAGGAAGGAATTTTTGATGAAATAAAAGGAGAAGCCATCTATTTAGACCCTAATTCTGCCGAAGGTAAAGCCTTAGAAAGGATTCCCAATTTAGATTTCGACGACTCCAGTCAGTGGATAGAAGACGCTAATGAGGGAGAAGTTGATGTGGAAACAATTAATCAAAGATTGAGGGAACGTGGCTACAAAATCTAGGTATCTTTGTCATGGAATTGAGAAACCCGGTTTTTTAAAAAAACCGGGTTTCTGGGTAACATTTTTTACTGCTGGTGTTGGGTTCCGTTTCACTCCACCCAACCTACATTTTTTTACTATTTATTGAAAATTATCTCGTTCCGTTCCTTCGCACCCAATCCCAATCTATTACCATTAATATGATAAGTCAGAGAACTTGGAACCGATGCAGCATCCGATCGCTTAATAATCTGTTGTAAAAAAACATCCTGTTCTTCGCGCAATCTTTCCCAATTCGTACCTCGATTAATTAAAGTAAACCACACTAAACCATACTCTTTTGTCGGTAAAACTCCAGATAAAGCGATGGTGTCGTAAAGAGTACCGGTTTTTACTACTGCCCCTTTGGGAATATTCCTTTCTTCTAAGGTTCCTTTATCTCTCCCAGACACGGGAAATAAATCGGCAATATTCCATTTAGATGTTTGTAAATAACGTTGAATTGCTCTTAACATTGCCGAGGCAGCCCGGGGAGAAACTCGATTTTCTTCTCCCAAACCAGAACCGTTAATTAATTGTATTTCTTCTTGGGGAACTCCGGCACTCCAAGCAGCAATTTGTTGTACTTTTTTCGCGCCTCCTAACATTTGTGCTAGGATTTCTGCTAGGTCGTTATCGCTTTCGACGTTGAGTTGTTTGAGAATATAAATTAGGGGTAAAGATTGGTGGCGGATTAAAGGTTTAGTGTTGGCAACAGAGTTTTGAGAAATGACAAAACCGGCGATCGCTACTTGAGGTTCCGGCGTTCCTGGCGGCATTTTAAAATAAAGATTTCTCACGCCCGAAGACCACAATTGAGAATTTAAACCTTGCCTCAATAATTCTCCCGCAACATAAGGATTTAACTGATAATTCATCCAAAAATCGCCGCTAATTATCAGATTGCCCGTTACCTTTTTAATCCCCAATTTATTTAAAGCTACTCCAAGAGCGATGGCCTCCTGCCAAACAAAAAACGGATCGCCCCCCCCGCTAACCACCAAATCTCCCCGCAACACCCCATTTTCAACGGGCCCCGTAGCGCTAATTAAAGTCTCAAACTGATGATTAGGCCCCCACTCCTCCAAAGATGCCAAAGACGTAGCGATTTTAGTCAGAGAGGCCCCCGGCATCGGCGTAGTTCCGGCCACGCTTACCAATGAGGCAAACTCGGACTGGATCCAAACGCCCTGAGTCGGCAAGTTCAACAGTCCCTTGGCCCTCAAACCTGCCAAATATTCCTCAGCAGTTAAGGTTAAGGCCCCCTCCGAAGTATTTGGTACGACTAACTCTGGAAGTCCGGCCTGCCACTTAAGAATAGCAACCGCATCTCGTCCGAGGAGCTCCACTCCCGCAGCCTTCAACCACAAAGAAACGACTCCAGAGCCAACTAATTCCAACATTTCTAATAATTGAATTGAAAAATTACCTCTTTCTGAAGATAGGGTATTATGCCAGGGACAGGGTAAAATCTAAAATATAAAAGATAAACCAAGATTAGTAATTGGTAGAATCTTGAAGGTTTCTCTAACTTTGGTCAATGGGAACGACACCGAAACGAATTGCAATAGACGCTATGGGCGGGGACCATGCCCCCGCCGAAATTGTTAAAGGAGCGATCGAAGCTCAAGAAAAATGGGGCGTAGAAGTTTTGCTGGTGGGAGATCCGGAGCAAATCAAAGCCTGTATTAAAGAAAATAACAACTCTCCTCTCCCAGAAATAGTTCCGGCAGAGGGAATTGTCGAAATGCACGAAGAGCCTTTGAGTGCGTTAAAACGCAAGCCCCAAGCCTCTATTAACGTGACAATGGACTTGGTGAAGCAGGGGCGGGCCCATGCCGCGATCTCTGCCGGTCACTCGGGGGCGGCAATGGCCTCGGCCTTGTTGCGTTTGGGACGACTAAAAGGAATAGATCGCCCTGCTATTGGCGCAGTCTTACCGACGTTAAAACCAGAAAAGCAGGTTTTAGTCCTCGATGTCGGTGCTAATGTTGACTGCCGTCCTAAGTTTTTAGAACAGTTCGCGGTTATGGGGGGAATTTACAGCGAGTATGTTTTGGGAGTACCCAAACCAATAATAGGACTGCTCAATATTGGCGAAGAACCTTCTAAAGGTAACGACCTGGCAGTACGCACCCACCAAATGCTCCAAGAAAATTCTCAAATTAATTTTGTCGGCAATGCCGAAGGGCGGGACGTGCTTTCTGGGGAGTTTGATGTGATTGTCTGCGATGGTTTTGCGGGTAATGTTTTGTTGAAATTCGCCGAGGCCGTAGGGGATGTGGTGCTTCAAGTCCTTAAAGAAGAGTTAACTAGAGGAGTTAGGGGTAAAATCGGTACGGCTATCCTCAAACCTAATCTCAAGCGCATTAAGCAACGGATAGATCGTGTGGAACATGGTGGAGGTTTGCTTTTGGGAGTGGCGGGAATTTGTATTATCGGTCATGGTTCTTCTCGGGCAGCGACGATTTGTAATGCTGTTCGTCTGGCGCAAGAGGCCATCGATAATCAAGTGCTAGAACGCATTAGCTCTCAATATGTTAAGGAAAAACCATCGACCCCTGTTAGTGGCAGCAGCAGTTAGTAGCTTTGGCTATTTAAGTTCCACTAATCGCACCAACAGTTAAATATTGTAAAGATGACAAATATCGGCATTGCCATTACGGGAAGCGGTTCCGCCTTACCAACGGTTTCTTTGGACAATCGGGGATTATCTCGAATAGTTGATACTTCCGACGAGTGGATTAGTTCGCGGACGGGAATTGGCGATCGCCACTTGGCCCAACCTACGGAATCTCTCAGCTCGATCGCTACTCTGGCATCCCAACGGGCCATCGCTATGGCAAATCTTTCTCCCGCAGATATCGATTTAATTATTTTGGCCACTTCCACCGCTGACGACCTCTTCGGCAGCGCCAGTCAGATACAAGGACAGTTAGGGGCCAGGCAAGCCGTGGCCTTTGACCTGACTGCAGCTTGTTCTGGCTTTATTTTTGGCCTGGTGACGGCCTCCCAATTTATAAAAACTGGTCTTTATAAAAATGTCCTCCTCATCGGAGGCGATATTTTGTCCCGCTGGGTCGATTGGTCCGATCGCCGTACTTGCGTCTTGTTTGGGGATGGGGCCGGGGCGGTGGTATTGCAAGCTTCTGATAAGGATAACCTCCTGGGATTTGAACTCCGCAGCGATGGCAGTCAAAATTCTTCCCTCAATCTCTCTTTTCAACCTCAACCAAAAGAATTAATTGAAGGAATTAAGATTGCTAAAGGTACCTATCAAACGATTACGATGAACGGCAAAGAAATCTATCGTTTTGCCGTCAAAAAAGTACCTGAAGCCATAGAAAAAGCTCTTTTTCGAGCTAATCTAAACGTCGAAGAAATCGACTGGCTGCTACTACATCAAGCCAATCAAAGAATAATGGATGCAGTAGCAGAAAGATTGAATATTCCCCCAGAAAAAGTTATTAGTAACGTTGCCAAATATGGCAATACTTCGGCAGCTTCTATTCCGATAGCTTTAGACGAATTTGTACGCGCAGGAAAAGTAAAGCCAGGAGACTTTATCGCCGCCTCCGGTTTCGGCGCCGGCTTAACCTGGGGCGCAGCAATTTTTCAATGGGGAATTGATAATTAATAATTAACAATTAATAATTAACAATTAACAATTAATAATTAACAATTCCCAATTCCCAATTCTCAATTCTCAATTTCCAAGATTAAACATGACAAAAATAGCGTGGGTGTTTCCCGGACAAGGTTCTCAAGAAGTAGGCATGGGTTTAGATTTATTAAACCTGCCAACAGCGAAAACAAAGTTTGAATTAGCAGAAAAAATCTTAGGTTGGTCGGTAATAGAAACCTGCCAAAGCGACAAAGAAAAATTATCTCGAACTCTTTACACTCAACCTTGTTTGTTCGTAGTAGAAAGTATTTTAGCAGCAGAAATGCTGAATCATTCCGAGGAACCTAATGTCGTCGCAGGTCACAGTTTGGGAGAATATGTAGCCCTCCACGTCGCCGGAGTTTTTGACTTTGAAACAGGCTTAAAATTAGTCAAGCGTCGCGCCCAATTAATGGATACTGCTTCGGGGGGCGAAATGGTGGCTTTAATTGGATTTAAAAGGGATATATTAGAAGCCGTCCTCGAACAAACCCCAAACGTCGTTTTAGCAAACGATAATAGTCCGGTTCAAGTAGTAATTTCGGGAAGTCCCGAAGGCGTGGAAACTGTTTTAAGCCAGGTAAAAGCTAAGAAAACAGTTAAATTAAACGTTTCTGGCGCTTTTCATTCTCATTTAATGAATCC
>CAZUCT010000029.1:0-22114 GCA_964619285.1 uncultured bacterium | reverse complement strand
AGAAAACAGTTAAATTAAACGTTTCTGGCGCTTTTCATTCTCATTTAATGAATCCGGTTGCGTGGGAATTTAACGAATTATTAGAAAAGGTAGATTTTGCCGAAGCAAAAATTCCCGTTTTATCGAACGTAGAACCGACAGCAACTACCGATGCATCGACGTTAAAACGGCGTCTTTTGCAACAGATGACTTTGGGAGTTCGGTGGCGCGAAATTTCTTTACAGTTGCCGGAATTGGGAATAGAAAAAGTTGTGGAAATCGGTCCAGGGAAGGTTTTAACTGGTTTGATTAAACGCACTTGTTCTGATTTGGAGTTAGAAAATATTAGCAGTATTTAGTTGTCGTAGCAGTAGTAGTAGGTTGGGTGTAGCGCAGCGAAACCCAACATCATTTAGTTGGGTGTAGTAGTAGTAGGTTGGGTGTAGCGCAGCGAAACCCAACATAATTTCTGCCAATTAACGCTTATGAAATCTCTTCAAAATATTAAAGAAGAATTGCAAAAAGGAATAGAAAAATTACCAGAGCATAAAATTCCAGAAGTTTTGCAATTTGTCAATTTTTTGCTTGACTCTCAAGAACGATTTTTTCCTCAAGATGTCGAGAAAAAAGAGGAAATGGGGGATGACCCTCTTGCAGACTTTATTGGTGCTGTAGAAGTAGGTTCTTTAACTCAAAATATCGATGAAGAACTTTATGGATAATAAACTTTTTGTGGATACATGGGGATGGTTGACTTTCCACATTAGAATTAGAAGGTCAAAAAGTAGTATTAATTTAGAAGAATATTCAGTAAGTTCCCGAATTTATTATGAATTTTAACCAATTTTGTTAGTTAGTATGGAGGCAGATTATGAATCTTTTAACCTTAAACTTAGACGCGGTTCAACTAACAGAAGAACAATTTTATAAAATCTGCAAAAATAACCGCGAGTTAAAATTTGAACGTAACGCTAGGGGAGAATTAATTATTATGTCGCCAGTAGGAGGGGATAGTGGAAACCGAGAAGCAGATTTAATTGGAGATTTGGTAATTTGGAACAGACAAACCGGTCTCGGTTATACCTTTAGTTCCTCCACTATTTTTAAACTGCCAAATGGAGGCGATCGCTCCCCAGATGCCTCCTGGATAAGCAAAGAACGTTGGGAAAATCTTACCCCCGAACAAAGGCGTAAATTCCCTCCCATCGCGCCAGATTTTGTCATAGAATTAAGGTCGGCGACGGATAACTTAAAAACCTTGCAATCTAAAATGCAAGAATACATGGATGCAGGAGTACCATTAGCATGGTTAATTAATCCCCAACAGCAACAAGTAGAAAATTATCGCCAAAACCGAGAAGTGGAAGTTTTAAATAGACCTACAGAATTGTCAGGTGAAAATATTTTGCCAGGATTTCGTTTAAGTTTATCAAGATACTTTTAAATAAAGGACTTTAAAATGCAAAAAATAGAAAGTCCAAGACAACGTTTGTGGAAGATTGAGGAATATTACAGAATAGCTGAAACGGGGATTTTAGACCCAGATGAAAGAGTGGAATTAATAGAAGGAAAGATAATAAGAATGGCAGCAAAGGGGATAGCATCAGTAATTGCTGGAAGGCGATCGCGCAGTTTATTAGAAGCGCGTTTGGGGGGGCGTGTTTTAGTCTGGACTCAAGACCCAATTCGCTTAAATGACTATTCCGAACCCGAACCAGACCTTGCTTTAGTAATGCCGCCTTTGGAACGGTATCGCGATCGCCACCCAACTGCTTCCGATGTTTGTTTAATCATAGAAATAGCGGATACAACTATTAATAACGACTGCCAGAAAAAAAGTAGGGTTTATGCGAGTTCTGGTATAGCAGATTATTGGGTTTTAGATGTTGTCGATCGCCAATTGCGCGTCTTTCGAGAACCGGGGAAAGATGCTTATCAAAATGAATTGATTTTCTCCGAACATGAGACGGTTTCTTTATTAGCATTTCCCGATGTAAATTTGGTGGTGGGGGAAATGTTATAGCGTTCCTGTCATTGCGAGACGGGAAAAAAACGAATTAATTTATTGGAAAATAAATCCAACTAGCCGAAGCAATCTAAATTAAAAACAATGCCTTACAGTAAATTCACTTTAGAAGAAGCTTTAACTAAGTTCAATCTAACCCTAGTCGAAAACTTAGGTCAATTTAACAATTTACCAGAGGTAGCCCCCAGTCAACTCCTGACAGAAACCTTAGAAGATAACATACCTTTAGCAGTGGCGATCGCTACCGAAAAAGCTCGCTCGGAATTAATAGTAATGCCGATTTTAGTAGCGATTAGAAAGCATTTAAACAAACAAATAAGTTTATTTTCCGGTATAGAATTTAACGTCAATATCGAGTTAGGATTGGGCGGTTTTTGCGATTTTCTTATTAGTCGTTCTCGCCTACAAACCATCATTCAAGCACCAGTAGTTGCCTTGGTAGAGGCAAAAAATGATAATATTAAATCCGGTTTCGGTCAATGTTTGGCAGAAATGGTTGCCGCTCAAATTTTTAATCAAAGTCAAGGTAATGAAATTTCTAAAGTTTATGGGGCTATTACCACTGGCACTGCTTGGCAATTTTTAGAGTTAGAAGGTCAAAAAGTAGTATTAGATTTAGAAGAATATTCCCTCAAAAATTTACCGAAGCTGTTAGGGATTTTAATTAATTTTGTTAGTTAAGATGGGGCAGAAACCCGGTTTTTTAAACCGGGTTTCTCAGATATCCTATCGGGAACCATTTAGAATTGCTAAAGTTATGCTAGACGTAAAAATATGAATATTTTAACCTTAAATTTAGATGCAGTTCAACTAACAGAAGAACAGTTCTACAAAATCTGTCAAAATAACCGCGAATTAAAATTTGAACGCAACGCGAAAGGAGAATTAATTATTATGTCGCCAGTTGGAGGAGACAGTGGGAACCGAGAGGCAGATTTAATTATCGATTTAGGAATCTGGAACCGACAAAGCGGCCTCGGTTATACCTTTAGTTCTTCCACTATTTTTAGACTGCCAAATGGGGGCGATCGCTCTCCCGATGCCTCCTGGATAAGTAAAGAACGTTGGGAAAATCTTACCCCCGAAGCGCGACGTAAATTTCCCCCCATCGCGCCCGATTTTGTCATCGAATTAAGGTCGGCAACCGACAATTTAGAAACCCTGCAATCTAAAATGCAAGAATATCTGGATGCAGGAGTGCAATTAGGATGGTTAATTAATCCCCAACAACAGCAAGTAGAAATTTATCGCCAAGGGCGAGAAGTAGAAGTTATAAATCTGCCCGCTAACTTATCTGGGGAAGGCATTTTGCCAGGATTTAATTTGAGTTTATCTACTTATAAATAGAGTTTTTTTGCCAAATTTAGCTAAGAAAAAACAAGGAGAACTTATTCAAAATCCGCTGCTAACTAACCTATCTCTGACACCAAAAATAAAACCAAATATCTTATAATCATGGGGCTTTAAGAAACCGGGTTTTTTGAAAAAACCCGGTTTCTGCTGGGCGAGTTAGCCTTTAGTTCCACCAAACCTACTTTTCTACAACATGAAAAAAACAATCTAAAAACCTTTGTTCGCTATTCCCCATTCCCCATTCCCTCTTCCCTAAAATAGATTTTTCGCAATTCCGCAACAGAAGAAATATTGGCAAGTTGGGAAGCGATCGCCTTCAACACATCCAAATCGTTAATCCCCGAAATCTCCGAAAAAAGTTCCCCACTCTCCTCTGGAAACTTCAGTTTTAATCCCATTTCAATTGCTAGCAAAGACATCTGTTTTAATTGAGCGCTTTGTTCCAAAAAATCAGCCTCTTTTTGAGAAATCTCAGCATCTTTTTGAGAAATCTCAGCATTTTTTTGTGCCGTCAATTCATCTCCCGTAGGAACCACAGTTCCATCGGCATAACACCACCGCAACCAGGTATAATTAGAGTTTTCAAAAGAACCCGTCCACAAAGTTAAACCTAAATTAATCGAAGGAAACCAAGCATCATTTTTAGGAACATAATCAGTGCCTTGAATTTGAAATACTCGCAAAACAGTATCTCCTAATTGGTGCAAAGGGTCGAAAACCACATAATAAGGAATCCCCAGTTTCGCGTAATCTCTCAACTTACTACCTAACTCGTTACCAGGAGTAGGAGAAACAACTTCAATTACTACATCTGGGGCCTTGCCAAATTCCCAGAATAAATAAGAACGCACGTTTCGTTCTAACCATTGTTCCCCCGCTTCAATATTCAAACTCAAAAAAGCATCTGGTACGATACCTTTATGTCTGACGTGGGGGAATAAACCGACATTAGCTGCGGCGACAAAAGGAACTTTGATGCCCGTATCCGCACCGCTATAAAATACAGTTGCCAGCAAGCGTTGTTGCTTTTCATTAATAAAACTATCCACAGGAGCGTCGTCCTCTAAAATCATTTGGCTTGTATCTGGATACTCGTGGGAAGCAAGAGTTATAGTTTCGCTCATAATTACTTTTAATATGGTTTTTCCAAATTATAGCAATTGCCGCAAACCAGCCCCTCCCTCCCACCAAAAATAAAACCAAATATCTTATAATCATGGGGCTTTAAGAAACCGGGTTTTTTGACAATGGCGAAAGTATTGTCAAAAAACCCGGTTTCTGCTGGGTGAGTTAGCCTTTAGTTGGGAGCATCTCGCAACGAAAGCAAAAAGACTCTCTTCCCCATTACCTATTACCCATTACCAAAAATTGATACTGGACAAATCGTTAATTGCATCGAAACGATTCAAAAACTGCATCTAATCAAGACTTTGTAAAAAACAATACAGACTTATCAATTCAGTTTCTCTACTCTTCTCAACACAGTTAGTAAAAAATCCCTTTTTGCTAACCAGAGTAAATTCCAAACAGAAAAACTGAAACTATGTCATTACAAGTCGAACTCTTAGAACAAAGTTTCGAGAAAGTAAAGCCTAAAAAAGATGAGTTTGTTTCCAGCTTCTATAACAACCTCTTCACCGACTACCCAGCAGCGAAACCCCTTTTTGGTGGCACCGATATGGCAGGCCAGAAAATGAAATTACTGGGTTCTTTAGTCTTAGTAGTTGAAAATCTCCGCAAACCAGAAGTTTTGACCGACGCCCTTAAAGGACTCGGAGCCCGCCACGTCAAATATGGCGCTCTACCCGAACATTATCCCTTAGTCGGCAATTCTTTGCTGAAAACTTTCGAGCAATATTTAGGAGAAGATTGGACCCCAGAAACCAAGCAAGCGTGGGTCGATGCTTACGGAGTAATTACCGAGTTAATGTTGGAAGGAGCAGAAGACGTCGATAAAGCAGCTCTTTAATTATTAAGAAATGACAGGTCGTTCGGACAGTATTAAAAAACCCAATCCTTTCCAATTAAAAACATTAATAATTGGTGTCATCGTACTTTTAATAGTTTGGTTTGCTGGAGCGTTTATTCTCGACCAACGCCAAGCATTTCTACCGGGAGAAACCTCGGAAGGACATCTATTATTTGAAGCTTCCTGTAGTTCCTGCCACGAAGGCTTTAAACCTGTCAGCAACGAAACCTGCATCCGCTGTCATCAGGCAGAACTGGTCCAAGATGCCCACGGCGAAAAGAAATTTCGCGACCCCCGCTGGGCCGAATTGCTGAACAATCTGGACGTTCTTACTTGTACTGCTTGCCACCAAGAACACGTTTATATGTTCGGGCGTGGGGTTCACCTCAAACCGGACTTATGTATGAACTGCCACGAAGGCGTCATTGCTGGAGACGTTCCCAGTCACAAAGGTTTCGAGCCCGATGGCTGTTGGACGGCGGGATGCCACAATTTCCACGACCATCGTTCTATTTCTACGGGCTTTTTGGGGCGAAATCTCGGTCAGCCGCAACTTTTGCCGAAGCCAGAATTACCAGTTTTAGAAGTAACAAATACTGTTGAAAAAGCACCCCCACCAGATTTAGGTCAAGAATTTTTGAAATGAAGAAAGTTCGCAATTTCCGGAAATTTCAATTCAAAATTAATCTTTTACCCCTGGTGGGTTTACTGTTAGTTTTTGGCGCGTTATTTTGCTGTAGTTTTCCTGCTAATGCAAATTCTATTTCTCAACAACAACTTGAGAAGATTAATCGACTTTGGCAGGGAAGCGCTCATGGTTTGGCTGAGATAAATTGTTCTAGCTGTCACCTAGAGGAAAAAACTAACAAATTGGTAGCTAAACCCACTTATGAAAGCTGCCAAAGCTGCCACGAATTACAGGTGGAAACTTTTTTATATGGCAAGCATGGCGTTCGTTTGTTGGAAGGTTTATCTCCTTTGACTCCCAGGATGGCTGAGTTGCCGATGAAAAAGTCGGCTTTGGCCAAAGAAATGAATTGTAATACTTGCCATGACGTTCATTCTGTTAATACTTTTGAAGCTGCAGTAGATTCTTGTTTGACTTGTCATAATGACTCCCATTCTTTGAATTACAAAAACTCAAAACACGGTCGAGATTTTTTCGCCAAAATAGAGTTACCGAGACCATCTGAAGAGTTAGTTACTTGTGCGACTTGTCACTTACCGCGCCAGCATCAAGAGATAACTAAAAGAGTGTTTGTAAATCATAACAATACTTACAATTTATTACCTCGCGATCGCATGGTTGCCGATGTTTGCATGAACTGTCACGGCCTGGAATATTCCTACAACAGCATTTTCGATAACGAATTAGTCGAAGCCAATTTTAACCGCCCGCCAACTCAAGATTTAGAAACCTTAAAACTGGTACGGGAATTCGAGAAAAAAAGATTGGGTTCTCCGCAAAAACCTTAATTAATTCAGGGTATAAACTTATGAACTTTCTCAAAAGTTTAAAAACCAAGACTTTAGTCTTATTTGCTTTAGCAATAACTATTTGTTTCACAGCCATTTCTTGTAGTGGAGGAGGTGGCAGTCAAGCCAGTAGCGGTATTTCTCCATCCTTGGTAGTTGACTACATCCACTCCGTAGCCGAAGCCGATCGCACCGCTTATACGAAACACGTTGTTAACCGCCTCCAAACCCTCGAAGGACAAGAAAAACCTGACGGAGTTGTTCCTGCAGAAGCAACGGAAGCTTGGCAACAAGGAAATGGCATTCCTTTACCCGCGCAAATGTTCCGTTTGGGAGCAGAATTAGCTTCAGAAAAAGGACAGTTTACTTACGGTTTAATTTCACCTTGGAATATTAACGATAGTCAAGCCCCAAAAGGCGAATTTGAAGAAGCAGGAATGCAGCAAGTAGTAGAAACGGGGGAACCTTATAAAGCAGAACGAGAAATTGGGGGTCAAAAATATTTCTCCGCAATTTATCCCGATAAAGCTATTGCCGAAGCCTGCGTTTCTTGCCACAACAACCACCCAATTCATAAAGAACGCCATCCCGATAAAGTATTTAAGTTAGGCGATGTCATGGGAGGAGTTGTTATCAATTTACCGTTGAATTAAGGAGCCCCCTAAATCCCCCTTGAAAAGGGGGACTTTGAGACCTGTAGGGTGCGCATTGCGCACCTTACAAATATTCCCGTTTAAGCCATGAAACCAACATTTACCACCCTAATTATCCTCACCGTTTTAACAATCGAATTGTTAATTCCCTTCGTTTTTAGTCCGGTTTACATACCCATGATAAGAGAGTCAAATTTTGACTTTTTACAAGTAATACAAGGAGAAATTTATAAACAAATCACCGGTTATTTATCCCTAATATTTGTCATCTTAGAAATGGTTTTAACTGCTAGGAAACGAGGCAAAACTTGGAAACTAAAAATCAAGATTCCCGGTTCGATTCAATTCTGGCGCGTCTTACATATTTTTCTCGGAGTAGGACTTTTAGCTAACGTTGCCATTCATACTTTAGGAGCTCGCGGTCTCAATTTTAACGCAGTTTTTCTCTGGGTATTTTTCGGCGTAACTTTGTCCGCCCTGGTGGGGGTATTTGCCGAAACTGGTTTTTTAGAATCTCCCCAAAGGTATTTTAATTTTGGTTGGCAAAGCAGCAATTCTACAAATCAATCTCCAGGCATTCCTAAAGGTTTATTAATTAAAAATCTGCGCCAAATTTGGCTGAATACTCATATCTTTTTGGTTAGCATTTTTTGCGTGATGTTAATTTTTCATATTTTCCTAGCCTATTTTTATCAGTAACTATGAAAAAGATTAAAACTTATTTGACAATCTTAATCTTTCCTTTATTTCTCTTAGCAACTATCTTCATAACTCATGCAGATGTTTCGGCAGATATGGGGGTTCCTCTCAGTGGATTAGCTACTATGAGGTCCATGGCAAAAATATCTATTCCTTATGAAGTTGCCATGACTAACAATAAACCCAGTTTAATTGAATTTTATGCAAACTGGTGTACTATTTGTCAATCTCTGGCTCCTAGTTTAAATAATTTACATCAAAAATACGGCGAGAAAGTTAATTTTGTCATGCTAAATGTTGACGAGCCCATCTGGAGAGAACAGATTAAAAATTATGGAGCTAATAGCGTTCCTTATTTGGTATTTTTAACAGCAGAAGGAGAAGTTAAAGAAGTCTTGGTTGGCAAACCTCCAGAAAGCGCGATCGAACCTATTCTTGTTTCTTTAAACAATTAAAAATAATGACTATTGCTGTAAATAACTTCCTTAAATTTCTCGGTTCAATAAAAATGGCAATTCCCCTCTTAACTACCATTGCCATTATCTTAATTGGAGCCACATTTTACGAATCTCAAGTTGGTTCGACTGTCGTACAAAACGCAATTTATAAAAGCTTTTGGTTTGGGGCGTTAATGTTTTTACTGGCAGTCAATTTAGGAGTATCTGCCATGTCTCGTTACCCGTGGCGGGGGGCGCGGAAAATTGGTTTTGCCTTAACCCATTTTGGCTTAATTATTATTATTGCCGGTGCCGCTGCGGTAATTCATTTGGGCGTTGAAGGAATGTTGCTAGTGAGGACAGATTCTCCGGCAAATAATACGATTCGAGTAGAAGGGGATTTATTAGAAATAATCGCCCCAAACGAACAGTTTAAACTAGAGGAAATCTGGGTTAATTCTAACGGTTCGGTTAGTCCTAATTCTGTGGCGGGAATTTCCGTTTTAGGATACGCGGAAAATACTGTTAAAACTATTAGTTTTACTGAAAGTACTAAAACAAATAATCCAGCGGTTCTTCTCAGTTTAAATAGTAACCGGATGGGGCAAAAATTAGAACGTTGGTTGGCGATCGCCCCCGCCGCTTACAACCAAATTTCTCTAGGCCCCGCCCGATTAGAAATTGTCTCCACCACCAGTCCAACGGAATTAGAATCTCTCCTCAATTCTCCGGTAAAAACAACGCAACTTATTAGTAATAACGAACCCAGAAACTCAGATTATTTTAAAGTAATCGTTGCCCCGGAAGGAAAACTCTATTATGCCGCCAATTCATCCCGAGGTTTTAAATCTGGAAAACTGACGAAAGGGGAATCAATTAATCCCGGTTGGGCAGATTTTCAGATAACATTAGAACAGTTCATCCCTCACGGGAAAATACAACAAGAAGTCGCGCCAATTTCTAATCTAATTGCTGAGGGAAATCCAGCTTTATTAATAGAAACTCCTGGGGGAGTAAAATCGTGGTTGCCCTGGGGCGAACCGACAGTTATTGAAGACGAAAAAGGGGAATGGTTGGCAGCTTTTAGCCCTAAATTTTTGCCCTTACCTTTTGCAATTAAATTAGAAGATTTTATCGTGGAACGCAACGAAGGATCTGATAGCGTAGCGATGTGGACTAGCAAGATTCGTTTGTTAGATCCCCATGAAGGATTTGTAGGCGATCGCGACGTTTGGATGAACCATCCTACCTGGTATCGAGGTTGGAAAATTGCCCAAGCTTCTTGGAACCCTGGAGACTTAAAACAATCCACTTTACAAGTTAAGCGAGAACCGGCCTGGGTAACTGCTTTAACTTGGACTGGTTCCGGTTTATTGATATTAGGAATTGCTACGATGTTTTACGGTCCTTTAATTGCTAAAAAAAAGTTTGATATAATGGTAAAAGATAACATAAAAATAGGTTGAGGCTATGACTCTTTTAACATTAAATTTAGACACCGTAAAACTTAGCGACGAACAGTTCTACGAAATTTGTCAAAATAACCGCGAGTTAAAATTTGAACGTAACGCCAGGGGAGAATTAATTATTATGTCGCCAGTTGGAGGGGATAGTGGTAATCGAGAAGCAGATTTAATTATTGATTTGGGAATTTGGAACCGACAAAGCGGCCTCGGTTATACCTTTAGTTCTTCCACTATTTTTAAACTGCCAAATGGGGGCGATCGCTCTCCCGATGCCTCTTGGATAAGCAAAGAACGTTGGGAAAATCTTACCCCAGAACAAAGGCGTAAATTTCCTCCCATCGCGCCCGATTTTGTCATAGAATTAAGGTCGGCAACCGACAATTTAGAAACCTTGCGCTCTAAAATGCAAGAATACATGGATGCCGGAGTGCAATTAGGATGGTTAATTAATCCCCAACAGCAGCAAGTAGAAATTTATCGTCAAGGAGGAGAAACAGAAATTATCAATCTTCCCGCAAACTTGTCTGGCGAAAATATTTTGCCAGGATTTAATTTTAATTTACCCCAATATTTTTAGGTTTAATTATAATGAAACTAATTAATTTTTTCATCGGCATTTTTCTGGGAATTTTAATAATTGCGATTCCTTTTAACCAATTTCAATCCTCTCCCCTCGAACCCTTACAAACCCTTGCGGTTCAATTAGACGGGAGGAAAAAACCCCTAGATACTGTAGCAAGAGAAACCGTCGCTCAAATTCACGGTAGCCTCAATTATCAAGCTACCAATGGAGACAATTTAGACTACCTCCAAACCTATCTTTCTCTCTGGTTTAATAACCGCGACTGGAACGAAGAACCGTTTATTCTTTTTAACTATCGTCCCCTTAAAGAAAAAGTCGGACTTGACCCAGAAACAAAATACTTTACCTTTGCCGAATTGATGGAGTCAAATCTAGGCTTATTCGTTCTCAAAACCAGAGAAAAACAAGCAAATAACCAAGAATTAAATCGAGATGAAAGAGAAGCTTTAGCTATGGAAGAAAGGTTGGCTTTAACCATAGATACCGTCGGACAAAATACTCTGCAGTTAGTTCCCCATCCCACGGATATTAAAGGCACTTGGGCGGGTATTTATAGCGCTTCCGAGTATTATCAAACCGGTCAAATAGAACCGTTATTAACTACTTACGCAAATCTCAAACAAACTTATAAAATTTATCCCCAAAAATTATCGCTGTTGGGAGACATTGCCAGACAATTACAAACTCAACTGCGCGGTTTAAGTCCCGAGATTTATCCACAATTTGCCACCTTGAAACGGGAGGTTAGTTTTTATCAATTACATCCCTTTGGTAAAGCTTGGAAATTGTACGCGATCGCCTTTTCTGTAATGTTAATCGTCCTCCTATTTCCCGCTTTTAACTTCTATTGGGGCAGCGTCGGCATCTTTATTGTTGGTTTATTAATTCAAGGTTACGGGTTTATAGAAAGGATGCAAATTGCAGGAAGACCGCCAGTTACTAATATGTACGAGTCGGTAATTTGGGTAGGGTTTGGAGTAGGGGCGATCGCTCTTTTATTAGAACTAATTTATCGCGCCAAATATTACCTCCTCGCCGCCGCCCCACTCTCAGTTATTTGTCTTTTATTAGCAGATAACTTGCCAGCAGTTTTAGACCCAAGTATTAAGCCCCTCGTTCCAGTTTTGCGAGACAATTTCTGGTTAAGCGTTCACGTTCCAACTATTACTCTGAGTTATGCCAGTTTTGCCCTAGCTTTTGCCTTGGGGCATATTCTTTTAGGACATTATTTATTTAAGCCTCAAGCAACAGACAGAATTAATCGCCTGGCAAAATGGAATTATGGAGTCTTGCAAATAGGAGTATTATTATTAACAACTGGCATCATTTTAGGAGGAATTTGGGCGCACTTTTCCTGGGGTCGTTTTTGGGGTTGGGATCCCAAAGAAACCTGGGCTTTAATTGCTTTAATGTGTTATGTAATTCCCCTACACGGAAGATTAGCAGGTTGGTTAAAAGATTTTGGTTTAACTGTTACCAGCGTTTTGAGTTTTAATGCAGTTTTAATGGCTTGGTATGGGGTCAATTTTGTGTTGGGGACGGGGTTGCACAGTTACGGTTTTAGTACCGGCGGTTCCGAACTTATTGTTGGCAGTTTTGTCGGTTTCGATTTATTATTAGTTTTGGTAGTTACCATTCGTCATCGAGCCTGGTTGACTGCCAAAAACAAAACTGCTATTGTGGAAACATCAACGCAAATTTAGCTAATAACAAATATGGAACGTCGTACATTTTTAAACTGGGTAGGAGTCGGAATGCTAGCCAGTTTTTTTCCCGTAGCGATCGCCGCTTGTCAAACCGAAAATAATAATAGCTCAACGGCAAAACCAGAGGCAATAAAAATCGATACTTCTATCCGAGAAGATGGATTTCAAGCATTAGGAACTGTAGAAAAATTAGAAGAAGATGGCAGAATTTTAGATAGAAGAAATGCGCCAAAACCAGTAATGATTTTCAGCCATCCAGACACTAATGAGTTAGTAGCAATTAATTCTATGTGTACCCATCAAGGTTGTACCGTTCAATTAAACTTAGAAGCTAAAGAATTAGCTTGTCCTTGTCACGGTTCAAAATTTACTCTTGATGGCAAGGTTATTAGTCCTCCCGCCACTAAAAATTTAGATATTTTTGAAGTTAAGCAAGAAGGTAATTTGTTGTTAGTAAAAGTAGGATAATTCAGATTTAATAAACCCGGTTTTTCCAAAAAACCGGGTTTCTGAGATGGTACTATATCAAAAAAAACCAATGACCTTATTTACTCGCGAAGAAATTATTGCCGGAATAAAAGAGGGTAAATCCTTTAAAAAAGCCGAATTAAGCGGTATTAATTTAGAAGCAGTTAACCTCGATGGAGGTAATTTTGCCCAAGCTTATTTAAGACGCGCCAATCTCTCCAAAGCCTCCTGCCAAGGGACAGATTTTTCGGAAGCATATTTGATATTAGCTAATTTAGCCAACGCTAATTTAAGTAAAGCAAAATTACGCGGCGCGGAACTGAATACAGCTTATTTGCAAAGCGTAAATATTGAAAAATCAGATGCGACCTGGGTCAATCTTTTTGGTGCAAAAATTAATAAATTACAAGGGCAAGATGCGACTTTAGAAAAAGCTGACTTAAGAGAGGCAAAGGGCAGTATTCTGAATTTTAGCGGTGCTAATTTAGCAGCAGCAATGTTAGATAAAGTCGATTTTTCTGAGGTTAATTTTAGCGATGCTAATTTGCGTAAAGCTACCGGAGTTGCAGCTAAATTTTCTAAAACTATTTGGAAAAAAGCCAACTTAGAACAAGTTGATTTTAGTCAATCTTATTTTATAGATGCCAATTTAACTGGAGCAAATTTATTAGCTGCCAATTTTACGGCAAGCAGTTTTATCTCTGCGAACTTACAGGAAGCAGAATTATTAGAAGTTACGCTCAAAGTTGCCAAATTAGAAAAAGTCAATTTAACAAATGCCAGTTTATTTGCTGCTAATTTGGAAGGGGCCACTTTATCTGAAATAAATTTAACAGGCTGCAATTTACAGGATGCCGATTTAGAAAATACAACTTGGGACCGAGTAAATTTTTCCGATTGTAATGTCATCGGTGCCGTTTTTACTAATGCTATAGGTTTAAGCCAAGAAGAAAAACAGTGGTTGCAACAAAATGGGGCATTAAACGTTCCTGTGTCATAAAAAAGACAAAAAGCCCCGATTACCTAGTAGCAGGTTAACTCAAGGTTAAGCACAAATCATAACCCCATCAGGGAAAAATGTGTTAGCTTGAGCATAAACCTTTTAGCAAACAAACTAGGAAAGGTATGAAAAAAGTTCTCTACTGGCTGGTAGGCGAAAAAGCGGGAAGAGTTATCGTTGGAGGCTGGAACTGGCTATTAGGAATGCCAGTCGAATCTGGCGGTCGAGTTTCCGTAGAAGTGGCCGAAGAATCTCTGCGCTCCATGCAAGAATCGGTGCAAAAGCTGGCCGCCGCCGTTGCCACTCAAGTTGCAGCTTACGAACGAGCCAAACAGAAATACCAGGCCAAAGTCAAAGAAATGCAGGTCTTTGAGAATCAAGCAATGACCGCTCAACGCAACGGCAATGAAGAAGCGGCCCGTCTGGCCATGTCTAAAGTAATTCAAACCGAACAAATCTTGCCACAGTTAGAATCTCAGGTTTTGCAGGCAGAAAAGTTTGTCGAAGCATCCAAAGACAAGCTGAAGCGAGAGCGACAAAAACTCGAAGAATATAAGACCGACCTCAGCAACATGAAAGACCTGCAGGAAATTAACCAAGCTTTGGGAGCGATAACTAAAGTTAACGATAGCTTGAGTATAGACTCGGCCCGCTCTCAATTCGAGCAAGCCAAAGGTGCCGTAGAACGTCGAAATCTCCAACAAAACGCTCTGGCGGAACTTTCCGAAAACCCCACAGAAAAGCTCAAAGCAGATTTAGAAAATATGGCGGTGGATGACGAAGTCGCCCGTCGCCTGCAAATGCTCGATAATGCCAAACAATTACCATCAGATTAAGGAAAAAAATTATGGCTAAATCTAGCGGACCTCCACCAATTGTATTTATCCTGGCATTTTTGTTTCTGGCCGGTGGTGGTTATTGGTTCTTCGTTCTCAGAAACAAGCAGCCGGCTCCAATCGTTACTAATATTCAGTCTCTAGAAGCTCCTGCCGCAATACCTCAAGGAGCTGCTCCTCCTGGGGCACCAGTTACCACCGCTTTTCCCCTGCCCACCAATGTTGCTAGCGGCACTGTAATTAGGGTTGATGGTTCTACCAGCATGGTGACGATTAACCAAAATCTCAAAAATGCCTTCGAGAGACAGTTCCCCAATACCAGGGTCGCCACCGGAGCCCGAGGTTCCAGTATAGGAGTTGAAGCTTTATTAGCAGGTAATCTAGATCTTGCCGCCTCATCCCGCCCTCTGACTCCCCAAGAACAAGCAAGAGGTTTGGAGGCCGTGCCAGTTGCTCTGGATAAAATTGCTATTGTGGTGGGGGTTAATAATCCTTTTAATGGGGGTTTGACTTCCGAACAAGTAAGGTCAATTTTTCAAGGACAAATTACTAATTGGTCTCAGGTGGGAGGCCCCAATGCTTTAATTCGGGTAATTAACCGACATCCCGTCAGCGGCACCCATCAAACATTTAAGGAAATGGTTTTAAATGGGGAGAATTTTGGCAATACTCCTAATATTTTAACTATGGACAGAGATGCTACTACTCCGATGTTGAGAGCTTTGAGAAATGATGGAATTGGTTATGCCACTTACGCTCAAGTGGAAAACCAACAAACCGTGCGATCGCTCCCTATCGACGGTTCCCTGCCCAATTCTGCTACTTATCCCTTGAGCCGACAGCTTTATTATGTTTATAAAACCCCTCCCAGTCAAGTCGTTAAAGATTTCTTGGGCTATGCTACTTCCCCCCAAGGACAGCAAGCAATTTTTGCCGAATAAATTGGAATTTTCAATATTTGGCAGCGATCGCCTATAACGTGTAAAATACCTCTGCCGATTATCGTCAGGGGTATTTTATTTTGGCCCCAAATACGATCGCCCGGTTTATTGGACAATACCTTCGCCGTAGCCGTAGGTTGGGTGAAGTGTAACGGAACCCAACATCGTTAAGCCCGGTTTATTGGACAATACCTTCGCCGTAGCCATATGTTGGGTCCTCGCGCCTTAAGGCGCGAGGAGTCTCTAGCAGACTTTATCGACAAAAACACCCATCCCCATCAGAAAAACATTTGTGGAGTCCTTCTTCCCCCTGCTGCTTCTGCTGGCGGCGCTCCTATTAAGATTTTAAAAGAGTATATACATTCATCATGCATTCGCCCTAAAAGGGCAAAGGGCAAGGCTTGAAACCCATTTCCTTGGTCAAATTAACAAAAAAACATTATGGCTCGACGTAGCGGACCTCCACCAATTGTCTTTATCCTAGTATTTTTATTGTTGGGCGGTGCGGGTTATTGGTTCTTCGTGATGAGACAGCAGTCCTCACCAACTGTTACTAATCTTGAATCTCCAGATACATCAACTCAAGGGGCAGCAACTACCAGCACTTTTCCTCCACCCACTACTGTTGCTGCCGGTACTGTAATTAGGGTTGATGGTTCTACCAGCATGGTGACGATTAACCAAAATCTCAAAAATGCCTTCGAGAGACAGTTCCCCAATACCAGGGTCGCCACCGGAGCCCGAGGTTCCAGTATAGGAGTTGAAGCTTTATTAGCAGGTAATCTAGATCTTGCCGCCTCATCCCGCCCTCTGACTCCCCAAGAACAAGCAAGAGGTTTGGAGGCCGTGCCAGTTGCTCTGGATAAAATTGCTATTGTGGTGGGGGTTAATAATCCTTTTAATGGGGGTTTGACTTCCGAACAAGTAAGGTCAATTTTTCAAGGACAAATTACTAATTGGTCTCAGGTGGGAGGCCCCAATGCTTTAATTCGGGTAATTAACCGACATCCCGTCAGCGGCACCCATCAAACATTTAAGGAAATGGTTTTAAATGGGGAGAATTTTGGCAATACTCCTAATATTTTAACTATGGACAGAGATGCTACTACTCCGATGTTGAGAGCTTTGAGAAATGATGGAATTGGTTATGCCACTTACGCTCAAGTGGAAAACCAACAAACCGTGCGATCGCTCCCTATCGACGGTTCCCTGCCCAATTCTGCTACTTATCCCTTGAGCCGACAGCTTTATTATGTTTATAAAACCCCTCCCAGTCAAGTCGTTAAAGATTTCTTGGGCTATGCTACTTCCCCCCAAGGACAGCAAGCAATTTTTGCCGAATAAAGTTGAATATGGCAATCCTAAATTGGCTATTTTGGGACCAGAAACCCGGTTTCTTTAACAATACCTTCGCCAAAATAAAAATACCTACAAGAAAATGGCGTTCCTCGCCCGCCAGAAACCGGGTTTTTTCAAAAAACCCGGTTTCTTAAATCTCGATGCTGGCGAAGGTATTCTTTAAGAAACCCGGTTTCTCAGCTATCGCTTCCGACCAACGGATTGCTATATTTGCTAATTGTTAATTATTAATTGTTAATTATCACCGTGACTAAAAGCCGCGAACCCCTTGAAAGTTGGCTCCTCTACCATTTATTTAAGTGGTCTATAGTAGCTCCGATGCTTCATTTTTATTTTAGAGGCCGCATTTACGGTGCAGAAAAAGTGCCCCAGTTAGGACCGTTTATAGCCGTCAGCAACCATGCCAGCGACTTCGATCCGCCCCTGCTATCTTCCTGCATGAAACGACCGGTGGCCTTCATGGCCAAAGAAGAGTTATTTCAAGTCCCAATTTTAAAACAGGCTATTTCTTTATACGGCGCTTATCCCGTCAACCGCAAGGCCCCAGACCGCAGCGCCCTAAAATCTGCTTTGAGTTACCTTGAATCCGGGTGGGGAACTGGTGTATTCTTACAGGGAACCCGAACGCCCGATGGCCGAATTACGGACCCCAAATTAGGCGCGGCCCTGATAGCGGCAAAAGCGGGAGTACCTTTATTGCCGGTTTGCCTCTGGGGCACTCATGCAATTCTGAGAAAAGGTTCGGCCATGCCCAAACCGGTTCCCGTTACCGTCCGCATTGGCGATTTAATCGAGCCCCCAAGTTCCACTAATAGGCAAGAGCTGGAAGCTTTAACTCAAAAATGCACCGATATTATCAATCAAATGCATGATTTGGGACGTTAATAATAGCTAACAATTAATTTATGCACCTAATTTCTATCCGCAATCTTCCTGCGGATATAACCCCATATCAACATGATGTTGAAACGCAAATTAATGCTTGGTATGCTACAGTTAGAAATGCTAAGTGGAACAATTTAGAGGATGTCCGTAGAATTTATAGAGATGCTGAGGCCGTTGGTAATTTTACTGTTTTTAACATTAAAGGAAATAGTTACCGTTTGATTGTTGGTATTAATTACGAAAATCAAACAGTTTACTATAAATACTTTTTAACTCATGCTGAATATGACAAAAACAAGTGGAAAAATGACCCTTACTTTTGACAGCATAGCTTACCGCGATTTACTCGTAAAATTGACTCCCAAAGTCATAGAAACAGAAGAAGAATACGAGGAATATTTGAAAGTTTTAGAAAAAATGACCTTTGCTAAAAATATGACCCAGGAGGAAAAAGCTCTCTATAAGTTGTTGGTTTTGTTAACAGAAAATTATGAAACTGAAAACTATCCGATGCCATCGGTCGAACCTCGCGAGATTTTAAAGCATTTAATGGAGTCCAGTGGCATTAGTCAAAACGATTTAGTAGGAATTATTGGTTCTGGGGAAGCGGTTTCTCAGCTAGTGGATGGTAAATGTTCTTTGAAAACCTGGCAAGCCAAAGCTTTAGGAAATTATTTTCAAGTTTCCCCCAGTCTTTTTCAAAATTGCTAATTGTTAATTGTTAATTGTTAATTGTTAATTGAAATGGAATATCTTAGAGCAAGACTAGCAGAAAATTTAGACGTAGCCGAATGGGATTGGTTGATTCCCCATGTCAAACGCGATGCTTTAGTAGTAGTAAATCCACAATTGGATTTATTAGATGTAGGAGTGGCGATCGCCTCCGATAATGTCTCCTCCATTCAACATTGGATTAGCGAAGCCCTAATTTATAAACCATCTCCAGAACAAATTTCCGATTGGAATCAGAATAGCACTAAAACATTTGATACTATTATCGTCGATCCTTTTGTAGTGGTACAAGAATCATCCACCAAAGATTAACTCTCTCGTAGGTAGGGCGCGCGTGAAACGAAACCCAACTTCTCCCTAACTCTCTTGTAGGTAGGGCGCGCGTGAAACGAAACCCAACTTCTCCCTAACTCTCTTGTAGGTAGGGCGCGCGTGAAACGAAACCCAACTTCTCCCTAACTCTCTTGTAGGGCAAT
This sequence comes from uncultured bacterium, assembly GCA_964619285.1. Classification (GTDB taxonomy): domain Bacteria; phylum Cyanobacteriota; class Cyanobacteriia; order Cyanobacteriales; family Microcoleaceae; genus CALKCV01. The sequence goes on along the minus strand of CAZUCT010000029.1, from coordinate 3,070 downwards.
CTTAAATCGCAAGTTCCTAAGAGCGATCCAGCAAATGCGCCCCGGTATAACCGGTAGTCAACCAAATAACCGCCCGCGCCCCATCGCGAATAGTCTTTTCGATAGGTTCGGGCGATCGCCCCGAAGGCACCTCCAGGGGTTTAAAATCAATGCCCCTACTGCCAAAAACAATCTCGCCAATTAACCGGGCTCGCCTCATGTGGTCGTCAGAAGTTATCAGATAAACGCTATCTATCCCTTCTGCCTGGAGTTTACCGACCATCGTCGTGAAATTGGTTAGAGTATCTACAGCTTCGTAGTCCAAGTGGACGCGAGTTAAACAAATCCCTGCTTCCGAGAATACCCACTCGGCATACTCCGGGTTGCTGCCAGAAGAAACCCAAATATCGAGGCTTGGATGCTCGCGAGCAAATTTTGCTGCAAACAATTCTCGTTCTGGGGCCCCGCCCAGAACTAATAAAGCTTGAGGTGGTTTTGCTGTCACCTCGACTTGTTGCTTGCTAAATCTAAATCCCATTAGCAGTCCCAGCAACAACCAAAACATTACCGCCAATTTTAAGTTGGGGCGGCGCGATCGCCCAACCGACATTCTCAACACCATCATTAGAAAAAAACCATCTGTAATTGTACGCGGGCTCTGTTGCCCTGATGAAACTTTCGGTGGATGGTTGCTGTTTTACCGGATGGCCGATTAAAAAACTGACGCGGGGACGCGGAGAATGGGAGACGCGGAGAAGGGATGTCCCCGCGTCTCCGCGTCCCCGCGTCTCCGTGTCTCCGCGTCTTCCCCTTAACGGGACTGGCCGGATTCGAACCGGCGACCTAGCGCTTCAGATTTGTGTGAGTTTCCCCACTCTCTGGACTATCCCTTCACCATAGACTCCTGTTAAAAAGCCTTTAGGTGGCGGCCGTATGTTTAAGAAGCATTGCTTTTTTATTGGCTTTGTTATTGCTTTGCTTCTTAAAACCAGTCTCTGCACCTTCTCTACTATTTAGCAGTTGCTAAATCAAAGTAGAGCTTGGCTCAAGATTACCCTATCCGTTACCGGACTTAGGCTTCCTTGAGTTTGACCGCATTCACTCGTGGAGTTTCCTGCCACGGTGCCCGAACTTCAGGAGGCGCTTGCTCTATCCATCTGAGCCACAGCCCCAAAAGTAGTTTTTATCGTCTTAGCTCTAAGACCCATAAAAACCAACAGTTTTTTATTGTAGCAGGCGATCGCTTTTTTGCAACCCCCAATTGTTAATTGTTTCTAAAGTTGACTTTCTAAAATCTAAAAATTAATCCAAGGTTCCTCCCAAGGACCGCCACCGACTTCCAACCCGCACAAATCGCTTTGAGCCTTAAAAATCGTTTCCCGGCTATTTCCGGTTCGTTTCAATAATTGCAAGCTAACTCGTCCGTGCATCGTATCCCGACAAACAAAAGTTAACCCTTCATTGGTGGGAGCCCGCAGAAGAGTACCCGGGCGATCGCTCGTCGCAGTTAACTCCACCTCAAAATCCCGATTTCTCGCCTGCATTTGCCACTTACCCCAAGGCCAAATCTGCCAAGTTACCCGAGAATTCCAAGGCACAAACTCGTAAAACCTCCCTCGGTAGTGGATGCCAATCATTGCCACAGACTCCATCCACCACAAAACCCCCCTTCGTCCGCCTCCCGCAGTTAAAGCTAAATCTTTTTCCCCATCAAAACAATTGCAATTGGCCCAAAACCATTTTTCGGGAAAAGCACCCCCCCAGTTTTTTTCGCTATAAGCTGGAGCGTCGATAAATTCGTAGCGCTTATCGTTCCACTCGATCCAACCAGTAGCTAAACCGTGAGCCATTAAAATTTGCCATCCAGGCTCGAAAATTGCTAAAAAAGAAAGCCAGCCCGCAGTAGATTGCTGTAATTCTCCCGCATTTCCCCAACCATAAACAGGCTTCGTCTCATACTGCCACTTGCAGCGATCGCCCCTCCCCGGATCCAGCAAGCTCCCTTGGTGCCAAGTGGTACTTACTTGATAGCCTTGTCGAATTTGGGCATGGAACAGCTCCGGTTCTAAATATCCCGGTCTGCCCTTTAGCTCGGTCTGGCCCCAATGCCCTAAAGCTAAGGCCGTCTCCGAGGCCCAAAAGCCTCGAACATCTGGAAAAGTACGACACAGATATTTATCTTCTGGACCGAGAATTTGAGCCCCGCCACCGCTGAAGGGGCGATCGCCGATAGGGTCTTCTATAGAGTACATGAAGGCAAAAGTTTCTCGGTCCTGGGGTAGAGTGACTCGAAAATACCAACCTTCAAAAAAACGGCGATCGCTACCATCCCAGTGATAGCCGCTGTGGGGCGTTTGCAAAAGATTTGACATTAAAATTTCGCGCTGGCTTTGTATCAGTTCTTAAATAATCATAAGACCCAATCGATTTAACCAACCTCTTCAGCAGCACGATTTAACATCGAATCGTGTAGGTGGCGATCGTGTTGCCGATCTTGAACCAGTAGCTCCCGTGCCTTTTCCTCAGTCTCCAACTGGTGGCCGTTTTCCACCTCCTCCTCAGCGCGGCTTAACATGGATTCATGCAAGTGGTGGTTATGGTTTCTGTTTTTGGCCATTAATTCCCGGGCCTGTTCTTCCGTATTCATAACTCTTTCGCTCCCAAATTGATTAATTTTTGTCCTATAACCACTTTGGCACGTTTTCCCAGAAAATGTAATAAAAGCTACAAAAAAATTTACATAACCTGTTATTTCTCGGTAGTTATACTTAGCGATTGGCAATTGACAATTAGCAATTAACAATTGACCTGCAACCCAAACTACTAGCGCGTCTCATCTAAAATTGTGGGTAACTCATGACTCACACTCTGACTTTTACTCTTACTCTTACTCTTACTCTGACTTTTACTCTTACTCTTACTCTTACTCTTACTCAAAGAAAAAACTCTTTTTTTGAGTGTGAGTCATGAGAAAATCGTAGGTCGGGCTCCGTGAAACGCAACCCAACAAGTCGGTACCTTATTACTACGCAAGTCCTTACTCTTACTCAAAGAAAAAACTCTTTTTTTGAGTGTGAGTCATGAGTGTGAG
>CAZUCT010000028.1:32932-36393 GCA_964619285.1 uncultured bacterium | reverse complement strand
CGCGATTACTACGAACAATCGCGCTCCGCGATTACTACGAACAATCGCGCTCCGCTATTGCTGCGAACTGTTAATTGTTAATTATTAAAATGGCATCTGCTAAACTTTCCTCAGTTAACAAGTTAATAAATGCCAGCACCTGGCTTGACGCTTTGAAACGAATATTGCAGGCGATCGCTACTCTATTTTTAGCATCGGCATTGTGTTTTTTCATCGTTCAAGCAGCACCGGGCAGCTATTTGGACACCTTAAGTCAAAACCCTCAATTGTCTCAAGAGACGATTAACCAACTAAAAGAACAATTTGGCCTCGATAAATCTGCTTTGGAACAGTATGGGCGCTGGTTGGGGCAAATTCTCACCCAGGGGAATTTTGGGAGGAGTTTTGTCTTCCAAAGGTCGGTGGCCAGTTTGTTGTGGGAAAGAATCCCGGCCACCCTGTTGTTATCGATCGCCTCTTTAATCTTAACTTATGCGATCGCTCTCCCCCTGGGCATCATCGCGGCAGTCAATCAAAACCGCTTTGGCGATCGCATCCTCCAACTGATAAGCTACACGGGTCAAGGTTTCCCAAGCTTTATCGCGGCCCTGCTGTTATTATTCTTAGCCCAATACCTCTCGCCCTTATTTCCTGTGGGAGGCATAGAGAGCATTTACCACGACGAACTCTCCTTTGGGGGCAAAATTTTAGATATCCTCTGGCATCTGATTTTGCCAACCCTAGCATTGAGCGTTACCAGTTTTGCCGGTTTGCAGAGATTGATGCGGGGGCAATTCTTAGACGTTTTGCGGCAAGACTACATCCAAACGGCCCGGGCCAAAGGATTGCCAGAAAATCGAGTCATCTACGTTCACGCCCTCCGCAATGCAGTTAATCCTTTAATTACCCTTTTGGGTTTCGAGTTTGCTTCTTTATTAAGTGGCGCTTTTATTGCCGAATATTTCTTCAATTGGCCGGGTTTGGGCACTTTAATTTTAGAAGCAGTTAGGAATCAAGATTTGTATTTAGTAATGGCAAGTTTAATGATGGGCGCTACTATGTTAATCGTCGGCAATTTATTGGCAGATTTATTGTTAAAATCAGTAGATCCGAGGATTAAATTCGTAGGTTCGTCGCAATCGCTTCAGCGCGATTGTTCGTAAAAATGCAAATTTATTATTTATTACGTTCAAAAACAGATGGCAGCTATGTAACTGCCAACCCAGAACCAGATGCGGCTACCAAATACCTGTTGTTATTTCAACAAGACTTTGAGGCCCTAAGCTACCTCAACGCCCACGGCCAAGACGTGGCCGATAAATTTGCGGTAGAGTCCATCGCCAGTACCCAATTAAAAAGCATACTTCAGCGCTGGGGGTTTCAGGGTATCGGGGTAATTCAAGAGCCATTGCTGCCAAGGATTGAGTTTTTGGCCGTTGATTAAAAAAGTTGATTAAAAAAAAAGGCGCTTTGACACAACGCGGGAAAATCCGCTATTTTAGTTATTTATTGGCTTGTAGAAGAATAAATAATTTTAAATATGGTCAGAGAACTGGAAAGGCCCCAGAGCAACGCAAAATTTCCCGAAACAGCGCCTACGGCTTACCCGGTATTTTATAGAACTTACAGTCGGCGGACTCCTGATGGTAAAGAGACTTGGAAAGAGGTATGCGATCGCACCATCGGTGGCCTGAAAAAATTAGGCCAGCTTACCGACGAAGAGGCAGATTTATTGTACAGAATGCAGGGCCAATTGAAAACCCTGTCTTCTGGCCGCTGGCTTTGGGTAGGAGGCACTGAGTGGATCGAACGCCAAGAGAATTTCAGCGGGGCTTATAATTGCTCTTCCACCAACGTCATCGACTGGGAGACTTTTGGCCTGTTAATGGACCTGGCTATGATGGGCTGCGGCACTGGGGCAGTTCTCGAACTTCGCTATATCAATAAGTTGCCGCCAATTAAAAACCGTCTAAATGTATTGTTAGTGGGAGAGATTGGCTCGACACCGTCGGGTAAGCGAAGGGAATATAGCGAGGTAAAGGTAGAAACAAAAAATAAAGCAACTATTTATGTGGGAGATAGCCGTCAAGGCTGGGTCGGTTCTTATAAAGCGTTGCTAGAACTATCGACCAGAGAGAATTTTGACGGAGAAGTAGAGGTGGCGATCGATTTGAGCGACGTTCGACCGGCAGGGGAACCCCTAAAAGGATTTGGCGGCGTTGCCAACCCGGTGAAGTTGCCTTCCCTTTACCAGAAGTGCGCGGGGATTATCAATAAAGCGGTGGGACGGCAACTTAACTCTTTAGAATGCTGCCTGTTAATAGATGAAGCGGCTGCCTGTATCGTGGCAGGTAATATCCGCCGCTGCATCGCGGCGGGAACTTTGGTGGCCGCTATGGATGGGATGAAACCAATAGAAGAAATTAAGGTAGGCGATCGCGTTCTCACCAGTTCGGGGGAATATCGTTCGGTAGTTAATAAGTTCGTTCAAGGAACCCAAGAAGTAGTACAAATCAGAACGCCGGCAACTTCTATTCTCTGTACGGCCAATCACCGAGTGGCGGTATATAACTCTTTGCGTTCTTATACATGGAAACAGGCAGGACAGCTACAACCGGGCGATCGCCTCATTTCAGTTCCTCACGAAAAAGGAAGCGATTCTCTTAACATAGATTATGCCTGGGTTCTAGGTTTTCTCTGGAGGAGCTTGGCGAACTCGGCAGGGAGCGGGTTAAGCAAATCCCGTAAAGCGACAGCTATCTTTAGCCTGCCTAAAGGACGCCTCCAAAGTAAGTTAGGAGAAAAATGTCTGGCAGTTTTCAAACTAATAGGAGATACGCCTACGGTAAGTTACAGTGGCAGTCGGGGTTATATTCGCATTTATCGTAACGACTTAGCCTCAGATTTTGTAGAGTCTCAAGAGCTCGACGGCGATCGCCAAATTCCTCAATCTATCTGGCAGGGAAATCTGGAAATTAGGGCGGCGTTTTTGGCGGGGTTAAGCGATGCCGACGGAATGCCCGCCCGCAATATCTTGCTCCACTCTAACGAGTTAGACTTTTTGCGCCAGGTGCAGAAGTTAGCCCTTTCCTTGGGCATTGCGACAGTTTTATCGGAACGCAGCCCCCAAGAATTTAAGCGCCGCAAGGGGAAAAACTTTTTAAACGCGGGAGACCATCTGATAAAAATTATGGGGATGCAGTCGGAAGCGATCGCTTTTGCTTTAATCAATCAATTTGCAGCACGCGATCGCTACCACATCCAGTGGGGGAAGAAAAAGGGATTGAGTTTGCCCTACGAGTTTCTCCACCAAGTATTGGCAAAAACCGATTGGCAGCCCAAACCGGACGCGGAGACACGGAGACACGGAGACACGGAGAGGGAGAGACACGGAGACGCGGAGACACGGAGACACGGAGAAGGGGTTGTCCCCGCGTCCCCGCGTCCCCGCGTCCCCGCGTCCCCGCGTCCCCGCGTCCCCG
>CAZUCT010000028.1:0-32832 GCA_964619285.1 uncultured bacterium | reverse complement strand
CCGCGTCCCCGCGTCCCCGCGTCCCCGCGTCCCCGCGTCCCCGCGTCCCCGCGTCACCAATTTCGATGCTCTCATAGCTGAAGATTTGGTAAACCCCCACTGGTTGCCGATGGAAGTGCAATTTGTCGCGGATGCGGGTACAGCGGAAACTTTCGATATAGAAGTAGAAAGGGACCGCGAATTTATTGCTAACGGTTTGTTAGTTCACAACAGCGCCGGAATGCGCCAGGGAGATAGTAAGGATGAAGTCTTTGCTGTTGCTAAGGATAATCTCTGGCAGCAGGGGGAGGATGGTAACTGGCGGATAGATCCGGAACGGGATGCCCTGCGTATGAGCAACCATACCCGCGTTTTCCACCGGAAACCGACTTCCGAAGAGGTCATCGAGGCCGTGCGCAAGCAGTTTTATTCTGGCGAAGGCGCGATTCAATGGGCGGGGGAAACTGTGGCCCGAGCTAACCGGGATTTGATTTCGACTCCGGAATTGAAACGGGATTTTCTTGCTGCTTACGATCGCGGCGAAGGTAAGGTATGGTTGGACTGGCGGCACCCAGAGTTGGAACAACGGGAGTTAGAACATCGGCTAGCGCGGGTGGGTTTGAATCCTTGTCATGCTGGTAACACCTTAATCTCAACAGACTGTGGATTAGTTCCCATTAAAAATTTGGTAGGTCAACAGTTTAAAGCATGTATCGATATGCGTTCTGTAGGTTTGGATGGCGTGAAGTTAACAGATGCGATCGCTTTTGCAACAGGGGTTCAAACAACCTATACAATTACTCTGAGTAACGGAATGCAAATGCGGTGTACGGCAGAGCATAAACATTTGACTAACCGAGGCTGGGTTGCTACTAAAGATTTGACTGGCAATGACAAAGTTTACATCCAGAAGGGAGAAGGTCATTTTGGCAAAGGCACGATTTCCGTAGAACAAGCTCAAATGCTCGGGTGGTTGTATGGAGATGGTTCTACTTACCAAGGAAACAACTACCAAGGAAACAACTACCAAGGAAACAACGACCAAGGAAACAAAGGATTAGATGCTGTTTTCTACATCAATCAACAAGAGTATGCTACTACTTTCGAGCTACTTGCACGGGCAGTTAAGTCACTGACAGGTTACGACCATCAACCTAGTCTGGTCAAAAGTGTTTGCACTTTTCACAGTGGCTCCCCTAAAATTAGTCAGTTTTTCGACCGACTAGGTGTTGAGTCGAAAGAATTTTTGCCACCTAGTTTCCTCCTGCAGTCCAAGCAAGTTATTATTGGTTTCCTACAGGGTTTGTCTTGTGCTGATGGTACGATTAATATTAAAGCACGGCGTATAGAGCTAGCTAATCGTTATCGGGCGGTTTTAGCCGTGGTGCAATTGATGCTTTTGAATCTCGGAATCAGGAGCAGTTTGATGCAAAAGAAGGAGGAAGGTGGTCCTGGTATCCCATACAAGTTAACAGATGGTACTCAGAAGATTAGCAAAAATAATGATTGCTGGCGATTGTTAATATATCCTAGTGAAGCAATCAAATTTGCAGAAATCATCGGTTTTCCCTTATCTGAGGAAAAGCAAAAAAAGCTAGCTCAAATGTTAGATTGGCAGAGTTCTTGCAATTACAGTGCAGCTGTTCGTAACTCCTGGTACTCAGCATCGGTAAAAAAGGTTGAAGAGTTTGGAGAGGAGGTCGTTTATGACTTGCACGTTCCTTTGACCCATTCTTTCATCGCCAACGGATGCGTAACTCACAATTGCGGCGAGATTATAGGAAGTGATTTTCATTGCAATTTAAGTGAGATACATTTAAACCAAATCGACCCCAATAACCATAAAGAACAAGAAGAAGCTTTCACCGCCGGGGCGCTGTCGGTGGCGACGCTGTTAAACCACAAATTTATAGTGCCGCGATACCGCTACAGCCGCGAACAGGATCCTATAGTTGGCGTATCCTTTACCGGTTTGTTCGATTTCTTCGTCAAAGCCTTCGGCGTCGAGTGGTTGCGTTGGTTGGCAGAAGGTCGGCCCCGCACGACCAAGGGGTTAGATTTTATCGAACGAGAGGCGGAATATCTCAGTCGGTGGCGCCAGGTCGTGCATCGGGCCGTGTGGGATTATTGCGATCGCCACAAGATGAAACGTCCGAACCGCTGCACTACCGTCCAGCCTAGCGGCACCAAGTCCCTGCTAACTAACGCCTCCCCCGGTTGGCATCCGCCTTTCGGCTTGCGGTGGGTGCGCCGGATTACTTTTGCTAAAAATGACCCGGTGGCTTTGGCTTGTTTGGATTACGGTTATTCGGTGGTTCCGGGGCAGTCCGATAAGGACGAAAACGGTAATTTGTTGAAGTCTCCTTTTGACGATCGCGTAAAAGAGTGGCTGGTCGAAATTCCCGTGGAGGTTTCCTGGATAGATTTGCCGGGAGTGGAGGAGATAGCGATCGAGAAATTCGCCGCTACTACCATGTTCGACTATTATATGCAGGTGCAAAAACACTGGACGACTCACAATACCAGCGCTACTATTCTCCTGGGGGAGGACGAAATCGAACTTCTGGGCAACCGCATCTACGAAGCTATCCGCGACGACGAGGGTTATGTTTCGGCGGCCTTGTTAGCGCGGTTCGACGCGCCCTTCCCCCGGTTGCCTTTCGAGCGCATTTCTAAGGAGAAATATGAGGAGATGCGCTTGAATATGTTGCGGCTGCAAAAGTCCGATGATTTCTCCGAGTTGCTCAATGCCCGAGTGTTGGAGAGTATGTTACCTGACATGGGTCCCCAGGATGCCGCTTGTTCTGGCATGACTTGCGAAATGGCTAATGGCTAAAAGTTGGTGAGTGGGGGCAGATGCACCGGACGCGTCCGGTGCGTCACCGCGTCCGGTGCGTCCGCTAGGATTGCTATAATTCAGCTAATTTATACCACTTTAATAAAGATCAATACCTTCGCCAAAATCAAAAAATACCATTCGTAGGTCGGGCTCCGCGACAGCGCAACCCAACAAAATCGTTGGGTTCCACTAATTGCCTGAAGGTCGAAACCCGGTTTTTTACCAACCGGGTTTCTGGCCCCACTATCTAATCTGACCTTAGGGATTAGCCATTAGCCATTAGCCTGTCTTCAAAAATCGTTAACTCTTTCATAACCTTAACAAACTGGTATTACTTTATCAAACTTTCCCAAGCAAACCACAATAAATCCGCCGTTTCCGCAGGATTATTTGGCAAAATTTCCTTGGCCTTTGCCAAACACATCTGCGCCTTTTTATCGTCTCCAGTTTGCTTAATTGTCAAACTCAACCACAACCAAACCATCGTTTGATTCGGCTGAATTTCCAAGCTCTTAAAATAACTGTCTGCGGCTTGTTTGTACTTTTTAAACTTATAAAGCAATAAACCTCGATCCCGCCAACCCTGCCAATGATTTTCTTTGATTTTTACCGTCTTTTCAAAACATAAAAGCGCCTCTTCATACCTCTTTAATTTATAGCAAAGACAGCCCTTTTTATACCAAGCATCCTGATTGTTTGGACGAATAGCCAGGGCGCGATCGTAAGAAGCGATCGCCGCCTCTGACTCTCCCAACTCCTGCATAATTCTCCCCCGAATAACTTGAGGAATGCCTCCTAACATTCTCCCCAATAAAGAAGAATTAGCCTGCTTTTGTCCTTGCATTTCCCAAAAAAGTAAAGTATTAGGTGGTAACTCTTTCAAATCGGTTAAAACCTCAGTCGCAGATTGATATCTTTGAGCGACATCGGGAGCCAAAAGCTTATCTAAAATTAATCCCAAACCGCGACTGATTTGAGTTGGCAAAAACTGCCGCCAAACCCATCGCCCCTCGACAACATCGAACAACTCGAAAGGACTCACCTTCGTCATCAAATAAACGCAAGTCACCCCCAAATTATAAAGGTCGCTGGCAGGAAAAGCCTTCCCCGCCAACTGTTCTGGGGCGACATAACCGGCGCTACCGATAGTAGTACCAGTTTTGCCAAAGTTATTATCGTCAACTAACTTACTCGCACCAAAATCAACTATAACTAGATTGGGAGCAGACTGGATGTCTGTTCTACCCGCAGATGACTTCCCAGACGAGATATCTAACCCATTTGTCGTACTTGTGGTTTCCTGGCGGCGAATAATATTTTCCGGTTTAAGATCTCGATGAATCACCTGGCGATCGTGAACGAACTGCAACACCGGCAATAAATCCGCCAGAAGCGATCGCACCCCCTCTTCGTCAAAAGTCCCCGCTTCCCTCAACTCTTCTTCTAAATTCCGACCCTCGATAAACTCTTGTACCAAATATTGACGTTCGCCCTCCTCGAAGTGAGCCAACAGCTCCGGAATTTGGCGATGCTTGCCCAACTCGTCCAGTCTGGCAGCTTCTCGGCGAAATAACTCTGCAGCTTTCTCCGCATTAGCACCCCCTACCAAAGGAAAAAACTGTTTGATAACGCATTGAGGTTGAGAGGGTTTGTATTCGTCAACCGCCAAAAAAGTCTTGCCAAAACCTCCTTGACCGATAGGTTGTAGCGCCCGATAGCGATCGCCCAACAGCAACTTAGTACCGCAACTTTGACAAAACCTAGTCCCCGCAGGATTATAAGGCTTTCGACATTCAGGATTGAGACAGTAACTCATAACGATTTTTGTTAATTGTTAATTGTTAATTGTTAATTGCTAATTGCCTACTCTTGCCTCTTGCCTCGTACTAATTGTTAATTGCTTCGTTTTCCTTTTGCAAAACCGAAGAAGGAATGGGAACCTCTTCAACAGTGGGATGCTTTTCCAAAACGAGACCCGACTGATGGGAACCCGAAAGTCGCTTAAGCAGTTTTGGTTTAGGAGCGTGCAAAACATAAATAATGCGATCGCCCGGTTGCCATTCCTCATCTGCCGAGAGAACTTGCAAGCGACCCTGGCGTTCTCTTAACAAAGGAACCAACTCCCCCGCCCGAATGAGAGCCCTTAAATGGGTCTTCTGAAACTCAAGCCCCACCTGTTTGAGAACGGTCTCTCCCAGCTTCACCTCTCCATCTTCGAGATACTTATTCCAAGTTTTCAGAGGTAAATTAGCAATAAACGCTTGCTTAACCGTCTCCTTAATCTTTTGGTTTTTGCCATTAGGATCTTTGGGGAAAACTGCTAAAACCCTTGGTGGCTTAAACTCTTCCGATGCCCTTTGAGCCAAGACCAGATTTACTTCCCCATTCTTGGTCATGGCCAAAAAGGTACCCATAGACTCCAACCCGGCCTCTTCCAAAACTTTCGTATCCAAAGCGCTACTCTTATAAACTTGCAAGCCCTCCTCAGACGCCGCCTCGCAAGCCTTATCGTCAGTATCTATCATCACTACCGATTCTCCCCGTTCCTTAAACAAACGTCCGATTTCCCGCGACAAAGGATTGGAGCCTACAATTACGGCCCCAGTCGCCTCGCTGGAAGTAATTCCCAGAAGTTGCGCCACCCATTTAGCGGTTAAACCTTCGATAAATACCGTCATAATGATGGTCAAAAATACCAAAGCTTTAATCGAGTCGCCCCCGTTAATGCCTCGTTGAGTCAACAAGATGGCAAACAAAGAGGATACCGAAGCCGACACGATTCCTTTGGGGCCGACCCAACTAATAAATAGTTTCTGCCGCCAATTGAGAGTGCTATTCCAGGTGCAAACCCAGACATTAATCGGACGTACCGCTAACATTAGGGTCAAAACCGTAAATAAACTACCCCAACCCAGGGCGACGACGCTTGCCAGGGATAAATCTGCAGCCAGCAGAATGAATAGCAGGGATACCGCGAGCATTGTCAGTTGGCCTTTAAACCGTTTGAGCAGCCGCAACTCCGGCACTTCCACCGCTGCGAGTACCATTCCCGCTACTACTACGGCCATCAATCCCGACTCGCTGCGAATTTGTTCCGCTAAACCAAAGAGGCCCCAAACCCAGGCTAATACTGCTAAGTTGGTTAACTCTTCCGACATAAAATGGGCTCGTTTGAGGGCGGCACCTAACAGCCAACTGCCGACGCCGCCGACGATAGCCCCGCTACCCAGACGGGTTACTAAATCTCCGAACAATACTAAGGGAGACCCCGTCCCGCTCATGACTACGTTGAGTACCAATACGGCGAGTATTGCTCCTACTGGGTCGATTAGGACTCCTTCCCCTTCTAGGATGGTGGCTACTTGACGGTCTACGGAGACTTGTTTGAGCAGCGGCCCGATGACTGTCGGTCCCGTTACTACTACTAGGGAGGCGTAAAGAAAGGCTAGGGGCCAGGGAAATTCTCCAAGCCAGCGAGCGGCCATTCCCCCGCCGATTAGGGCGATGAGGGTGCCGATGGTAACGAGGTTTCTAATGCTGCCAGATACTCTGCCTAGTTCTCTGAGTTCTAGGTTGAGTCCTCCCTCGAAAAGTATTAGGGCTACGAATAGGGAGACTATTACTTCTAAGCCTTCGCCGAGTAGGTTTGGATGAATTAGGCCGAGTACGTCTTTGCCTACTAGGATGCCAAATAGTAATAAAAAGACGATGGCGGGTACTTTGAAATAAGCTGCTATTACCTGGGCTGCTATGCCGCTGAGGACTGTCAGTATTATTAACAGGGTGATTTCTAATGATGTTTCCATAAGTCTTTTTTTTTATTTGCTATAGCAATCTTAAATAGGTTGTCAAAAATTTAATGGTAAATAAAGCTCATCGCGAGGGTGGGGCCAAGTCTGAGGGCATCAATGTTAATGGGTTTTTACTACAGCTAAGGCCCTCGGCTTTGCCCCTACATATTTGCTTGTCATATTTGCTTGTCATATTTATTTATCGAGAAGATTTTTGACGCGAATCATTTAGGATTGCTATAGCTAACAAGTTGACAATTAATAATGCATCTTATCTCCTCCCGTTATTTTCGCGCCACCTACTAGCAAAAGCAGCCAAAATTGCCGGGTCAATTTGCCCTTGCAACCATTTTAGGGCTTCTTTCTGTCCTTCTAATCCTTGATAATATTTGCAGACATTTACTAACTCGATTGGCGCGGGGGATAAAACTTTGATGGTTTCTTTCCAGCGACGGCTAAACTCTTTTAATACATCTAGGGGTATTCGCTTTTCCAACCACTCCAAAGATAGGTTTTGACTTGGCAAGCCTCGATAAAACTTGCAAGCGTCTGCGAGTCGGATGGTGGCTTTTGGGTCAAAGGGTTGTTGCCGCCATAAATGGGCAAATTCGGCTATGGTAAATGGGAGAATCTGGCTTTCGAGCCATTCCAGGGCTTTTTTCTGTAAGGAAGAACCTTGATAGGACTGACAGGCTTCTATTAATCCTAATGAAACTTCTTCTTGATAAATTTCTCCTCGCCACCTTTTGGCAAATTCGGTCAAGTTGTTGAGGGGAATTTGAGCTTCCAGCCATTCTAATGCTAGGTTTTGGTGGTGGAGTTCTCGATAAAATTTGTAGGCTTCGGTTAGTTTAATTGTGGTGTCTGGAACGGGGGGTAGGTCGCGCCACTTTTGGGCAAATTCGGCGATTGTTGTTTGGGGAATTTGATTTTGCAGCCAGTTTAATGCTTGGTCTTGTACGGCAAATCCTTGATAAAATTGACCGACTTTTGTTAGTTTAATGGGCGCTTCTGGTTCTGGTAAGGGTGCGGGTGTCGGTGAGGGGGAAGGGGCGTTTCTGGCTTTTACTCGCCCCATTAGGTACGTCCAAGTTCTCAAGTCTCCGATGCCGCTGCTTTCTATGCTGTAAAGTTGTTGAAAGTCGAGGGCGGCTTTTCTGGTGCCGCTGCCGAATTTTCCGTCGATGTTTCCTACGTCGAGGCCGTGTTTTTGTAGGAGTTTCTGAAAGCGTTCTACTTTTGGCCCTGAGTCTCCGAGTTTGAGGTTTTCAAAGAGGTTGATGTCTAGGTTGCCGGGGACTCCGGGTAGCTGACCGCGATCGGTATATTGCCAAAGTATCCAGTCTTTCCAGCCTCCAGGGACGATTGGTTGGGGGGCTCTGGTGTAGTGGGCGATCCACAGGGGATGGTCTGTGAAACCGGCGGTTCCGAGTTGGTCCCAAAATCCGGGGTAGGTGTAGATGATGGGCAGTATTCCCGTTTCCTCTTCTAATATGGTCAACCACTGGGCCATCCTTTCTCTGATGGTTAGGGCATCTACGCCGTCTGTGGTTTCTATGTCTAGAACTGGGGGTAAATCTCCATCTTCGAGTTTGACGGTTCGCAGAAAGTTCTCCGCTTGCTGGCGGACGTCGCTAGCGGGCCGAAAGAAGTGGTATGCGCCTCGGATGATGCCGCTTGCTTTCGTTTCTCTCCAGTAGCGATCGAAGATGTCGGCTACGAAGGTTCGGCCTTCGGTGGCCTTGATAAAGGCAAAGCTGATGCCTGCGTTGGCAACCGATCGCCAGTTGATATTTGGTTGGTAGTCGGAAACGTCTATGCCTCTAATACTCATTTTTGTGCGAATGGGGAATGGGGAATGGGGAATCGGGAATGGGGAATGGGGAATGGCAAAGTAATTTATAATCCAAATTGGTAATTTTACTTAAATTTGGGAGATAACTTGATGAACCTCCGTCGCATCGAGCCGGGCCCGGGTCAAGAATCTGTTTGGGATTATCCCCGTCCTCCAAGGCTTGAAGACTCTGCCAAACAGGTCCAGATAATTTTTAATGGTGTTACCATTGCTGACACTAGGGCTGCCAAGCGAGTTCTGGAAACCAGCCATCCTCCTGTATATTATATTCCTCCCGAAGATATTAAAATGGAACACTTGGCCGAGATTCCCCGGAGTTCTTTTTGCGAGTGGAAGGGAAGGGCTGGATATTATAGCGTTTCTGTGGGCGATCGCCAAGCCTCCAGCGCTGCCTGGTTTTATCCTAACCCTACTCCGGCCTTTGCCTCGATTAAAGATTATGTGGCTTTTTATCCGAGTCTGATGGAGGCCTGTTATCTCGATGGGGAAAAGGTCCAGGCCCAAGAAGGGGATTTTTACGGCGGTTGGATTACTAAGGACATTGTTGGCCCTTTTAAGGGCGGTTTGGGTACCTGGGGTTGGTAGTTCAGTTTAAATCAAAATTTTGTGTTTTAAAATACAGAATTAATTAGAGTGTGCCGAATAAACCAAGAACTTACCGCTTTTTGCTAATGGCTAATTGCTAATTGTTAATGGTAAGGCCATAAATAATTGGGATAACAAAATTTTCTATTTTTTTTTGCAAATATGAGATGCTGCCATCTAATCCAATGCCTATGGCAAAAGGCAATAGGCCTTTTGCCTAAAAGCGATAAGTTGTTGGTTTTATTCAAAATTGAGATGCTCTCGATAACCTACCCGTAGCATCTATTGATAAATCGAACATTTTTAAAATAGCTGGTAATTCGTCAGCTTCCAAATCGGCATCAATTTCTTCTTGATGGTCGTAATAATAACTCAAAGAATCATAAAATTGAGCGAGAGTAAGTTGGGGAAAACCAGCAAGAATATATTCAATACTGTGGTTTTGGCGCAGAAAATGATTAACTAAAACTTTAACTGGAATGCGCGTTCCCCTAACCACAGGTCTTCCTCCGCAAATTCCAGGTGTTTTAGTAATATAAGGATGAGTAGTTGCCAGCTCGGGATTGAGGCTTATTTTAACAACTTGTTGCTCGCTTAAATTTAAAGGTTGAGTGGGCTTTAAGGTTCCGTTTTCAAAAATGGCATCCACCCAAATAGTATCGTTCATCAAATTATTTCTCCCTTTTAGATCAATTAACAATTAACAATTAACAATTAAGTGGGAAGTGTGGGAGTGATTTTGGGTAATATTTTCAGCGTTTAGTAAGGTGCGCAGTGCGCACCCTACTCAAACATTTTGTACCAAAAGTTAACGCCCGAATGCTTTGCCCCTACATCTTTATTTTTACTGAAATTAATTTTAACATTGGTAATTCTAACCAACGAACCATGCCCAATCCTCCACTCCCAACTCCAGGCAGCTTAACTGGTATCAGCGTCGGCCCCGGAGACCCAGAATTAATAACCTTAAAAGGACAGCGACTTCTCAAAACTGCCCCCGTAGTTGCCTTCCCGGCAGGAGTGGGAGACAAACCGGGAATAGCCGAACAAATGGTCGCTGGATGTTTGACTCCAGAGAGCTTAAAATTACCTTTAAGTTTCCCCTACGTCCGAGAGGAAAAGACTTTAACTCGGGCCTGGGAGTTGGCAGCGGAAAGGGTTTGGGAATTTCTCCAAACGGGAAAAGATGTCGCCTTTGTCTGCGAAGGAGATGTCAGCTTTTACAGCACTTTTACTTATTTGGCACAAACCCTGCAAAAAAATCATCCAGAAGTAATAGTGGAGACTATCCCGGGGGTATGTTCGCCAATGGCAGCAGTGGCAGCTTTGGGCATTCCTTTAACTATTAGAGACCAAAAACTCGCGATTATTCCGGTTCTCTATAATGTCAAAGAATTAGAATCCGCGCTAAACTGGGCAGATGTGGTGGTGTTATTGAAGGTCAGTTCGGTTTATCAACAAGTATGGGAAATCTTAAAACAGAAAAATTTACTCGATCGCTCTTATGTAGTAGAAAGGGCAACTTTACCAACCCAAACTATCTATAAAGACTTGCGCGATCGCCCCAATCTAAAACTATCCTATTTCTCCTTGATGATAATAAAAACCGTTCGTAGTAATCGATGAGCGCGATTAACGGTTCGTAGTAATCGATGAGCGCGATTAACTGTTCGTAGTAATCGATGAGCGCGATTAACTGTTCGTAGTAATCGATGAGCGCGATTAACTGTTCGTAGTAATCGCAGATTAACTGTTCGTAGTAATCGCAAAGGGCGATTAACTGTTCGTAGTAATCGCAAAGCGCGATTAACTGTTCGTAGTAATCGCAAAGCGCGATTAAAACCATAAATTAAACTCCTAAAAACCAATAAACCCATGTACGACTCCCCCGAAATCACCCAAAACTATACTACAGACTACGGCAACGACTCGTGGCAACAACCAATTTGGATAGCATTCTTAGCCTCTTTAGGCATCCACGCTATCTTAGGCATCAACCTGCCAAACATACCCCTATTTTCCAAACCAGCAAAACTGCCGCCGACAGTAGGCTTAGTAGAATTAACTCCCGAACAAATAGCTCGCCTGCCACAACCCAAAACAGAACCCGATATCTCGTTTTCCAACATTCAACCGCCATCCAATCTCTCCCAGATACCCCAACAACAGCCATCTTTCCCTCGCTTGCCATCGCCACCAACAAGAACGCCCTCTGTTGACAACCTACCGCGAACTTCGCTGCCAAGGCCTTCTTACGAAATACCCGAACGCCCTCCCACTCGCTCGACGGTAAGGCTTGAGGGACTGGGACGAGACTTTCCATCTTCGGTGTCGAGACTGCCGCGCAACCAAACACCGGTAGATAATGATTTTACTTACGTTCCCCCGCCCACGACGCCGGTATTGCCACCGCCCTTGCCAAGATATCCCAGGCAGCTACCAAATATTAATCGTCCGTCTTTACCTTCATTGCCGGAGTTTCCCGAGGAAAACCTGGAGCCTACTGAGGCAGAAATTCGCCGCAGTTTGAATTTAAACGATGACGTTTACGAGTCGGGTTTGTTTGCCCAAAACCCGAGAGGTAACTCTGGCAATTCTAACTCGACACCAACAGAATTTAAAGGCTCGCTTTTGGAAGGTTTGCGGCGACCCCAGGAACGATATCAGGATAAAATTGCCGCAGCTCCCACTAACTCCAGGACTAACTCCACAGCGACGAGATTACAAACTCCCAGAACTGCAGCAGAACCGGAGCAGAGCGAAGTTAATCGGCTGCCGGAAAGTCCTTTGGCTAGGCAAATTCGGGAAGGGAAAACCCTGCAACAGGTTCTAGAGGAAGAAACAAACCCACCGGAACGAGTGGCGGTTGTTACTCCAGAAAATACAAGTCCGGGGGGGAGTCGCCAACCGGAAGTGGAACGGCGAGAAACTCCTCCCGCTGCTGCTAAAGTAGAAGAACAACCTGCCGCTACCGTTGAAGAACAAGAAGAATTTAAAGACTTGTTCTTAGCAGAGCTGGAGCGATCGCGGCAACAAAGGCGACAAACTACTTCAACTCCCGAACCGAAAGCAGAAGAGGCGATCGCCCCCGAACCGATAACGACTCCCGAACCGGAACCGATCGCTCCGACTCCCACTGTTGCTGTTACGATGCCTAAAGTGGAAACTCCCCCTCGGCAGGAGGTAGTGGAAAATCCCCCTGTGGCGGAAACTGCGCCCGAGGTGGAACCAACTCCAGAACCACAACCAAAGGAGGAGTTTAAAGGGTCGCTGTTGGCGAGTTTGGAGCGCGATCGCCAACCGGAACCAGAAACCGTTACGACTCCCCCTGAAGAAAACTCTACTCCACCACAGGAGACAGTGGCAGCAGCAAGGACGGAAGAGTCGGTAAATATCGAAGTGCCAACTGCTGAATTTGAAGAACCAACTCCAGCAGCGCCGCCGACAACCGAAGGGCAGGGAGAATTTAAGGGCACTTTATTGGCGAAGTTAGAGCAATATCGCCGCCAGCAAGAACAAATGGATGCGGCGGGTAACGGCGTGTTTAGTGCCGCAGAGATGTCCGCTGCAGAAGGTGGGGAAGCTTATTATGAATGGGCGATCGCTCTTGGTTTGGAAGAAAAGAATCTAACTAATCCCACCAAGATCGCCGATGTCTATCCCGATGCCGCCTGTTCTGAAAATTTGACCGGTCGAGCGTTAGTGGGAGTATTGGTAAATGCCGACGGCGAAATTATCGAAGGTCCGAAATTGTTATTGGGAAGCGGTAACAACGTTCTAGACGAAGCTGCTTTAAGTGCGGCGAGCGATCGCTCCTTCGATGCCAGCGATAAGTCGAAAGCCTATCAATTTGCCTTCACCTTCAACAATTCTACTTGTGGAGGCGAATAACCTCGTTCGTAGTAATCGCTTTAGCGATATCTAGTCTAAATCGCTAAAGCGATTACTACGAACTGGGCTCCCGCATTCGGGGAAAAACTCTGACAACTCAGAACAATGTCAGGAAATAGTAAAAGTAAACGGTGTACCGTGTTTGTTAGAATTTTTGTCAAATTCATCCTCAATTTCATCCGTTCGCGTGGGATCTAACCTCGTCCATGTTGTTTCTTGTTCGCCGATGCTGAAACTGTGACCGGACATAATGCCTACAAGATTGCTAATAATGTAGCGATCGTGAAACTTACCTTTCCACAAAAAAAAATGCACTTTAAGTTTATATTGTTCGATCGCTTTGCCTAATTCTCTCTGATAAGAGTCTTGATATTCTTGCTCGGTTCCATCTCGGAAATCGCAGAAAAGGTGAACTTCAATGCGTATTTTTCCTTTCGGCCTTTTCAGTTTTTGAAGAATTAGATTGAATTCTGTATACTCTGTTTTTATTGGATCGAAATATGGGTCTATAAACTTTATCCATTTGGCACGATGGAGTATTAAGTTAAGATGTTTTAAATAGTCATCAGTTGTTCTTTGTACGCAAAATGAAAATCTATTTTTCCACCAGTCTGTTTCGTTTAGTTCCTCAATAGGGGCTATTACACTTTTATCGCCAGAAGCGATCGTACCTTCATCTATAAGTTCTTTTTGTGTTAATTTTGAGACAATAATACCGCTAACGGCTTTATGAGAACTCAAAGCTTCACGAGCCCAGTCAATGTAAGTTTGCGGAGAACTATTTTGGGTAGCAGGAGCAGGAAAGAATCGCTTTTCTTTCTTCAACTTTTCGATAAATTGGCGTTTGGCATCGGGATGTTTTGAAGGAAGTTGATTACAAAACTGACTCCACTTTCCATCGTATAGATCGCGGACTATGGCTCCTTCATCCAATAACGTTCTTAGGAGATTTTTGAAGTGAAACCTGCAAATCCTTTTATTAGTTTTTTCGCTATCAAAATCAAAACGGTTTGGATCGAAAATACAAGGTAGTAAAACATATTCGTTAATCATAACTTATCCAAATACCTCCTCTAATCCTTCTTCAAAAAATCCACCCGGCCATGACTTTTCTAGTTCGCCTTCTTCATTTAATGGCATTTCCAAAACTATGCTCCCATCTAGCTTTGCTTTTCTTCCACAATCTCAATTTCTCTTGGAAACAGATGAGCTAATTTTGCCACAGTTTTGGGAACCACTTCCTTATTAATAATAGCCTCAACACTTTCTCGTGTATCTAAAGAAGTAACTTCCATAATTTCATCAATAATTAGCCTGACTACTGGATGTTGAATATCGAGGCGATCGAGTCTCAGCAAACCATCGCGACGGGCGCTCATATCTGCTATTGTTTGACCGTCTGCTTTGAGAAAAAAAGAGCGTATCTTAATCCCTTTCTTTTCTATTCCTAGCCCTAATGTTACTCCAACTGTGAACTGCTCGACTTTATGCAAAATTTCCGTATTGAGTATTTGAGCGTTGATATCCACCGCCCACTCGACTACACTAGAGCGATCGCGCCTGTGGACGTACTGCCCAAACCCTCCTAAATCGACAGAATCTCCCCCTGCTTCGGTGCGATAAACATCAAGTTCTCCATCATTCTTTATAACATGGTGGGCGAATAGTAAACTGTGTAAGATGCTCGACTTTCCCGAACTATTACCGCCATAGATTAAGGTAAGGGGACGAATGGGGATGTATTGAGTATTGGAAAATGCTTTAAAGTTGCCAATTCTTAAAGCATTTATGCTTAATTGCCGAAGGTTTTTGTCATGCATAGTTTTAGATAAATACGTTCGTTAATTTAGAAAACAAGTTAAGTTACTGGTTCCCTGGATAACATCTTCAATATTTTAGTCTGTTCCTCCATTTCTGCTAATAGTTTTTTTTCGTGCGATTCCCGCCATCGGGCTGTTAGTTCTCCCGTAAAAGCGCGATGTAAAATATTTTTTAAAAGAGCCTCTAGTTTATTTTTAGATGTAATTTGTTGATGGCAAATTCTTTCTATTTTAGTAACTAAATTGATGAAATTATTTTGTTTTTCAAGAGGAGGAAGCAGAACTACAATATTTTCCAAGCTTTTTAACTGAAGCGTAGAAACTGTGGCTCCTCTATGAAAATATGGCATACGAGTTCTTGGATTCACCAAAAAATAATACAAGTAGAGCGGTTTAATTTTTTCTAAATTTAGATCGATACGAATTACGTTTGAGTTAAAAACAAGAGGTTCTTGGGATGAAGGTACGCGAAAAGGGGTTGCTGCTTTATCTGGCCTAGCTATTTTTTGCATCAGCAAATTATCTTCATTTACTAGATATCTTTCAATTTCACGTTCAGTGAGGGCAACTCTTTTTAAATTTCCTCTTTCAATCATTTTCCCGCGCAAGTCTGCCCCCCGCACTATTTCAATAGCATTTTCAAAATTGCGGTGGACGTAATTTTCTTTTCCTACGCGGAGACCGGTTATTAAAGGAGTTTTTAATAGTTCACCCAATTCCACAGCATCCCACTTCATCGGATTTGTAGCAGGGTCTCCAAAAATTTTAATAAATAATGCAGATAAAATACTATCTACTTTAGCATCTACTTCTGACCGTTTTTCCCCCAATACTTCTGCCCGTTCTACTATTTCGACAATTCTACCTTGCTCTGACAGTGGGGGCAGCGGTATTAATGTTTCTTTAAGAGTTTTCTGGTTAATCTTAGTTAGCGCTAATCTTACACTTTTTGCTAACATCTGTGGCACTTTTAAACGTAGGGCGTAAAAAACATATTTGGTTAAAGCAACCTTAGGATTGGGAATAAGATAACAAGTAGCTTGATTTATAGCAGCATCAACATCTAAAATTGACATTTTACCTGCTGCCGGTCCAAACATACTTATTAAAATAGAACCAGCAGGAACTACTTTAGCACGATTTTCTGATAATGCTTCTTGGGTAATATATTCTTCTATTTTTGTAATTAAATCGCCTTTTAATTCTCCAGATTTAATGAAAGGAATGTCTCTCCTTGACATCGACGGAGTTCCGCCATTTCCTATTTGGCAAAAATCCGATATTGGAACAGTTAACCAATCCATAAAATTACCCCTCCACTTCTTGTAATAGTTTTTTTAAGTCTGCCACTATTTCGCTCTCAATTGCCAACACTTCCCGAATCAACTCCGCCGGGGTTTCGTCTGGCACTTTTTCTAGCACTTGAGGCCGATATAGTTCTGGTGTCAAATTCCAATTGTTCTCGGCAATAGTTTCCAAAGATGCCCACCAGCAACGAGGTTCCTGATTTCCTGCCTCTAGTAGCGTTCCTGCCTCTATTCCTGGAGGTCGCTCGAACCCCGATGCTTTATAGTCATTCCATTTCTGCAATAACTCGGGAATGTCGTTTAATTCTTTTGTTTCTCGTTTTTTTCTACCTCCAAACCCATCAGTTTTGACCTCATAAAACCAAACTTGCCGGACTCGTTGAGAATCCTTATCCACTGGTTTGCGGAACACTAAAACTGCTGTTTCTATAGTCGTATACAAAAATACTCCTGGAGGAAGTGACACCACTGCGAGCAAGTCAAAGTCCCTTAGTAAAATTTCCCGCAATTCCACATCAGCTTTTGAGTTTATAAACAACAATCCTTTCGGAACAACTATAGCACCCCGCCCTCCTTCATCAAGAGAGCGCATCATGGCGGCTAAAAATAACGAATCGCTCCTTTTAGAATTAATAGGTAGATCGTCTCGCATCGAATACTTGGGCAGAGTCCTACCAAAGGGAGGATCTGTTAAGATTACTTGATAGCGACGACGCAAGTCATTTTCAGTCAATCCATTTAACTCTGATAATACATTTGCTAACTTAACCTTGGGATTGGGAATCCCGTGCAAAAACAGGTTCATCCTCGCAATTCGCGTCATCTTTGGGGAAATATCAAATCCGTATATATACGCTTCTAGTTGCTCCCAACTAGGAACCTCAATAGGGCGATCGCTATATTTGGCTAAAATATGATTTAACGAATCAATTAAAAAGTTTCCTACTCCCACTGCTAAATCGCAAATTTTCTCCCCAAAATCAGGATCGACCATCTCCACCATAAGCGCCCGAATTTGTTGGGGGATGCATTGGAATCCGGCTGCCCGTCTATCTGACTGTTCGGATGAATAATAATCTAATAAGTATTCAAATATTTCTCCCCATATCTTTCTATCCCTGTTGCTTCCTAAACTATCCAACTGTTCAATAATTGTCTGAAAAACATCGGGGCTCCTAATTTCTAAAACTGCATTTCGGAAATATTCTGCTACTTGTGGCTCATCTTTTAGCAAAGAATTTGCCATATAATAAAAGACTTCATCCTTAACAAAATCCAGCAAATCTTTTCCAGTTTTATCCTTCCATTTTGACCACCTATAGCGCTCCGCCTGTTGGGGAAATAGTAGCTCTTGCTTTGCATTCCTTAATTTTTTTTCGGACTCTTGTTCGTCCAAAAGCTGTAAATAAATCAAATAAGAAATCTGTTCGATACAGGTAATAGGCTCCCTCAAGCCACTATCCCGCAAACTATCAGTAATCTTGTCAAGTTTACGTCTGATTTCTGCTTCCATAAATTATCCTTAACTTTCTAGTTATTTTTAAATCAGTATCTAGTAAGGAGACATTCAGCTAATATCTGCCGCTTGTTTTACCTTGCCATTCCATCATACCAACTTGCCAGGACTTTAACAACTAAAGCCCTGGCAACTCTAACCTACCGGATAAAAGAAGAGACAACCCCATTCATATCATCGCTGGAAGGCTCCCCCAAAGCCTTAAACTTCCACTGGGTGCCGTTTCGAGAAACCTCCCCCATCAACATAGAAAATTGACCCGCGTAAGCGGTCTCCCCTGACAAACTATAGCGAGCTATTTCTACATTTTTCGCATCCACCGCCCGCACAAAAGCATTTTCTACCATGCCGAAATGTTGCTTTCTTTGCTTTGCTTGATAGATACTCACCCCCAAAACAATTTTCTCAATTCGTTCTGGGATAGAGTTAAGTTGCAAAAAGATTTTTTCGTCATCTCCTTCCCCCTCACCGGTAAGATTATCTCCCGAGTGACTTACTGTTTTGTCTTTCGAGCTTAAATTCCCGTAATAAATGACATTTTCTTTATAGTTATTGAGCTTGTCATTTGCTTCGAGCAAAATAGCATAAGCGTCGAGGTCGAAATCTGCACTTCCACCGAACAAACCACCAAAACTTCCTTTATTTTTAGCCACATCCCATCCCAAACCCATTGTTAGTCGAGATAGGTCGTATTCGCTTTTTTCCAGAACTATTGATTGTCCTTTTTTTAAGTTTATAGCCATTGCTTTATCGCTTTCTAAACTGTAAGATTGCTTTCTTAAGCATTCTCATTATAACTCAATTTGAGCGTGCCCGAGGGCTTATGTATTTGAGCGTGCCCAGAAACCGGGTAACTGCAGCGAAACCCTGTTTCTTACTAGACTTGGGCGTTACGGCAGAAACCGGGTTTTTTGCCAAAACCCGGTTTCTTAGGTCTCTATGGTTATATGCATATTCCTTTCCACGTTAGAATACCTTCGCCATTTTCTCGTAGGTTGTGCGGACCTTCGTGGAACCCAACGATTTTGTTGGGTTGCGCTGTCGCAGAGCCCAACCTACGAATGGTATTTTTTTATTTTGGCGAAGGTATTGACGTTAGAAACCGGGTTTTTTGAAAAAACCCGGTTTCTTAAATCTCGATGCTGGCGAAGGTATTTTCCAAAAAACCGGGTTTCTGGGTTTTTCCAAAAAACCGGGTTTCTGAGAAAACTAAAAAATGCCTTTGACTATAGCATCTTTTAACCAAGTCGGAAACTCGTTTAAGAGGCGATCGTACAAATCTTCGTCGAAAATTGCATCGATATCTTTAACTTCAAAAAAATTAGCATTATCCGTCACTCGCCCCTCCATTGCATCTAAATACTTCAACAACTCAAAATCAGATTTTACCTCAGAAACAGTCTGCCCTTGCGAGGGAAGAGGTATGCCAATAAACTGCCAAAAAATAGGATATTTAGAAGCAGCTTTTAATGCCGTTTCTGCTTTAGAAGGATCCGTACAACCCCCATCCCCAACAACAACAAGAAAATTAGGAAACTTAGCAGGTTCTTCCTTTAAATACTTCTGCATGACATCGAGCATAAAAGGAGCGTAATTATCGTACTTGCCGTTGCCAACTTTGCCAAAAGTTGGCATAATTTCTCGGCTGGCATAATCCTCAAAATTCTCTTCAGTTACCGCCGGAAGTCGCTGGCAAATTTCGTTAAATACCCAAACATCTAACTTGCCGTTATCGTCCAAACGAGTTGCCACTGCCAGCAGTCTTTCTAACACCTTTTGCAAGGTTCCATTTTTATAAACAATATCCATCGAACCGGAAATATCTACGACAATTCCAACTCTCGCTTTAACCGTAGTTAATTTTTTATCTTCCAGAGTTAAATCGACCTTTGTTTTTAATAAATCTATGCGACTTTTAGCAGAAGTTTCTTGTCGCGGCGGTTCTACTTTTAGTGTTTTCGATCGTTTTTGCTTCTCTTCCTCCACATAATACTTATCCACAAAACCTTGCAACCCGGCATTATAACCGGCTGCTACTGCCTGAAATCTCCACTCGTTATTTTTCTTATAAAAACGACCAAATTCGACTGCAGTTTCTCGGTCAAAACTTTCTTTTAAATCGTATTTTGCGAGTTCTTTCTTAGTGGAGCGATCGCTAATTTTAGTAAACGCATTTTCAACCTGACTAAAATTTTGTTTTCTAGTTTTAGCTTCGTGAATTGTCACCACAAAAAGCATTTCCTCAACAACCGGACTAACTTTAGTCAAATCTATAGAAAAACTGGGATTATTGTTTTTTACAGAATAGCCAACCGAACCATCGAGAGATTCTAAATTGTTGTAAAAGACAAAATACTTTTCATCGGGAATTTTCCCATCCGCACCCAACATGAAAACCGAAGCATCGAGGTCGTATTCTTGGTTCGCCCGCCATCCTAAAGTCACTTCTATCTGCTTTACTTCTGGCGCTTCTTTTGCCAGATTAAATCGTTCGCCTTTTGTTAATTGAATTGTCATTTTTTTTATCCTATTTAAAAAACTACATTGGCATTTTTATTATTTTTTTAAGCTTGGGCTTGACATTGTTTAAAAACATAAGCCACCGCACCAAAAATATCATCTAAACCTTCAATATTATAACCCTTAAGATTTTTAGTAAACTGTTGTAATTCGAGCCTTCCAAATTCCCATCTTCTGCCATTGGAGACACCGCCAAAAAAGGTTTTTTCTGGGCGATCGCTCATTTTTTGGATGGCGACTAATCCTGCCAAACATTGCCCCCAACCTTGGGTAAAATTATCCTGCTTTGCTTCGATAACTGCAAAAAAAGGAGATTCAAAAACAACCTTTCCCAAAGAGGATTTTTGAGAAACCAAATAATCTGGACAACCGGATAATTTATCGTTATATTTTAAATAGCGGTGACTCCAGAGCATCAATTTTTCTTTATATTGTTTCCAAACCTCTCGCAAAATGGGATAAATAAAAGTTTCGCAGATAGCAGCTTCGGAGTTATCGATCGCAACTTCTTGGAGGCTAAATTCTAATTCTGCCCGAATATATTCTGGGATTTGAAAATTTATGGGTTGAAGAAAATCTTCTTCTTTATAAACGATTTGAAACTCTTTTAAAACTTCGCCGATATTTTTGTAAGATTCAAAAGACATGGTGGATTAAGTTTAATTCTAGTAGTAGGTCAAGAAACCAGGTTTTTTGAAAAAACCTGGTTTCTGAGAGCTGCGGAAAAAACCTGGTTTCTGAAATACCAATATTTTGCCTAACTACTTACTACCATACTCCCATCTAAAACCAAATCCATAATTAGCGTCCGCCGCCTGATGGTCGCCAAAATATTTTTCCTCTTTCACAATAATTATTTGCGAATCAATATTTTGAATCAACGCCGCCGCACAAAAATTTCTATTACTATCGGGATTATTCAATTCCAGATAAACCTCTTCGCCATTACTAATCTTAAAAAACATCCGCCCGCGCACCGACTGAAAATCCTCCGCCCCCTCGTAAATAAAACTAAAAAACATCACCTTTTTAATCAAGTCCGGTCGAAAAATATACATATTTTCGCCATCCCTGGAGGAACCGGTGCGATCGTCCTTATCTAAAAAGATGTAAGGAGACTCAATTTTAGAACCAAAATTTCCTCCCAAAGGTTGAATAACTCCCTTTTTACCGTTGGCCATCTCGTACATACAACCCAGGTCTAAATCTGGAGTATTTTTACTGCCAAATAGTTTTTGAAAAAATCCGCCTTCCTTCTTTTTCACCTCCTCCCAGTCGAGATTTACATGAACTCTTAGAGATTCGGCACCCTGGGATTTATCTAAATTGATTTTGTGGGAGTCGCCGCTTTTTTCCAGTTTAATAGCCATAAATTTGTGTTAGATTTAAAAACAAATATCTCACCCAACTTCAACCCATTTTAATAGGGAATGGTTTAATAGGAAATGAGTAAAAACAATCAACTATTCCCCATTCCCCATTCCTCATTCCCTAAACATACTTATCAACAAAACTTTGCAAACCGGCATTATAACCGGCGCCTACCGCCTGAAATCTCCACTCGCCATTTTTCTTATAAAGTCGCCCAAACTCTAAAGCAGTTTCTCGGGAAAATTCCTCTTCCAATTCGTATTTAGTTACTTCTTGATTAGTATCTAAATCGTAAATTCTGATAAAAGAATTGCTCAATTGACCGAAATTTTGCCGCCGTTTATCTGCCTCGTGAATTGTCACCACAAACAGCATTTCTGCTATGTCAGCATTGACTTGAGTTAAATCTATTTCTATAGTCTCGTCATCTCCTTCTCCTGCCCCCGTTCTATTATCTCCCTGGTGTCTTACCGCACCATCGGGAGATACTAGATTATTGTAAAAAACGAAATATTCATCCACGGGAATTTTGCCGTTAGCTGCTAACATAAATACCGAAGCATCTAAATCGAAATCTACCCCAGTATCCGTAACGTTGACATCCCATCCCAAACCAATGCCAGCTTTTTTTAACCCCGGTACTTCTTTGGAGAGATTGATTCTCTCCCCTTTCTTAATATTGATAGACATTGTTTTCCTTTTAGTTAACAATTTGTTCGTAGTAATCGCAAAGCGCGATTTTTCAGCCATCGCTAAAGCGATTACTACGAACATTAAGCGTACTTATCTACGAAGTTTTGCAAACCTTCATTATAACCTTGTCCTACCGCTTGAAATCGCCATTCCCCATTTTTTCTATAGAGTCGGCCAAATTCCAACGCCGTTTCTCGGGAAAAATCTTCTTCTAGTTCGTATTTAGCGATTTCTTCTTGAGTTTCTTCGTCGTAAATTCTGATCGAAGAATTTCTGACCTGTCCGAAGTTTTGCCGCCGTTTATCTGCCTCGTGGATGGTTACCACAAATAACATTTCTTCTACGGCAGGATCTACTTTCGTCAAGTCAACTTTGATAGTTTCGTCATCCCCTTCTCCTTGACCGGTGCGACTATCTCCCATAGATTCTACCGCACCATCTGGAGATTTTAAATTGTTATAGAAGACGAAATATTTTTCGGCGGGAATCTTGCCATTTGCCCCTAACATAAACACCGAAGCATCTAAATCGAAATCATCTCCGGTGTCGGTAACGTTGACATCCCATCCCAAACCAATACCGGCTTTTGTTAGCCCTGGCGCTTCTTTGGAGAGATTAATTCTCTCCCCTTTACTAATATCGATCGACATTGTTTTCCTTTATAATTAACAATTTGGTAAAGAACGTTCGTAGTAATCGCTTTAGCGATTTTGAAAAATCGCTAAAGCGATTACTACGAACATTAAGCGTACTTATCTACGAAGTTTTGCAAACCTTCGTTATAGCCTTGTCCCACTGCTTGAAATCGCCATTCTCCATCTTTTTTATAGAGTCGGCCAAATTCCAATGCCGTTTCCCTGGAAAAGTCTTCTTCTAGTTCGTATTTAGCGATTTCTTCTTGAGTTTCTTGGTCGTAAATTCGGATGTAAGAGTTTCTGACTTGTCCGAAGTTTTGCCGCCGTTTATCTGCCTCGTGGATGGTGACAACAAATAACATTTCTTCCACGGCAGGATCTACTGTAGTCAAATCTATGTTGATAGTTTCGTCATCGCCCTCGCCTTTACCTGTGCGACTATCTCCCTGAGATTCTACCGAACCATCGGGGGATTTTAAATTGTTATAAAAAACGAAGTATTTTTCGTTGGGAATTTTGCCATTTCCTCCTAACATAAAAACAGATACATCTAGGTCAAAATCAGAACCGGTATCGGTAGCATTGATATCCCACCCCAAACCAGCGCCGGTTTTTTTCATTCCTGGTGCTTCTTTGGAGAGATTGATTCTTTCACCTTTGCTTAAGTTGATAGCCATTTTTTTCCTTTTAGTTACACAACAATTTTGGGAATCCCTAAAGCGATTACTACGAACATTCCCTATTCCCTATTCCCAATTCCCTTTTTTGATATTCGTCTTCGCTCATTAAATCCATCGTACTTTCGACGCGATCTAGGAAGACGATACCTTCGAGATGGTCGTATTCGTGTTGAAATATCCGCGCTACAAAGTCAGTGAATTGTCGTCGCTGGAGTTTGCCGTGGCGATCGCTATATTCCACTTCGATCGCCTTAGCTCTCGGAACCAAACCTCGAATGCCCGGAACGCTCAAACATCCTTCCCAACCTTTGACAGTTTCCTCGGAACGAGCTATAATCTTGGGATTGATAATAGCTGTCGGTTCCATTTTTGGTGCTTTGGGATATCGGAGATTCGGACGGGAAGCTAAGATAAATAAGCGATCGCTTTGTGCGACTTGTGGTGCGGCAATACCAACACCATTAGTCTCGATGGCAGTTGCAATTAAATCGTCGCTCAACTTTTGCACCCGTCGGTCTTCAATATTATTAATCGGGCGAGCTATACGCCGCAAAACGGGATTGCCTAATTGAGCGATTTTCAAAGTTTCAGCCACTTTCTTACCTCCGCGAACCACAAAATAAATTGTTAATGGTTAATGGTTAATTTTTAATAGTAAAAAACCAACAATTAACCATTGACAATTGACAATTAACCAATTAACCTCCAAATTCCTCGGGTAAATTTCCCGTTGGCACTAATATATTAAGAATCTCACCGTTGCGTTCGATTTCCAAGCTCACCGCACTACCCACTGCTTTCGCTTGAACTAATTGTTGAACCATTTCCGAACGATAGATACTTTCGCCGTCGAGATTGCGGATGACATCCCCAGGACGCAAACCGTGTCTGTCTGCCGGAGAACCCGGGATAACTTGAACGATTAAAACGCCGCGATCGCTATTAACCCGAATCTTGCTATTGAAGTCGCTGTTAAATTCTCGCTTGACTTCCGGACTGATAGTTTGCATAGCAATGCCTAGGAAAGCGTGTTTGGCCTTGCCGCTGAGAATCAATTGATCTGCGATGCGCATAGCGCTATTAATAGGAATAGCAAAACCGAGACCTTGGGCGCCGCTAACGATCGCCGTATTCATACCTATTACTTGACCGCGATCGTTTAACAAAGGCCCCCCAGAATTGCCCGGATTAATCGCAGCATCGGTTTGAATGAAACCCACCCGCTTATCGGGAACCCCCACATCCGTGCTGGAACGACCGGTGGCGCTGATAATGCCGATAGTTACCGAGTTATTTAAACCCAAAGGATTGCCGATAGCGATCGCCCATTCTCCCGGTTTTAGTTCTTCAGAATTGCCGATAGTCACCTTGGGCAGATTGTCCGCCTCAATTTTGACCACTGCCACATCGGTCACGTCATCCGTTCCCACGACCTTTCCTTGATATTGGCGACCATCTTTGAGGATGACATCCACTATTTCGGCCCCTTCCACCACATGAGCGTTAGTTAAAATATGGCCTTCCGAACTGAGGATGAATCCCGAGCCCGTGCCTTCTTCGATGGGGCCGTTGGGGTATCCCGGGTTTTCCAAACCAAAATTCCGGGGCAGTCCTCCACCAAATCTTTTGGCTCTGAAATTATTGGCACTTCGAGAGGCATCGATCCGAACCACCGCCGGCCCAACTAGATCTACGGCCTCGACGATAAAGTTGTCCGTAGGGATATTGTTATTTACCGACAACCATGCTGGCATTCCCACCGCATAACTGTTGCCGCCATTGGGATTGCTGGGAGATTGAGCGACCGAGCGATCGCCTCTTTGACTTGGGTTTGGAGAGGAGAAGTGGCGATCGGACCGGATTAAGTCCTGACCCAATAATGCCGCTCCCGCACCGGTCAGCAGTAGTAAAAGAGATACTACTGGCTGTTTCCAAAAGGTTGTGTTTGTTGTATTTTTCATCGTTAATCTTGCTTAATTGGCCAGTTTAGCTGTCGTACTTTTTTCGTCTTGCTACCATGCTATCCCAGTTAATCTGAAACTTATTTCCTCTTCTAAGCTTTCAGCTAGCAGCAGCAATTTCGGCTTTCTTTCATCGCCGCCATAGCAATCCGAAACTGTTTCTAATCAATCTAAAAAACGTCAAAAATCCGCAACTTTTCCCTATTTTTCATTGACAATTCGATGGACCCTTAAAATGCATACAGTTTCGAGCCCGTGGAACTTATATTTTTTGTTCTCTAACCCCATCTTTTCAAAAACATGAAATTCTATGGTCTATAGACAACTAGCAAAAAACGGTAAAGTTTCTGCCGTATTCACAATTAATAAGCAGCTTTATTCATCTTCAGCAAATACAAATCGGCGCAATTCGCTCGGGTCTGGTTCCGGGCTTTTTTCTGCAAACTCAACCGCATCATTAATTATTTCTTGAACTTGGTCATCGATGGCCTTTAACTTCTCTTTAGAAGCCAAATTATGTTCGGTCAAATAAGCAGCAAATCGTTGAATGGGATCCCGAGCGAACCAAAACTCTTTTTCTTCCTTATTGCGTAACTCGTCTGGGTCGGCCAAAGAGTGTCCCCGGAAGCGATAAGTTAAAGCCTCAATTAAAGTTGGGCCTTCGCCTGCCCGAGCCCGAGCGATCGCCTCTCGAGCCGCCGTCCGCACGGCCATTAAATCCATACCATCAACTTCAACCCCGGCCATTCCAAAAGCGTGGGCCTTTTTATAAATTTCTGGTTCCGAAGTAGCGCGATCGTGAGCCATACCGATCGCCCACTTATTATTTTCCACCACATAAATAATTGGCAGCTTCCACAAAGTGGCCATATTCAGACATTCAAAAAACTGACCGTTATTGCAGGCCCCATCGCCAAAGAAACAGGCCGTTACTTGGTCGGCATTTTCATCTCCCATAGCTTCTCGGCGGTACTTACTTTGAAAGGCCGCACCAGTGGCCACTGGAATTCCCTCTGCCACAAAAGCATAACCCCCTAAGAGATTATGTTCCGCTGAGAACATGTGCATCGAGCCCCCACGACCTTTAGAACAGCCCGTAGC
Organism: uncultured bacterium; assembly: GCA_964619285.1. GTDB lineage: Bacteria > Cyanobacteriota > Cyanobacteriia > Cyanobacteriales > Microcoleaceae > CALKCV01. The sequence goes on along the minus strand of CAZUCT010000028.1, from coordinate 6,288 downwards.
CTTGCCAAAAAGTTCGGCCATAACTTCTCGGGCTGGTACGCCGGCGCTCAGGGCATGGACGTGGTCGCGATAGGTACTGCAAACAAAATCTTCATCTTGGCGCATGGACTTAATAACCCCCGTAGAAACGGCTTCTTGGCCATTGTAGAGGTGGACAAAACCAAACATTTTGCCTCGGTAATACATCTGGGCGCACATATCTTCAAAAGAGCGGCCCAAAACCAGATCTTCATAGAGAAGCAATCCTTCTTCTTGAGAAATTTTAGTGTTGGTAGCATCAAAAGCGGGTAAAGTACGTTCTTGAATCATCTGTTTTTTCGTCGGCTCTAATGGGTGTCTGTTAATGGATGCGCGAAGGAACCTTCCCAGGAAAGTAAGATAAAGACTTAGCAGCCTTTAGCATGGCGCGTCCAATACAATTAAACATATTATCCTAGCTAGGGTCTCTGGTCCAAGCCAGAAAATAGAACAACGAGGATGGTGGTAAAATCCAGCCTGACTATAATATTCTTTTAACAGGAAAACTTGTTAAAAAAGCTCGTGCCAACAAACAGGCAATCCTAATGGGGACTTGGTTCCCGATGGGCTTCTCGCCTTGGCAGCAAAAATAGTAACTCGCCCTTGGGGAATTAGACGGTGCGAATTCCACTGGATTATTACCGAATTTTGGGTCTCCCAATTCAGGCTACTGCCGAACAAATGCGGCAGGCCCATCAAGATCGCACTCAGCAGCTTCCAAGAAGGGAGTATTCAGAAGTAGCGATAACAGGTAGAAAAGAACTAATTGACGAAGCTTATGCGGTATTGTCCGACCCAGAACAACGCCAAGCTTACGATGTCAATTTTTTGGCCAAAACTTATAAGGACCAGAGCGATCGCGCCGATACGAAACCGGGGATAAATATAGAAAAGCCAAAAAATACTCTCCCCCAGTCTATAGCTCAAGAACCCTTAGAGTCCATCGGCTCGATTCAATCTCCACCAACAGAGGCGATGGTCTCTGGTAAAAGCTCTTCAGTGGCCCTTGGTGGTGTCAAAGACAATCCGAATACTCCCAGTATAGAAATAAGCGATCGGCAATTCCTTGGAGCGCTCTCGCTCCTTCAAGAACTAGGGGAATACGAACTGGTATTGAAGCTAACTCGCCCCTATCTCAGCAATAACCTTATGGGTCTGGTTGATGGCCGATTTGGAGACCCGGCCTTGGTAATTCCAGATGTAACTCTAACGGTGGCCAGCGCCCACCTGGAATTAGGTCGCGAACAATGGCAACAAGGACAATACGAAAATGCGGCCCAATCCCTAGAAAGCGGTCAAGAATTACTGCTGCGAGAAAACCTATTTCCCCAGATGCGGGGCGAAATTCAAGCCGATCTCTACAAGCTCCGTCCCTACAGAATTATCGAGCTATTAGCTCTGCCTGAAGAAAAAGCTCTCTCCCGGCATCGAGGACTGCAACTTCTCCAAGAGCTGCTGAACGAACGAGGTGGCATCGACGGTCAAGGAGACGATCGCTCTGGTTTGGGAATTGAAGATTTTCTGAAATTCATTCAGCAGTTGCGTCGCCACTTAACTACCGCAGAACAAAAAAACTTGTTTGAGGCAGAAGCTCGTCGCCCTTCGGCAGTGGCTACTTATTTAGCAGTCTATACTCTTTTAGCTCAGGGATTTGCCCAAAAACAACCGGCCCTAATTCGCAAAGCTAAGTTGATGTTGATGCAATTAGGCCGCAGTCAAGACGTAAATCTGGAAAAAGCAGTATGCTCTTTACTTTTGGGACAAACCGAGGAGGCAAGCAGAGCTCTAGAACTCAGTCAGGAATACGAACCCCTCTCTTTTATTAGAGAAAATTCTCAAGATTCTCCCGACCTTTTACCCGGTTTGTGTCTTTATGCAGACCACTGGTTGAGCGAAGAAGTGTTTCCCCATTTCCGGGAGCTGGCCGATAAGTCGGCTTCATTGAAAGAATATTTTGCCGACGAACACGTTCAAGCATATTTAGAAGCTTTGCCTACAGAGGCCGAAGCGGCTAATCAGTGGGTGGTAGTCCAACCCCGCTATAAGTCAGGACTAGCACCGGATCGAGGGCAGTCTGTGCCAGGAGCGGATGCTATTTCTACATCAGACACTGGTGGCGTTCCTTTCCCTTCAACGGTAGGCCCTAAGGAACTAGAAGAAAAAATTGGAGTTTCTTTCAGCCCAAGCCCGCCCATGGGAATGCCTGGGAGCTCTACTCCTTCCTCAATACCGCCCAGCAGCTGGAGAACCTCGCGGCGTTCTTCTTCTCGTCTTCCTTTAGAGATGGAAAGTTCGCCGATCAAACCCCCATCTCGCAGTCAACGAAGGGTTTCTAGCACAAAAGATCTGGCTAAGGTACGCTTGCTGTTGATTTTAATTGCGGTCTTGGGATTGCTATTGTGGCTTTTTTGGTGGTTATTGGGTTGGTTGGCTAGCGCGATCGGCGGCCTTGGCGGGCCAAAACTGCAAGGAGAACAACCGATGGTCCGGCTTGCGGAACCCGTGTTGGAAATTCCTTCAGTCCCAGATACCGTGACTCTTTCCCAGTCCGGTCCTATTACTGAGGAAGTTGCCAGATTGACGATCCAAAGTTGGTTGAATGCTAAAGCGGCTGCTTTAGGACAAAATCATGCTGTAGAGAGAATACCGCAAATTCTGGTAGAGCCTGCCCTTTCTCGATGGATGCCGACTGCTAGGGCACTTCAGCGAGATAATTCTTATCGGAAATACGAGCATAACCTTACTATCCAAGAGATTATTAGAAATGAGAGTAACCCCGATCTCGTTCGGGTAGAAGCTTTGGTTAGGGAAAAGACAGAGTTTTACGATAACGGTAGTCTCACCGATTCTCGCGATGATAATTTGCGAGTTCGTTACGATTTGATTCGCCAAAACGGAAAGTGGCAGATTCGAGATTGGGATATTTTGTAGTTTTACTTTTCTCAAAAATTACAGGAGAAGAAATTTGCGACTGTTTTGGCTCTTGCCAGTAGTCTGTCTCGTAAGTGCTGGGGGTTTGCAAGCTGTCTATCGCAAAATGCAGCCCCCTAGCCCTGTGCTGGCCGCTTCCTTCGATGGCCAAGAAGAAGAATTAGCCCAGAAGCTCCTAAAACATACACGCATTAGTCTGGTTGAGAATGCCGGTCCCGATGGCTCTAATGCTATTCGGGTAAGCTATGAAGGTTACGATCGGGGCAGCAAAAGAGTAGTAGTACGCCACATATTGCCGGGCAAATTAAAGGAAGCAACCCTTTCCTATAGAGTCCGCTTCGCCGATGACTTCCAGTTTGTCCGTGGGGGCAAGCTTCACGGTTTGGGGCCGCAACAACCGATTACTGGTGGTAAAGATATGAAGGCGGACGGTTGGAGTGCCCGCGTTATGTGGAAGGAAAACGGCAGTCTGCGCACCTACATCTACCACCAGGACAAACCTGGGGAATGGGGAGACAGTCAGATGGCCGATGACTTCTATTTCCAACGAGGCCGCTGGTATAGCGTGTCGATCCAGGTGCGTGTCAATAGCGGGCCCGACATCGCCGACGGTTTCACCCGGGTTTATATAGACGGTAAACTTGTCGTCGCCCACGAAAATTTGCGCTTTCGGGGTGTTGGGGGCGATCGCGCCCTTATTAGCCAGCTGCTCTTCAGCACCTTTCATGGGGGCAATCAACCAGAATGGGCACCTACGAAGGTCGATGGCAGCTATGCCACGGTGACTGCTGATTTTGACGAGATCGCCGTTTATGAAGGGGCATTTGTTAGCCCGGCCATCGCTACCCTCCTAAAAGTCAAGACCGCCCGGGATGCACTGTCGGTTATGGCTTCTTTTCTAGTAGTTAGTGGAGGTTTTTTTGAAGTTATATCTCTTTTAAAAAAAAGGAAAAAAAATTAGTATAACAATCCTATTTTAAAGGTTTCAAATAGGAATTTGAGATACGATTTAGAGCTAACATTGTCAATTGCTAATTGCTAACTGCTAATGGCTAACTGTCTTTTTTCCATTAGCCTGTCTTCGATTAGCCTGTCTTCGATTAGCCTGTCTTCGATTAGCGATTAGCGATTAGCCTGTCTTCGATTAGCCATTAGCAAAAATCGTTCAATTCACAGGTTCGCTCTTATTGGTGACTTGCTCCCATAAATTTCTGGTTCTGTTCCAAATTGAGATACAGGAAAATCCCAGAATAGGGGCCTCATTATGGTTGAGGCCCCTATTTGATTATTGGGGGCAAACTCAGAATTTGATGATTTATCTAAAATCTAAAATTTAACAATTAAAATACGAAGCCCGAGGCTTTTGCTCTGTTTTGTCAAGAAAACATAACATTTTGCTCCCAGAAAGCTTGTAAATCGGTATTTTTACTCAAAATAGACGCAAGCTACCCTTGACCAAACAAAAAGTTTTCTGCAAGATATCAGTAAGAAAGCGATCCCAACGATCCCAAAAAAAACCTAAGGATTAGGGGTTGAGAATCTCAAAGCGAAGGCCAAAGCCAGATGGCAACTAAAATTGGCAGATAGCTTTAAAGGCTATAAGTCAGACAGATTCATCAAAAATCCTGCTTTAAATAAGGTAAAGGGGCATAAAGATGTCCCGTAAATTCAATTGCAAGACAAAAAAAAGGAGACTAACCAAATGGCAAAAGAACGTCCACCTTTAGAAGAGATGACCTTGCGACAAATGCGCAAAGTCGCAAGCGAACTAGGAATCTCTCGCTATAGCAGAATGCGTAAAGACCAACTGCTATCAGCAATCTTAGAAGCCCAAGGGGGTCAAGTTGCACCTACTCCACCTCAAGCTATGGAGGCACAAGAACGAGTAGAAGCCAACAAATTTGAAGTCGGTCAAGAAGACAACGTAGGCGATTTTTTGTCCTCAGTGGATGAGGGTTTAGAAGATTTACCCGACGGATATGGGGAAAGTCGGATCGTCCTAATGGCTCGGGATCCAGAATGGGCCTACGCTTACTGGGATCTTCCCATAGAACATAAAGAAGAATTACGTCGCCAAGGAGGCCAACAACTGGCCCTGCGTATCTACGATGTTACCGACATCAACCTCAGCTACCAGAGTCCCCATAGCACTCAAGAATATCCCTGCGACGAAGTAGCGCGGGAATGGTATCTACCAATTCCAGTGAGCGATCGCCACTACATTGTGGAGATTGGCTATCGCTGCGCGGATGGTCGCTGGTTGGTCCTAGCTACTTCCTGCCCCGTCCACATTCCGCCGGTTTATCCCTCTGACTGGATTGACGATCGATTCATCAGCATCAGTTGGGACGAAGAATTGCGCGGTAAGACGTTTCTAGACATGGTCCCAAGCAGCCGTCGGATTGCTTATAAAGACAATCCCGACAACATCTACGACGAGATGTTCGGCCTGGCTAACGAACACCAACGGGTAGCAGGTTCTATCTCAGATGTGGGCGAGACGGCGCCCGGTTCGGGTCAAATGATTTCCCAACAGGCACAAAGTTCCTACCTTTTTGCCTCTGGTGCGGGAATGGCAGCAGTTCCCACTATGTCTGGTATTAACGCATCCGGTGTCAGCCAAACTATGTCTGGTGTTGGGGTTAGCGCATCTGGCGCGGGCTTAACCGCATCTGGCATGGGCTTAACGAGGTCGGGAGTAGGTATAGGAATGTCTGGCGCGGGCTTAACCGCATCTGGCATGGGCTTAACCGCATCTGGCGTAGGTATAGGAATGTCCGGTGTCGGCTTAACGACGTCGGGGGTAGGTATAGGAATGTCTGGCGCGGGCTTAACCGCATCTGGCATGGGCTTAACGATGTCGGGGGTAGGTATAGGAATGTCTGGCGCGGGCTTAACCGCATCTGGCCTGGGCTTAACCGCATCTGGCGTAGGTATAGGAATGTCCGGCGCGGGCTTAACCGCATCGGGCCTGGGCTTAACGATGTCGGGGGTAGGTATAGGAATGTCCGGTGTGGGCTTGGGTTACGGAATGTCGGGCGCGGGCTTAACTACATCGGGCCTGGGCTTAACCGCATCGGGCGTAGGTATAGGAATGTCTGGTGTGGGCTTGGGTTACGGAATGTCGGGCGCGGGCTTAACTACATCGGGCCTGGGCTTAACCGCATCGGGCGTAGGTATAGGAATGTCTGGTGTGGGCTTGGGTTACGGAATGTCGGGCGCGGGCTTAACTACATCGGGCCTGGGCATAGGAATGTCCGGTGTGGGCTTAACCGCATCTGGCCTGGGCTTAACCGCATCTGGCCTGGGCTTAACTGCATCCGGCCTGGGCATGGGAAT
>CAZUCT010000027.1:8440-36417 GCA_964619285.1 uncultured bacterium | reverse complement strand
ACGACTTTAGTCGTAGTTCGTAGTAACGACTTTAGTCGTAGTTCGTAGTAATCGCCCTTGACTCGATTAAAATCGTTATTAGTTGGCAACTAATTTTTTATGAAAGTACGGGATAGATTATTAAAAATTAGCCATCACCCATTACCGATTACCTATTACCCATTACCTATTACCCATTACCCATTACCCATTACCCATTACCATCTTTGGTAAAACCTCCCTCAATAAATCGGCAGTTACCTCATCGGTAACCGTCGCCACTCCCAATCTTTTCGGCAAGACAAAACGGACTTTACCCGCTTTAACTTTCTTGTCGCTTTGGAGGGAAATTAAAATTTCTTCGATGTCTAATTTTGGGGGTAATTTTGTTGGCAAACCGGCTTTTTCTATTAATGCTAATTGACGGCGATCGCATTCTTCATCCCACATCCCCAAAGCTAAGGCCAACTTGCTAGCTGCCACCATGCCAATAGCTACGGCCTCGCCGTGGATGAAGGCAGTATAACCGGTCAAACTCTCCACGGCATGACCGATGGTATGACCGTAATTGAGAATGGCCCGCAAACCTGCTTCTTTTTCGTCTTTACTTACCACATCTGCTTTACTTTGGCAAGACCTTTGCAGAATTTCTTGCAATAATCCCTTATCTAAAGAGGCCATTTCGTCGAGGCGATCGCTCTTCTCCAACTTGGCAAATAACTCCGCATCCCAAATAACCCCATATTTGATAACTTCCGCCATACCGCCTCGAAACTCCCGGGGAGGCAAAGTCCGCAAAACTTCCGGATCTATGACTACCAGTCGCGGTTGGTGGAAGGCGCCGATGAGATTTTTGCCTTGGGGGTGGTTGACACCGGTTTTGCCGCCGACGGATGCATCCACCATCGCTAATAAAGATGTGGGCACCTGGACGACGTTAAGGCCCCGCAACCAAGTGGCCGCCGCGAAACCGGTCATGTCGCCGATGACGCCGCCGCCCAGGGCCACCATCGTCGAGGAACGTTCGAGGCGATGTCCCAGGGCCGCATCGTAAATAGTTTGGAGGGTTTGGGGGGTTTTGTATTGTTCGCCTGCGGGGAGGTTACAATGGGCGACATCGAAACCGGCTTTTTTCAGGGAAGCGATCGCCCTTTCTCCGTAGTGGCCAAAAATCTCGGGATTGGATACCAGTAGGACTTTTTGGCCCAGATTTAGGGGCTGCATTTGCTGGCCCAGGGTGTCGAGATTGCCGGGAGCGATCGCTAGATCGTAAGAAGAGTGGGGGAGTTTGACGGTAATGGATTCCATCGCTGGCTGTTAAAATTTTGCTATTTGAGACATTCAATATTAAACTCGATCTTAAGTGTTTTTTTAGCATCTTTGGAGATAAACAACATGACCGTTGATGGAACGATCGCTTTTTTCGTGTTATGGATCGGTGGTTTGGCAACAGGCGCAATTTTATATTTTGGCCTGCGCGCTGTTAAATTAATTTAAGTCGATAAAAAATCCCCCAACGAATAGTTCCCCTTGGGAGCAAGTCAGTTTTGTAATTCCATAAAAACAGTGCGAGCGTCCCCAAAAACAGTGCGAGCGTCCCCAAAAACAGTGCGAGCGTCCCCGCTCGCAACGGTTGGGCCCAGCCGCGAACGGGGACGTTCGCACTGGTAAATTTGCAAATATGACCTGCACCCGTTCCCCTTTTTCAAAGGGGGGTTGGATAGCCGGCCTGTGAAACCCGGTTTTTTCAAAAAACTGGGTTTCAGCAGATACAACTCTATTTAACAAGTATTAATTGTTAATTGTTAATTGTTAATTGTTAATTATTAATTATTAAAATGGCTGAAATTCAAGGAACCCCAAACATCGATTTTCTGGATGGAACTTTTGACAGCGATACTATTTTTGGTTTGGGAGGTAACGATGTAGTTAGAGGTTTTGGAGGTTTTGATTTAATCTTCGGCAACGAAGATAACGACTTGCTGAATGGTGACAGCGAGAGGGATACTATTTATGGGGGGAAGGGAGATGATAGCGTTTTTGGGGGGGAGGGGGAAGATTGGTTGTTGGGCGATCGCGGTAAGGATTTAGTGTTGGGCGGGTTGGGAAAGGATACGATTTATGGGGGGAAAGATGCGGATAGTTTGTATGGGGGAGAGGGGGACGATTTATTGTGGGGCGATCGGGGCAGCGATTTGTTGGTGGCGGACATTGGTAAGGATACTCTTATCGGGGGGGAAGGGAGCGATCGCTTTGTGATTGGTAGGGTGGGTGCGTCTGGCGATACGGATACGATTTTAGATTTTGAAAATGGTATCGACCAAATAGTTTTAACTGATGGGTTGGAGTTGAGGGGGTTAAATATATTCGGTCAAAACGGCAATTTAATAATTCAAGACGAAAGGACTCAGGAGAATATAGCAGTATTGCTAGGGGTGGCGAGTCTTGACGAATCGAGTGTTATTTCTTTAGTCGGCAGTTTGGAGGACGGTCAAGTGTTACCAATTGGAGCGAGAACCACTATTAACGGTCAAAGCATAGGTTTAGAAGTTGCGCGAACTCCTTTAGAGCAAGCGGTAGGTTTAATGTTCCGCAGCGATTTGGGAGATAATCGGGGGATGTTGTTTCCTTTGAATCCTCCGCGAGTTGCTAGTTTTTGGATGAGGAATGTATTTATCGATTTAGATCTGGTTTTTGTGAGGAATGGGGTTGTGGAGGCGGTTTTTTCTAACGTTCCTCCTTGCGCGACGGAATTCTGTCCCAGTTACGGTCCCGATACTTTGGTCGATGGGGTAATTGAGTTGCGCGGTGGGAGGGCCGAGGAGTTGGGTTTGCAGGTGGGCGATCGGTTGGATATTGAGTTGTTGGGGTGATGGTGGGGGCGAGAATTGGGAAAGGAGAAATGTGTATTTGTTTGGTAAATGCATGCTAATATCTTCTAAGGGGCCAATTTAAAGAGTTGGCCGACGTAGCTTTTAAGTAAAGGTGGTTAAATTGAATCTTGACGAATATAAGAAAAAATATTATTCAAAGATAACCCAGGAGAGCGAGCGTCTTTTCGTTGAAGAGTTCCTTTATCCACTCTTGAGGTCGAAAATTGGAGAAATTGTGCCGCAGTATCCTGTTATTGACCGTACTGGACGCTCTCGGCGGATTGATTTCGCTTACAATGGCCCAAAAGCTAAATTAGCCCTGGAGGTCAACGGTGAGACTTACCACGCTGAAGGAATAATCCCTAATGAAATGTTCGACGACAATCTATTTAGGCAGAACGAAATCCTTCGCATGGGCTATTATCTCGTTCGTTTTTCGTACAGCCAACTTCAGTCGCCTTACTGGCGTCCACTCGTTTCGGACACCTTGCGGGATGCGTTCGCTCAGTATGCACCCGAGCTTCTTTCAGAGTATGAACTTGAGCCGAATGCTTTACAGAAAGAAGCACTTGAAGCCCTGAGATTCTCGCGCGAGGAACGTGGATTGAGTCGCGGAGTGCTTGTCATGCCTACGGGCACTGGTAAAACCATTTTGTCTGCCATTGATGCCAGGTGCGTTGGGGGCCCAGTTCTCTTTCTCGTTCATAGACTCGACATTCTCAAACAGAGCATTGACGCTTACAAGCGTGTTTGGCCCGAGCTTTCTGTTGGGATTCTAACTGGGGAGCAGAAGGAAAACGAAAAAACTTGTGATGTGCTTTTTGCTTCTAAAGACACCTTGCGTCAGCCAGAGCAACTATCCCGCTTTTCCTCGGAGTATTTTCGTTACATTGTAGTTGATGAAGTTCACCACGGACAGAGTTCAACCTACCAAGAGATTATTAACTTCTTTCAGCCGAGGTTTATGCTGGGGATGACCGCCACTCCAGACCGCACCGATCGAAAAGATATATTCGAGTTGTTTGACTATCGGAAAATTTACGAGATTTCTTTGCAGGAAGCTATTGAGCGTGGATTTCTCGTACCTTACACATATTATGGACTAACTGATGATATTGACTACTCCAAAATTCGCTTTCAAAATAACCGCTATCGAGTTGACGATCTGGAGCGTTACCTGATTGTTCCCGAACGTAATGAGGCTATTCTGAACCAATACATAGAAAAGGGAAAAGGTGACAAGGCAATTGGCTTCTGCGTTTCTGTCAAGCACGCCGATCGCATGGCAGAGTTTTTCAGCGAACATGGCATCCTTGCTGCATCTATTCATTCCCAAAAGCCTGACCGAGATGAACTGCTCGAACAGTTCCGCGCAGACAACATTCAGGTGGCTTTCACTGTCGATCTGTTTAATGAAGGCGTAGATTTTCCAAACGTTCGCGTCCTTTTGTTTCTCAGACCTACGGAATCGAAAACTATTTTTATTCAACAACTTGGTCGTGGGCTTCGTTTGTGTACCGGCAAGGACAGGGTTAGAGTTCTTGATTTCATAGGTAACTACAAACGCGCAAATCAGGTGCGCAAATACTTTGCCAAGTGCGAGCAGATTACTGAAATAAAAGATAACAAGAGAACAAAACGCAAAGTTGAATACACCTACTCTACTGGTTGCGAGGTTCATTTTGACGAAGCCGTGGAGGAAATCCTCAACCAACAAGACGCGGAAGCCCTGGACTATAGCAAGCAAGATCTGAAAGAAGCATACTTCATCCTCGCTGAAGAACTCGGACGAAAACCAACGAAAGCAGATTTGGATGAGAAGGGCGAGTTCAAAGCCAGCGATTACGTCAAGCTCTATGGTTCATGGATAAAATTCTTGCGCGATGTCAATGAATATACTGAAGCAAGCTACCATTATCCGCAGGGAATACACCTCGGACACATCTTGTCGATAGTCAAATATTTTAATTCTAAGTCCCGCAGCGGAACGCACTTCGATGACCACTACATTAGACTTAGGGGGGAACTCGGGAAAGATCGACTGGGGAATTATCGCCGTCAAGTGAAGTATAAGCTTCAAGCGGCAATGGAGCTTGGCATACTTCCCGATGACAGAACATATTCCCATGATGAAGAATACCCGCTCGCGCTCGCGCCGAGAGGGCGGGAACTTCATGCTGCTTTGGAACCGATACTAAATGCGCTCGATCTTGAGTTTCCGCGCCAAAATGAGGGGATTCCAAGTACAGAGATGAAAGAAGACCCAACTTATTACAACGAGGTCGTTCGTAATTTGATTAATTCATCAGCGCCAGCAAAACGAGTCTTCTTCTCGATATTTCTTAACATGAACGCAGTCAAGCAAATGATGAGGTACATTTATCATATCTGCCAGCGGCAAATAATCGATCGCAAAACTATATATTCACAATTTTTCAAAACCCCTTTCGTTCAACAGTTTTGCGATCGAGAGGGAATTAAAGAAGCGACGGAAGAAGCAGCAAAACGCCGTTGTCCCTTCCTTCTCAATATTCTAGATGCTTGTGGCATCATTGAGTCTAGTCGCAGCCAAATAACTGTAAAACGGCTTTTATTGACGCCTGACCTTGTAAAGTCCGTTGAAACTGAAGACGATGCGATCGCAAAAGCGCGGCTTGCTTCTCTGGAAACTGCTTGGCCCACCAATGCGGATAGCCTAGCTCCCCAAGACCTGAGCATTCTCCGAGAGAACTTTGGTCCCAAGTTTTTAACCGACGGGTATTTTACGAACAACCTTGAAATTTTTGGAGTCTAAAAATGGCAAATCGCTCTCACCACAATACGCGCCTCATAGGCATGAACCGTTTAAAACAGCAGGGAAAAAAGCACAGTTCGCAAAAAGACATTCCAAACGATGTCATACACAAGACTTATCATTCTGTTTTGGTTGCTGATTGCTTAGAGTGTCTGCGAAGACTTCCCGACGAAAGCATTCAACTCATTATTTGCGATCCGCCGTACAATATAAAAATGGCAAGTTGGGATTCGCACTCCAACTACGTTGATTGGTGCGCCCGGTGGCTCAAAGAATCAGAGCGCGTTCTTTCTCCCACAGGCAGCATAGCCATTTTCGGAGGACTACAGTACCAAGATGAAGCGGGAACTGGCGATTTGCTTTCCATTGTCAGCCATCTGCGAAGTAATTCCCTTATGCGATTAGTCAACTTGATAGTGTGGAACTATCCCAACGGCATGAGCGCTCAACGCTACTTTGCTAACAGGCATGAAGAAATCGCTTGGTTCGCCAAGACAAAACAATACTTTTTTGACTTAGATGCAGTGAGAGAACCATACGACGAGCAAACGAAGATAGCATACAAAAGGGATAAGCGCCTTCTCCCTGAAACAATCGATAAAGGTCGCAATCCAACAAATGTTTGGCAAATTCCGAGGCTGAACGGGAACTCGAAAGAGCGTGTTGGACATCCCACACAGAAACCACGCGCAGTAATTACTAGGCTAGTCCGAGCTTTATCATACCCAGGTTCTACAGTTTTGGACTTCTTTGCTGGCAGTGCTTCAACAGCTCGTGTTTCAATTACTGAACGACGTAATAGTATTTCTTCAGATATTAACCCTATCTTGCACGATTATCTTCAAAAGCAGCTCGATGATTATCCTATACAGCTAAATCTGGGTGAAAGCTTGTACGACTATGAGTTACTCGATTCTTTAGACTCACACCCGGTTATCTTAGAGAGCTGACGGCTCTGAGAAATCACTCGCCCGACAGTGGTGCAGAAATGCAGATTCTGGGTTACAGCCCCGACGCTGCTGTCGACCGAGTAATGAAGTTTTGCGGTGGAAGGGTCGAGGAATTAGGTTTGAAGAGAGGCGATCGAGGCTTTTATCAGCGCTCGATAATGTTTAAGCACAGCTTTACTGATAACGCAAAAATCAAACCTTACAATTTGAAATCGGTACATCTATTTTATCTCGTGCCACACAAATATCGTTTTTAATGATATAGCATTCGACAAAATGTGGTCCGTAAAAATCGCTTGATTCGATTATTTGATGCTTTCCATCATCTTTTAGAATTTGTCCCCGAATTTGGTTTCTTCTTATTGCTTCCTTGCCAACATTACGAACTTTCCATTTAACTTGGAATGGCTCTGGCACGTTACATTTAACAATAATAAATTTTAGACTATTATTCCGCAACAAAGGTAATTTATTTAAAATCATCTGAATTAACGAATGAGTTCTAAAGCCTTTTTGTGAAACCCGGCAGTCGATTTTCAACTCATATTGAATATTGACTTTAAAAGAATCTTCAATAAATTCTTCAGATTCAAAAGGAAATCGCTTATTGCCGAAATGAGACTGCCAAGCTTTACAAGCCTCCTTCTGATTTGTCCGATCGTCTAAGGCTTTTTCAGCAGATTGAATAAAACTATCAAGCCGTTCTAAAAAGTAATTTTTTTTTGTTTTGCTATAGTCTTCTAATAAGTTTTCATTAGCAGGAGTTGTCGGGCGGTAGCAAAAAAAATTCTGTTCCAAGTTACTTTTAATTTTGATTAAAGTTTGGTAAAGAGCTAGGTCATCTCGTTCGTGAAAAACAATATTATTAGCAGCTAAAATTGAAAAAATTAATCCGCTTGGAAGATCGCCCTTCCTATAATCGCTCCATACCTTAAGATAACGCACAACTCGCTTTAATTGACCGTCATTATCAGCTTTACTATTAAACCATTTAATAAATTCTCTAGGATCGCTTTTAATCCATCCCTTACCCTTATGAGCTAAATATGGATTTTGACCCTCTATGATGCAGTAAACGGGAAGATCGAGGTGATATTTTTTAGCGTAGACAAGCCTAATACAGGTTTGTTTGTCAATAGGCTTTTGCTTTGTAGAACCATCTATAGCTTCATAAATCCAATGGTGAAAGATACTAATTGCTTGAGATGGTTCTGTTTTGACTTTGAAATAGATACCATCATCAATATCAAACTCTCCATCAAGCGGTTCGATAATAGTGTTCATCATGAATGAACCCTGTCCATGAAACTTTGGATAAAAGCCATTTTGCTTGTCTCGAAAATAATTCCTAATTTTGTCACGAACTACATTACGGGATTTACGCAATGTATTTTTGCGATCGAAGTCTAAGGCAATAGCAGTGTTGAATTCAATAAATAATTTATGACAATTAGCCATATTGTTACCTAATAATATATTGTTTTTTTTGTTGGAAAAATTCGGCAATCTCAGGCTTTTTGCCCCATAAAAGCGCCCGATCTTTACCCATCTGAGACATTAATTGCAATGCCTCACTTGAAGTGTTGTCGAGATTAATGATTCGTGCCTGTTCTGGAGACAAAGGAACCCCAGGAATGCGCACATAATCAAACTGAGAGTCGCAATACCGCGCTAGAGTTTCTACGAAGTAACTTGTAAGATACCCCTGCCCCTCGAAAAACGTAGCGATCAAATCCTTGTTCCAGTCCATCACCGAACGACGGTGCTTAACAACAAGTCGTCTTCCGGGATTCGGCTCTAGACTGCCAATAGACATCACCATTAATTTCTGAAATCTTTTGTTCCTGCCGACAAAGTACCGAAGTGCCTCTATAACCCCAACCAGAGTGGGATTATTAGCATAGACACCACCATCAATAAACTGTTTGCCATCGTAAGTATCGATGGTAACTATGGGCAAATATGCAGGCGCAGCACTTGTGGCAAGAGCAATATCAACGTATTTAGTTTTATTATCTCTACAGAGATTGCCTTCACTATGGTCGTACTTAAAAATAAATGGCCTACCATCAGTTAAAGAAAACGCAGGGATACATAGCAAACAACGAGACTCTGCAAGGATTCGTTCTTCAAATATGTCTTCTAATGCTCTCCTTAATTCGTTATTATTGTATTTGCTTCGTAGGAAAATTTGTAGAAGCGAACTTAGAAAACCATTTCGCTGTGGGAAAATTTCCTTGCCTCGCTTGTAATACAAATTGCCGATCGCCCCAGCAGGTATATCGAGAGACAGTCCTAAAGCAATTAAGCCTCCAGTTGAAGTCCCACAAATTAGATCGAAATAATCAGCGATATGACAATTAAACCGGTCCTCAAAATTTTCCAGAATTTTTGCTGAATATAAGCCTTTAATTCCGCCTCCATCTATTGATAGAACTTTAAATGTTTGTGCTTCTGAAGTAGAGTACGAAAAAGAATGAACCATACCAAGACGATTAAGTAGCCAGCATTCTCGACTAGAATACTAAATTCTGTATTTCTAATATGATAGCGACTGCCTCAATATTCGTGCTGTAGTTGAATAGTAGGGATAACCGTACAGACTTTCCAGGAATAGACCTCTCGTAAAAGCAAAGATTAATTTAGGAAATTAACGCATTTTTGCCATCTTGTCAAGTTTAGAATTAAACTCAAAAAGGCCATCCTTCCGGTTCCCCGCCCCATCGTGTCCAAAAGGTCATCTTTTACGAGAAGCGATCGCCACCAACAACAAACCAACCTCGCGAGTCGGTCGCTAAATCGCCATCTCGAACGAGCAAAATCAAATTTGGGAATTATTTACCTCCCTAATATCTGAGATACAACTCTATTTAACAAGTATTAATTGTTAATTGTTAATTGTTAATTGTTAATTATTAATTATTAAAATGGCTGAAATTCAAGGAACCCCAAACATCGATTTTCTGGATGGAACTTTTGACAGCGATACTATTTTTGGTTTGGGAGGTAACGATGTAGTTAGAGGTTTTGGAGGTTTTGATTTAATCTTCGGCAACGAAGATAACGACTTGCTGAATGGTGACAGCGAGAGGGATACTATTTATGGGGGGAAGGGAGATGATAGCGTTTTTGGGGGGGAGGGGGAAGATTGGTTGTTGGGCGATCGCGGTAAGGATTTAGTGTTGGGCGGGTTGGGAAAGGATACGATTTATGGGGGGAAAGATGCGGATAGTTTGTATGGGGGAGAGGGGGACGATTTATTGTGGGGCGATCGGGGCAGCGATTTGTTGGTGGCGGAGGGTGGTAGGGATACTCTTATCGGGGGGGAAGGGAGCGATCGGTTTGTTATTGGTAGGGTGGGTGCGTCTGACGATACGGATACGATTTTAGATTTTGAGAGCGGTATCGACCAAATAGTTTTAACTGATGGGTTGGAGTTTAGGGAGTTAAATATATTCGGTCAAAACGGCAATCTCATAATTCAAGACGAAACGACCCAAGAGAATATAGCAGTATTGCTAGGGGTAGCGAGTCTTGACGATTCGAGTGTTATTTCTTTAGTCGGCAGTTTGGAGGACGGTCAAGTGTTACCAATTGGAGCGAGAACCACTATTAACGGTCAAAGCATAGGTTTAGAAGTTGCGCGAACTCCTTTAGAGCAAGCGGTAGGTTTAATGTTCCGCAGCGATTTGGGAGATAATCGGGGGATGTTGTTTCCTTTGAATCCTCCGCGAGTTGCTAGTTTTTGGATGAGGAATGTATTTATCGATTTAGATCTGGTTTTTGTGAGGAATGGGGTTGTGGAGGCGGTTTTTTCTAACGTTCCTCCTTGCGCGACGGAATTCTGTCCCAGTTACGGTCCCGATACTTTGGTCGATGGGGTAATTGAGTTGCGCGGTGGGAGGGCCGAGGAGTTGGGTTTGCAGGTGGGCGATCGGTTGGATATTGAGTTGTTGGGGTGATGGGGAATGGTGGGGGCGATAAGATAATTTTATTTTAAATTAACTTTTGACAAATGCGATAAAAAACTCTGAGCGATTACCTCACCAATACGAACGGGAACAGCATTACCAATGAATCGGCCAAGTTTACTAGCGCTGGCTTTTTCTCCAGGCTCTAGAAAGCAGTAATCTTCTGGGAAAGTTTGGAGAAGTGCGGCTTCTCTCAAAGAAATAGCGCGATCTTGCTCTGGATGTCCAAATCGACCATTTCCATATCCAAAACATTGAGTTGTGATTGTTGGTGCGGGAGCATCCCATTCCATGCGACCGTAAACACTGGGATAGGTTTGTCCTGAATTTTTGCGATGACACGATGCCCGTAATGATTCATCCCAATCTCTCCATGTCCCCCCGGGCTTTGAGGCTTTTATTCTGCGCAAATTAAGTTCGCTTAGTGAAGAAGCGGTATGAAGCGGATCTTTGGGATCGGAACATCCAGCCTCCAATTTAGGTAAGTGGAATATAGCTTGCCGCACGGTTGCGCGATCGCGTGCAGAGGCATTTGGAGGAAGTAATTTTATCGAACCAAGTTTAGAGGCAATTAACACCAGCCGTTTGCGAGTTTGAGGCACGCCATAATCAACGCACTGTATAACGCCATACCATGTTTCATAGCCATCCAAATCTTCAAGAAAACTTTGGAAAACTTGATGCTCTAAAAGTTGCGGTACATTTTCCATTGTCACAAAGTCCGGTTGAGTTTCCTCGACCAACCGACCGAACTCGGCAACAAGTTCCCATTTATTATCGTTACGAATTCTACGAGTTTTTTGGCTGTAAGTTGAGAAAGGTTGGCAGGGGGCACAACCTGCTAATAATCGCAATTTTGCATTACCAAAAATATCGGAAAGCTCTTTGCCCGATAGCTGAGTAACATCTCGCTCAATAAAAAGAGAATCGTTATTTGCCTCATACGGAAAACGACATTGCGGGTCTAAATCTACACCTGCAACAACTCGAATGCCTCCTTCGATTAGTCCATGAGTAAGTCCGCCAACACCACAAAATAGATCGACTGCACTGATTGAGCGAGCGATATTAGGGATAACAATTTTGGACGCAGTTTCTTTTACTTCTCTACCCTTCATGGTCGATGTTCTGGCATTAAAAACTCATGTGCATCTATAGACGATTTAAAACAAGCTACAACTTCCCGCAGATACGAACTTGTTCGTTCCGTTAGATCGCGCAGATCGCTAACAGTAACACCTTCGCCACACTCGGCAAAAGAGAGTTCGCCATGAGCTAATTGATTGCGAAATTTTTTGATTAATTCCAATGCTGTCCTACCATCTCGAAATGGTCGTTTGATTGCTTGACGAACATGAGGAGCGATGTATAATGGAAATCCCAAACGTTCGCTGATTTTTTCAATTTCCCAATCGGTCCAACTACCCCCCGCACCTTTTTCAATCTCAAAAGTTGATATCGGTAAGATTTGTACTAAATGATTGCAGAGTTCTAAAGCACCTTGAAGACGATTTTCGTAGTTGAGTTCGGTATGAGTTCGTGCCATAAATCTTACCCATTCTCGACGTAAAGACTCAGACAGATGACCTGGATGTGTAGAGCGATCGATTACACTCCGAGCAACAGCATTTAAACACTGATTTACAGTTGACTCTACAAGATTATATAATTGAAGATAAACGCTAGAATAAAGAATTCTTTGTTGTTGCACAGTAATTGTTTCTCCTTCCGAACCTAATTGAGGAACTCCATCTCGAACCTGCCTTTCCGAACCCAATTGAGGAACCCCATCTCGAACTTGCCTTTCCAAGGCTTCAAGTAGATCGAGATAAGTTTCTATCTCTTGCAACCGTTCTTCAAATGCTTGACTAAAATCATCCATTCCTATTCTCCAAGCAGGCGATCGCGAACAAAATTGATGCGTCCTACCAATCTACTTTTGACATTCGCACCATCAGCACCAGTTACTTTTTTAAACTCTGTACTTTGTAACCAATCTTGCACTTCAATCGATTTTTTAGCTAGACTGGGTTGCTCTTTTAGAGCTAAATAGCTTCCAATTGCAATTGCTTCAAAACGCGATCTTGGTGTGATTTTTCCTGTCGGCGTTCTTCGGAAGCCCCAAGGAAAGTTTTTTGAGACAAAATTCATTGTATCTTTAAATCTTTTGCGATAAGTTTTAGTAGCTGATGGTTTTTCTTCAAAGTGCTTATTCATTTTTTTTGTGTAATCGTAAAGAAAAGCTGAAACTCGATCTTTATAGTTTTCTAATCCATCACCATAAGCAAAGAAGCGCGTTACTAATTCTTCTAGCTCTCGCTCTTTCTCTAGCTTCTCTGATACTGGAGCCAAATCGATAAAATCTTGCTCTTTTGACAGGGATATAACAAGGTCTTGAAAAGGCCCTCCCAAAGCACCTCGACGTACCTCAGCCTTGTTAGCTATTTTGCTGCTAGTGTTAATTCGCTCAAATAAATCAAAACGAGATTGTTCGTCAGTAGACTCATTAAGTACAATTCCTCGAATGGAGCGATTTTTAATCTTTCTCTGACGAGATTCCAAAAGGTCTTTAAATTTTAATTTACTTAATAAAGATAGTTCTTCCAAGTCACCCAAAATTAAATCGCCCAAAATAAACTCTTCAATAGTTTTAAGGCGCTGCACTCCATCAACAATTTCGAGTTCACCTGTGGTGGGAATTACCCAAAAGAAAAGAAATGGAATGGGAAGCCCCATCAAAACTGATTCAATAAATCTAGATTTTCGTTTGAGTTCCCATGTATATTCGCGTTGATAAGCAGGAACTTTAAAATCTCCGTTACTCATCTTTATTGCTAAAATTTCAATCGTATATTCTGTAATGTAAAACTCGATTCGTTTTGACTGCTCGACAATTTGTTTCTCAGCAGATGCAATGAGCTCTTCTTTAAACTCAGATTCTTCCTTGCTGACCATTTTTAAAAATCCTTTTACAATCTGTCAATTACTTAACTGGCAACTAACAGGGGTAGCTAAAAACTGTCTTAGACGGCAGTTGAAGCAGTTAATGACTGAAGATTAGCACCAGAAGGCCAAAGCAATATCTAGCTTAAGCTTTCTACCAACGTTTTTTAGCCAATTGCCCTGTCTTTTGTTATAGTAACCCATTTTGTCCCTCTTTTTAAGTTCGCAGTTGAGGTTAAAAGGGCCAACTTTGAGGTCCAAACCTCGTCCTTGAGGTTAAAAGGGCCAACTTTGAGGTCCAAAGCTTGCCGTCGGTTTTGGTGGCCATCGACCTTTTCGAGAAGCGATCGCCACCAACAACAAAGCGATCGCTTTAACTCCCACCATCAGACAACTTTTCCAACTTCTCCAACCACTTGCAAAAATGGGGGCACTTTGCTTTAAGAAAATCGACACCATTTAATCCCGCAATAATCGCCCCCGCATTCGCTTTGTCATACTCAGGGATAACCTCCAAGATTCTTTTCGATGGGGCAGTGGTAGGATTATCGTTAATCAATTCGGGATTTCCCCCAACCTCAAGTACAATCTTTTCCAACCCTTCGATCGCCCCTTGACTTTCAAAATATTCTACTTCCAAATTTGCCGGCTTTGCTAAAACCAAAGCTTCAAATTCATGTAATTGAATATACGGTATAAATCGCGGATGCTTTATATCTTCTTGAAATGCTTTTTCCAAAGCTTTAACTCGTAGATAAGGATCGGCGATCGCCCTCGACTCTTCATAAGCAGGAAAATTATCTGGTAAAGCATAAAGGTCAAACATAGTCGTAAAAAATGACTCCGGATTATTATCCTCCTTCAACCAAGTTTCAATATCTCTTTTAGCCTTTTCATAATTAATCAACCCCCCACGATAAGATTTATTTTTTCGCTTATCCCTACTCGTCAAAACTCTTCTAACATCGGTCGAAATTTGAAACAACCCGAGATGCAATGCCAAGGTATCTTTAACAAACCTTTCCTCAGTCTGACCTTCACCAGTAATATGCAATCTAATCAACCTCGTCACGGTTGCCCTCCAATAACATTCTTCTCCCAAAGTTCGCTCATGCTATATCGTTCTAACCATTCGCTTAATTTCTCCTCATCTAAACTTTTAAATTCGCTGCAAGAATTATTGCTATTTCTCTCCACAATAACGATATTTTCTGGGTCGAACTCATCCACTAATCGAGGAGATTGAGTCGCCATCACAACTTGACAATTTCTACTCGCTGTTTTTGCCATTCCCGCAAGTAGAGAAATCGCCGTTGGATGCAACCCTAATTCCGGTTCGTCCAGAATAATTACCGCCGGCAACGTTTCTGGGGGTTGGAGAAGTAAAGTAGCGATCGCCATAAAACGCAACGAACCATCGGAAATCTGATGCGGACCGAACAAATAGTCTGCCCCTTTCTCCCTCCAATTGAGCATAATATAATTTTCGTTAAGTCGCGAAGGTTTTAACTCAAAATCTCCAAATTGAGGCATAATCTGTCGGATATATCTAACAATTCGTTGATAATATTTTTCAGTTTCATTGCTATGTTGCATGACATAGAGAAAAGCCGCTAAATTACCAGCATCCCTTCTCAGAAATCTATTATCGTCGATGTATCCCTTATTTCTAATCCTCGCTGTTTTTGAGGTATCGTGAAATTGAAAAACCTGGCAGCGTTTTAAAAGCTCAAAGATAACTTTTTCCGGTGTATGATTAGATTCTTTGGCTCCCTTTGGCAACCCCGACTCTTTCAAACCGGGGTCAAATGTAAGCGTATATGGATTGGGGCGACCTTCCTTTTTATACCTAATTGTCTCTTCAGTAAATATTAACATATCTCCTGCCGCATGAGACAAACAAAACTGATAAATTTCCGTTGCTTCAGGATTGATAAACTCCATTTCCGCGCTAACCCGATTAGTGGTTTTAGCACCATAATATAAAAGCGTTTCCGCCCCACCATTTTCTCCAATATAGATTTGTAGCGTCTCAGTCATCATGTAGTTAAGCATACCAAAGAATGAGACTAAATTACTTTTTCCCGACCCATTAGCTCCCAATAATAAAGTAATGTCTTGAAAAGATATCGACTGCCCTTCTGGATTGATGGATTTGAAACCTTTAAGTTTAATAGAACTCAGTTTAAGTCGATTTTCTTGGTTCATAGTCTTTAGTGGCAGTGACAAAATTACCTACATCTGCTGGAAGTTTTACCAGTTGATAATAATACATATTGGCAATTAGACTCTGGGGCAAGCTTCTACTGTTTTAATCTGTTCTTCTAAAGAAGCGTTAGTTGTCATTTCAAATCCTCCTATTGTCTAGTATTTTAAGATATTAACCTCTTTTGCGCCTCCTGTCAAATTTAGAATTAAACTCAAAAAAACCATCCTTCGGTTTCCCCGCCCCATCGTCTCAAAAAGGTCATTTTGGGGAGCGATCGCCACCAACAACCAACCTATCGTCTCTCTACTCCAAACCGTTAGCCTTAACATATAAAGATTCCAAAACTTCGACCGCTTCATCCAGTAAAGACTCCGGTAACTGTTCGATTAAAGCGATCGCCTTGTGACGAGTATCCAACTCCATTTCTTCAGTTTGACCTCCTTCGATTAAACCTTCTTTACTGGCATCCTCCGTTTCTGGCTTCCTAAACTGCTTCAAATTCGATACAGCCTCTTCGGGAGTGACAAAATTACCAACATCTGCTGGAAGTTCGATCGCTTCCTCATTGTAAAACTTAACCACCAACTGACTTACATTCATCGCGACTCGTTGATTAAATCTAAACAACTCTGAAAACCTATCCTCTGCCCGAGTCGTTTGCAGTTGATGCTCTCCCACTCGATTAACTTCAGTTGTAAACTCGAACACTTGCCGCTCTCCACCAATCGATAATAATACTTCATGGCAGTTAGGCTCTCGGACAGGTTTAATGGACAAAACTGTTACGTTCATCGTCTTAATGAATAAATGGCTTGACTATTCCAGTAATTTATAAAATCTTCTCTATCCATTTTATAACTTGTAGCATCCCAAGGATCGCGAATTAGGATTTTTCCCGTTTCGTCAATTCCATCAACCACTACTATATGACCCAAATGAGCCAAAGGTTCCCATAAAACAGCACCCCAAGAACCTGTTTCAACCAGCACATCGATAATTTCTGAGTCTGTTGCTCCTGGAAGAGAAACAGTACCACCCTGCCAAACTCTAACCCCACTGGAATCAAAAATATTGAGAGCAACAGCTAGAACTTCAGCACTAACGGGCACTCCAGTTTCAGCCGCAATTAAAGATTGATTAATATGGTAAATTTCTCGATCTTTGAGCAACATTTCCCCGCAAGCCGCACCACAAGATATTTGGTTTTGTTGCTTGACAACATTGGAATCGGTTATCT
This sequence comes from uncultured bacterium, assembly GCA_964619285.1. Taxonomy (GTDB): domain Bacteria; phylum Cyanobacteriota; class Cyanobacteriia; order Cyanobacteriales; family Microcoleaceae; genus CALKCV01. The sequence continues at coordinate 19,461 of CAZUCT010000027.1, read as the reverse complement.
CATCAATCCTTCGCCAATTTCCCCCACCGCCAGACAGTTGTTCCATCTCCTTTACAATCGCTTTATCAAATATTCAATTATCGCAACTTTTACTGCTGCAACCCGTTCTTCTAAAGAAACGTTAGTTGTCATTTCAATTCCTCTTATTGTCCAGTATTTTAAGATATTAACCCATTTTGTCCCTCCTGTCAAGTTTAGAATTAAACTCAAAAAGGCCATCCTTCCGGTTCCCCGGCCCATCGTGTCAAAAAGGTCATTTTGGGGAGCGATCGCCACCAACAACTTTTACCCCTGGATAAAATCGATTAACCGCCTTACCTCATCGAAATCTTCCATCAAAAATTGTAACTCTAGCAACCCTATTAATTTAGGTCCATCTTTAGCTTTTGAGTATCTTTTACCTTTGAGTTTTTCTTTACCTCCTCGGGCTTTTACAGCATCAAAATATTGCCTTAAAATTGTGTCGAGTTTGTCGCTAGGTTTGCTAATTTCCAAAGTACAGAAAATTAAACGATGGGTGGGGGCAAAGCATTCGGACATCAAAATCAATGTGTTTTCTCAAAAATTAACGCCCTCAGGCTTTGCCCCTACAGTTTTATTTGTACGAAAAAATTTGACACGAATGATTTAGGATGGCTATATTTACCATCTCTTTCCACCTATCAAACCTTGCAACCAAGCTTGACCGACCAAAAAATCGCCCATCCAGTCCTCAAATTCATCCGACGACTTAATCTTAACCTCTGTCTCGTTGCGATCGCTCTTTTCAAAGATTAAAACATCCTCTATCTCGAATAAATTCAGCAACAATGGCGAATGAGTTGTAATTATTATTTGCGTCTCTTTTGATGCTTCCTTTATTCCATTTGATATCGTGTTTATCATATCGGGATGGAGATTAGTTTCCGGTTCTTCAATACATATCAAATTGCCCCTTTCTGGGTTAAATAATATTGACAGCAAAAGCAAATAACTGAGAGTACCTTCTGAAATTTGTTCGATAGAAACGGTTTTGGCCAGACACTCTTCTCGAAGTACCAGATACAACTTAGAACCAAAAGCAGCAGAATTGATATCTTTAAAATGCGGGTTAATTTTCTTAATAGCTTCTTCTATTTTATCGTAGTATAAAGGATGATTATTTTTAATCTGATTGAGAATCGTCATCAAATTGTGTCCGTCCGGTAACAACTTGGTCTCAGTACCATAGCTAGATGGTTGTCTGATAGGACTAGAAAAAGTCGTATTAAAATAATAATAAATAGAAGCCTCTTCTAAAGCTCTCTTTAAAGTAAAATGGGGATAAAATCTCTCGGGTTCCGATATTTGTCTCAGAACCAGTTCCGTAGATTTAAAAGTTAGCTTTTTATTCTCTTGCGGATATCTCTGGATACCAACTTTTCCCTCTTCCCGCGTCGAAATAATACCCCGCCCGTTATCCATTTCCATAAAGATAAAATCTGTTTCGCCCTCTCTGATGCTTGGGGCAGATAATTTTTCTTTTAATTTTTCTTTTAAATAATATGAAGTTTGACCTAATTTACAAATTTCGATTTCATAAGTAGGATTAGTTGAGAATAAATATCCTTCTTTACTGGTTATCTTTTTAATGGCATCTTTATCAAACTCAAACGACAATTTTATATAGTCTTTTCCATCGTTATTAAAATTGGCAACTGTATTAAAACCGCTCCATTTCTTTAAAAATACTTCTTCCAAACCGTTGCCGATAATACTCTCATAAAGTAATTGAATCGCTTTAAGGAAATTTGATTTGCCACTGCCATTAATCCCCAGGAGAATATTAACGTCGGGATTAAGTTCTATCGTCGTCGGCTCTCTGAAACTAAAAAAATTTTCCAATGTTATTTTTGAAATCATAATTTCTCTCTCTAATTTTTCGATATATTAACCCATTTTGCGCCTCCTGTCAAGTTTAGAATTAAACTCAAAAAGGCCACCCTTCCGGTTCCCCGGCCCATCGCGTCAAAAAGGTCATTTTTTTCGAGAAGCGATCGCCACCAACAACCAATCTATCGCTTTAACTCCCACCATCGGAAAGCCTTTCCAGTTTTTCTAACTACACGGTTGCCCTCCAATAACATTCTTCTCCCAAAGTTCGCTCATGCTATATCGTTCTAACCATTCGCTTAATTTCTCCTCATCTAAACTTTTAAATTCGCTGCAAGAATTATTGCTATTTCTCTCCACAATAACGATATTTTCTGGGTCGAACTCATCCACTAATCGAGGAGATTGAGTCGCCATCACAACTTGACAATTTCTACTCGCTGTTTTTGCCATTCCCGCAAGTAGAGAAATCGCCGTTGGATGCAACCCTAATTCCGGTTCGTCCAGAATAATTACCGCCGGCAACGTTTCTGGGGGTTGGAGAAGTAAAGTAGCGATCGCCATAAAACGCAACGAACCATCGGAAATCTGATGCGGACCGAACAAATAGTCTGCCCCTTTCTCCCTCCAATTGAGCATAATATAATTTTCGTTAAGTCGCGAAGGTTTTAACTCAAAATCTCCAAATTGAGGCATAATCTGTCGGATATATCTAACAATTCGTTGATAATATTTTTCAGTTTCATTGCTATGTTGCATGACATAGAGAAAAGCCGCTAAATTACCAGCATCCCTTCTCAGAAATCTATTATCGTCGATGTATCCCTTATTTCTAATCCTCGCTGTTTTTGAGGTATCGTGAAATTGAAAAACCTGGCAGCGTTTTAAAAGCTCAAAGATAACTTTTTCCGGTGTATGATTAGATTCTTTGGCTCCCTTTGGCAACCCCGACTCTTTCAAACCGGGGTCAAATGTAAGCGTATATGGATTGGGGCGACCTTCCTTTTTATACCTAATTGTCTCTTCAGTAAATATTAACATATCTCCTGCCGCATGAGACAAACAAAACTGATAAATTTCCGTTGCTTCAGGATTGATAAACTCCATTTCCGCGCTAACCCGATTAGTGGTTTTAGCACCATAATATAAAAGCGTTTCCGCCCCACCATTTTCTCCAATATAGATTTGTAGCGTCTCAGTCATCATGTAGTTAAGCATACCAAAGAATGAGACTAAATTACTTTTTCCCGACCCATTAGCTCCCAATAATAAAGTAATGTCTTGAAAAGATATCGACTGCCCTTCTGGATTGATGGATTTGAAACCTTTAAGTTTAATAGAACTCAGTTTAAGTCGATTTTCTTGGTTCATAGTCTTTAGTGGCAGTGACAAAATTACCTACATCTGCTGGAAGTTTTACCAGTTGATAATTTTATTTTAAATTAACTTTTGACAAATGCGATAAAAAACTCCGAGCGATTACCTCACCAATACGAACGGGAACAGCATTACCAATAAATCGGCCAAGTTTAGCAAAGTTTGCTCTCTCCCCAGGCTCTAGAAAGCAGTAATCTTCTGGGAAAGTTTGGAGAAGTGCGGCTTCTCTCAAAGAAATAGCGCGATCTTGCTCTGGATGTCCAAATCGACCATTTCCATATCCAAAACATTGAGTTGTGATTGTTGGTGCGGGAGCATCCCATTCCATGCGACCGTAAACACTGGGATAGGTTTGTCCTGAATTTTTGCGATGACACGATGCCCGTAATGATTCATCCCAATCTCTCCATGTCCCCCCGGGCTTTGAGGCTTTTATTCTGCGCAAATTAAGTTCGCTTAGTGAAGAAGCGGTATGAAGCGGATCTTTGGGATCGGAACATCCAGCCTCCAATTTAGGTAAGTGGAATATAGCTTGCCGCACGGTTGCGCGATCGCGTGCAGAGGCATTTGGAGGAAGTAATTTTATCGAACCAAGTTTAGAGGCAATTAACACCAGCCGTTTGCGAGTTTGAGGCACGCCATAATCAACGCACTGTATAACGCCATACCATGTTTCATAGCCATCCAAATCTTCAAGAAAACTTTGGAAAACTTGATGCTCTAAAAGTTGCGGTACATTTTCCATTGTCACAAAGTCCGGTTGAGTTTCCTCGACCAACCGACCGAACTCGGCAACAAGTTCCCATTTATTATCGTTACGAATTCTACGAGTTTTTTGGCTGTAAGTTGAGAAAGGTTGGCAGGGGGCACAACCTGCTAATAATCGCAATTTTGCATTACCAAAAATATCGGAAAGCTCTTTGCCCGATAGCTGAGTAACATCTCGCTCAATAAAAAGAGAATCGTTATTTGCCTCATACGGAAAACGACATTGCGGGTCTAAATCTACACCTGCAACAACTCGAATGCCTCCTTCGATTAGTCCATGAGTAAGTCCGCCAACACCACAAAATAGATCGACTGCACTGATTGAGCGATCGATATTATTAACAGTTGGTTTATTCCTATTAGGGATAACAATTTTGGGCACGGCTTCCTTTACTTTTTTACTCCTTTAGGTCGATGTTCTGGTATTAAAAACTCATGTGCATCTATGGAAGATTTAAAACAAGCTACAACCTCCCGCAGATACGAACTCGTTCGTTCGGTTAGCTCGCGAAGATCGCTAACGGTGACACCTTCGCCACACTCGGCAAAAGAGAGTTCGCCATGAGCTAATTGATTGCGAAATTTTTTGATTAATTCCAATGCTGTCCTACCATCTCGAAATGGTCGTTTGATTGCTTGACGAACATGAGGAGCGATGTATAATGGAAATCCCAAACGTTCGCTGATTTTTTCAATTTCCCAATCGGTCCAACTACCCCCCGCACCTTTTTCAATCTCAAAAGTTGATATCGGTAAGATTTGTACTAAATGATTGCAGAGTTCTAAAGCACCTTGAAGACGATTTTCGTAGTTGAGTTCGGTATGAGTTCGTGCCATAAATCTTACCCATTCTCGACGTAAAGACTCAGACAGATGACCAGGATGTGTAGATCGATCTATTACACTCCGAGCAACAGCATTTAAACACTGAGCTACGGTTGACTCGACAAGATTATATAATTGAAGATAAACGCTAGAATAAAGAATTCTTTGTTGTCGAACAGTAATTTTTTCTCCTCCCGGCCCTAATTCGGGAACCCCATCTCGAACCTGCTTTTCCAATGCTTCGAGTAGATCGAGATAAGTTTCTATCTCTTGCAAACGCTCTTCAAATCCTTGACTAAAATCATCCATTCCTATTCTCCAAGCAGGCGATCGCGAACAAAATTGATGCGTCCTACCAATCTACTTTTGACATTCGCACCATCAGCACCAGTTACTTTTTTAAACTCTGTACTTTGTAACCAATCTTGCACTTCAATCGATTTTTTAGCTAGACTGGGTTGCTCTTTTAGAGCTAAATAGCTTCCAATTGCAATTGCTTCAAAACGCGATCTTGGTGTGATTTTTCCTGTCGGCGTTCTTCGGAAGCCCCAAGGAAAGTTTTTTGAGACAAAATTCATTGTATCTTTAAATCTTTTGCGATAAGTTTTAGTAGCTGATGGTTTTTCTTCAAAGTGCTTATTCATTTTTTTTGTGTAATCGTAAAGAAAAGCTGAAACTCGATCTTTATAGTTTTCTAATCCATCACCATAAGCAAAGAAGCGCGTTACTAATTCTTCTAGCTCTCGCTCTTTCTCTAGCTTCTCTGATACTGGAGCCAAATCGATAAAATCTTGCTCTTTTGACAGGGATATAACAAGGTCTTGAAAAGGCCCTCCCAAAGCACCTCGACGTACCTCAGCCTTGTTAGCTATTTTGCTGCTAGTGTTAATTCGCTCAAATAAATCAAAACGAGATTGTTCGTCAGTAGACTCATTAAGTACAATTCCTCGAATGGAGCGATTTTTAATCTTTCTTTGACGAGACTCCAACAGCTCTTTAAATTTGAACCCACTTAATAAAGATAGTTCTTCCAAGTCACCCAAAGCAAAGTCACCCAGAACGAACTCTTGAATAGTTTTAAGACGTTGTACCCCATCAACAATTTCAAGTTTGCCCGTTGTAGGACTTTCCCAGAAAAACAGAAAAGGAATGGGAAGTCCCATCAAAACTGATTCAAGAAATCTAGATCTTCTTTTGTCCTCCCATGTAAATTCACGCTGATAATCGGGGATTTCAAAATCTCCGTTACTCATCTTTAAGGCTAAAATTTCAATCGTATATTCTGCAATATAAAACTCTATTCGTTTTGACTGCTCGACAATTTGTGTCTCAGCAGAAGCAATGAGCTTTTCTTTAAACTCAGATTCTTCCTTGCCGACCATTTTTAAAAATCCTTTTACAATCTGTTAATTATTTAATTGGTAATTAACAGGGGTAGCTAAAAACTGTCTTAGACGGCAGTTGAAGCAGTTAACGACTTAATTATATTAAATCGCGTCGGCTCCTTAGCGCCAGAAGGCCAAAGCCAGATCTAGCTTAAGCTTTCTACCAACGTTTTTCAGCCAATTGCCCTGTATTTTGTTATAGTAACCCATTTTGTCCCCTTTTTTAAGTTCGCGGTTGAGGTTAAAAGGGCCAATTTTGAGGTTTCAAACCTCATCCTTGAAGTTAAAAAGGTCAACTTTGAGGTGTTAAACCTTGGTGTCGGTTTTGGTGGCGGTTGACCTTTTCGAGAGGCGATCGCCACCAACAACAAACTCATCTCTAGCTTACGAACTTGCTAAAATACAAAATTAGCGTTTCGCAGAATCGATTTGATACCTTCCTAGATATCCTTGACAAAAAATAAAAAATGAGGTAAAAGAGAAGAATGCTAGAGTTTTAGGCCCAATATGAATAATCAACAAATCCACACCAAAATCAAAATATTAAAGAAAGGGGATAAAGTGCTTCAAGTTGACTGGCACTCCCCAGAAATTTTACGCATAGTCGTTCAACGCAACAACGGCGAGATTGACTTATATTCAATCGAAGTTGATGAAATGGGTCTTCCTCGTATTGACTGTAAGACTCGGATGACTATTGCTTATGGTGAAGACGAGATAGAAATTATCAAACCATCTCAAGCTACATCTGCTCGTAACAATGGTAACAACGAGCTAAAAGTGTCAACTTTCTAGGGTGAAAAAAATGCGTTGTTCTAAGTGCGGTCAAGAAGGACATAATCGTAGAACCTGTCCTCAAGAGTCTGGAAAACCAAGAGACCAGGCAGTAATTGCCAGGATAGATCTGCTTACTTCAGAAGAGAGAATGCGACTTGCTGATGCGATTAAAGATGCCAAAAGACGTATAGCCCCAGAGGGTAGAGGAACCATTGTTGAAGGTAATCAGCGACAACTTCAATATAAACCTGTTCGCAATATAACTGATGGAAATGAGGAAAGTTAATTTATGAGTAAAAGACGCCCTAGAGAGCAGATCAAAGCACAAAGAGAAACTGTCAATATGGAAGGTGGTATATGCTTAGTCTGTGGTTCGGAAAAAGCCCAAGGACATCACTTAATCTATTACAGCGAAGGCGGTCCCGCCGATGTACGAGCAATGATGGGACTTTGTTTGAAATGCCACGCTGATTATCATGCGGGGAGGTTGAAGATAGACATCGATCGCTTTTGAATACCTCTGATAATGACGGTTAACCTTTTCGAGAAGCGATCGCCACCAACAACAAACCCCTTTTCCGCTTAGTTTCCAAATGTGGCGATCGCTAAGTTTTTTTACCCCTGGATATAATCGATTAAACCAGGGCCAATAATACTTTCATAAAGTAACTGAATTGCTTTAAGGAAATTTGATTTGCCACTGCCATTAATTCCTAGAAGAATATTAACACCGGAATTAAGTTCTATAGTCGTAGACTCTCTGAAGCTAAAAAAATTTTCCAATGTTATTTTTGAAATCATAAATGTTCTCTATTGCTCTCTAATTTTTTAGATGGGAGCTCTCTGGCTTAGGTTTCGACGCGATCGCTCCCATCCCCCTAAAAAAATTCCCCCCCGGTTGGGGAGGATTTAACGCTTAATGACTCGACTCAAAAGCAGAGATTTCTATAAGTGGAGGCTTGCTCACTTTCCCCTTGCGAGAAATTCCCCGAGTTCTCAAAACATCTGCCATCGTAGAACAATAACTCGGCAAACCAAAAGTTGCGGGATTAACCGGCTCTTCATAAGTAAAATGGCGATAATCCAAACAGAATCGATCCCAAGGAGCCATCTTTACTTGGAACAAGAAAATCAACACTTCCACCAACCACGGCCACAGAGGAAAACCAAATAAATTAAACTTATTGAGATACTTACAAACCTCTTTAATAGCTCGATTTACCGTTACCGCCGAGTTACCCAAAACCAACTTTCTCAATTGTCGATTTGCTTCTGGGGGATTATCTGCTAAATATCGAACCACCCGAGCAATATCCTCAGCATGGATAAAGTGAAAGCTGCCATCGGCTCTCAACCACCGCATCAGATTAATATGTTTTACAATGTCGGGCAAGCCAGAGGATAAATGAGAATAGGGTTTTACCCCATCTCCTCCTAATACTAAAGTTGGAAAAACTGCCGTAATTGGCGGCAAACCTTTGAGGCGGGACATCTGATATAAAACCTCGTATTTGGAACGAATATAATCAGTTCCAAATTGATTCGCTTCTTTTAGTAATTGGTTATGACGGTCCAGAACGCTTGCCGTCGAAAAATAAATGACGTGTTCGCAAACTTCTGGATTTAGTAATTTCAGCAGTTTAATCGTGTTGACGACATTAATATCAAAAACTTCCTGAGTTCCTCCCCAGGCCGTAGCAGCTAAAATTGCTACGTTAGTAGTTTTAAGAATCTCCGTCCAGCGACTTATTTCTCGCAAATCCGATTCTAATATATGGATACCCGGGCGGACCTTGCAATCTATTTTTAATTTCTGGGAATTTCTAACTAAAAGGTAAAGTTCGTGGTTAGTTTGTTGAATTAAGGTTTCAACAAGATAGTGACCGATGCAGCCACTCGCACCAGTTATAAAAATCTTTTTAGAGTTCATCAGGGAATAGGAGATAAAGATTTTTGGGAAGTTAATGGCAGACTTGAGATTACCTTAAAAGACAATCTCAAATCTTAAAATCTCTTAAGAGGAAGCTGCTAATAATTTGTCAGCTTGTTTGGCAGTTTCAAAGAAGCAAGCTACGTTTTCTTCTGGAGTTTTTTGCAAAACGCCGTGTCCTAAATTGAGGATATGGGAGCGATCGCCTGCTTTGCGAATAGTTTCCAATACTCGCGACTTAATAAAGTCCTTAGAACCAAATAAAGCACAAGGGTCGATATTTCCCTGAACCCCAACATTCGGGCCCAAGCGCTGCCGAGCCTCCGCTATGTCCACCGTCCAATCGACGCTGACAAAATCGACGCCGCAACTCGGCATTCTTTCCAGCAGTCCCGCGCTACCATTAATATAAAGGATTAATGGAGTTTCGGGGTGAGTTGCCTTAACCTGCTCTACCACCCTTTTCTGATAGGGCAAAGCAAAGGTGTCGTAATCTTGGGGACTGAGTTGCCCCGCCCAAGAGTCGAACATCTGGACGACTTGGGCCCCGCAGTCGATCTGGTAGCGAACGTAAGTGGCGATGGAGTCTGCCACCTTGCCCAAAAATTGATGCAGCATGGCAGGTTCGCTAAAAGCCATACTTTTAATGATTCGGTAATCTTTGGAACTCTTGCCCTCGATGGCGTAAGCTGCTAGAGTCCAAGGCGCTCCCACAAAACCTAAAACAGCCGCTTTGTTCCCCACTTCCTCTCTGAGAGTTTGCAGAATTGTCTTAATAAAAGGCAGGGACTCTTCCGGTTCTAGGGGATGAATTGCTTCGACCTGAGATAAACTGCGTATAGGGGGATCGATTATCGGACCCTTACTTTCCACAATCTCGAAGTTAATTCCCATTCCCGGCAGTGGGGTTAAAATGTCGGAAAATAAAATCACTCCGTCGGGTTCAAAGGCTCGGAAAGGTTGCAAGGAAATTTCGATTGCTAGTTCCGGTTTTTCGGAGCGATCGCGAAACGAGGGATATTTATCTCGCAGTTCCCGATAAACTTTCATGTAGCGGCCCGCTTGACGCATCATCCAGACTGGCGGGCGCGGTAATTTTTCTCCCCGAGTTGCCCGCAATAAATATGGGACTTGGCTTGGTTCGGCCATGTTATTTTTACCTAAATACCTTCAAAATCTTCGATAATACCAGAGGCCCGCCACGGCTGCATCTCAATTTTGCAATTACTCTTAATTCATACTCATGACGAGTACTCATGACGAGTACTCAAAAAAAGAGGTTTTTCCTGAGTAAAAGTATTGACTATGAAATGCAGCCTACCCCTGACCACCCTCCTCAATCTTTTTATTGCCCAAAATAAACCCGTCCTGCTTCACAAACACATAAGGAATCGTTTTTGCTTTAAATTCAACGACCTTGACAGACTTTTGCAACCACTGGCAGTAGAGGGGGTTAACTTCTCGGTAAATTTGTTTGAGGGTCGAGATTTCGGCATCGAGGCGACTTGCCAGTTCGTTGATTTTTTCCACCTGCTCTTGTAACTGTTGGCCCCCCGCGTGGATGCCCTCCTCCAATTCTTGCCATTGCAGTTTGTTGACTTTGGGGGCCAGTTCTGCTTGCTTTTGGGCCAGTTGGATTTCTAAGGGTTTGAGGGCTCGGTTAATTTCTTCGAGTTCTTCGGACCACCGGGCGACTTCTTTGGCCTTTTGCCTTTGGAATTGGGCGATCGCTTCTGGGGTGTTGTTTTTGGGGAAGCTGACTGCTACCCGAAAGGACGATCGCTTTTCTCGGAGTTTGCCTATTTCTGCTTGGAGGGCCTCTATTTCTGCTTGAAGGGCGTTTACTTCAATTTTCAGTTGACCCATGTTATCGCTCATATTTCTAATAGTTCCTTAGTTTTGGTTTTATTTTAAGCTTTGTCCAAACAAGGAACAATAATGTAACCGAATGCATCTCAATGCAAGAAGAAAACCAAGAACTTAACGCTTTTTGCTAATTGCTAATTGCGTTCTTGTTAATGGCAAATCGGGTTCATATTTAATAATTCCAAAAGCGATCGCCTACATAAAGTCCTAAGAAACCGGGTTTTTTCAAAAAACCCGGTTTC
>CAZUCT010000027.1:0-8340 GCA_964619285.1 uncultured bacterium | reverse complement strand
GCCACGTCCGCGTCTATACCATTGTCGATGTCATCGCCCGCCTCAAACGAATGCAAGGCCACCGCGTCCTTAACCCGATGGGATGGGACGCCTTCGGCCTCCCCGCCGAGAATGCGGCCATCGACCGGGGCATCCCTCCGGCTCAATGGACCTACCAAAACATCGCCCAAATGAAGGCGCAACTCCAACGCCTGGGCATTTCCTTCGACTGGAACAAAGAAGTTACCACCTGTTCCCCCGACTACTATAAATGGACTCAGTGGCTCTTCCTCCAATTCTTCCAGGCCGGCCTCGCCTACCAAAAAGAATCCGCCGTTAACTGGGATCCCATCGACCAAACCGTACTCGCTAACGAACAAGTCGATAGCGAAGGATACTCCTGGCGATCGGGTGCGAAAGTGGAGCGCAAACTCTTGCGCCAGTGGTTCTTTAAAATTACCGACTACGCCGAACAGTTACTTAACGACCTCGACAAACTCAGCGGTTGGCCGGAAAGAGTCAAACTCATGCAGGCAAACTGGATCGGTAAATCCATCGGCGCTTACTTGGAGTTTCCCATCGTTGGCATAAACGAAAAAGTTGGCGTTTTTACCACTCGCCCCGATACCATTTACGGCGTGAGTTACGTCGTACTCGCCCCAGAACATCCTTTAACTGCTAAAGTTACCACCGCAGAACACCGGGAAACTGTCGATAAGTTTATTAAAGAAGTCAACGACCAAAGCGAACAAGAACGCACCGCCGAAAACAAACCCAAACGAGGAGTTCCCACTGGGGGCAAGGCGATTAATCCTTTTAATAACCAAGAGATTCCGATCTGGATCGCCGATTATGTTTTATACGAATACGGCACCGGCGCGGTTATGGGAGTTCCCGCCCACGACGTTCGCGACTTCCAGTTTGCCACACAGTACGATTTGCCGATTACGCGGGTAATCGTACAGGACGATTCCGATAACGACGACGACGAGTTAAACGAAGCTTATACCGATATCGGAATTATGGTTAATTCCGGTCCTTTCAACGGCGAAAAATCTACTTTCGGCAAACAGGCGGTTATCGAATATGCGGAGGATGAAGGTTACGGCGAGGGGCGGGTTCAATATCGCTTGCGAGATTGGTTAATCTCCAGACAGCGTTACTGGGGGGCGCCGATACCGATTATTCACTGTCCGAACTGCGGGGCGGTGCCGGTGCCGGATGAGGATTTGCCGGTGTTGTTGCCCCATAGCGTGGAGTTTTCCGGTCGCGGTCCGTCGCCGTTGGCAAAGATGGAGGATTGGGTTAACGTTCCTTGCCCGAGTTGCGGCACTCCTGCCAAGCGGGAAACTGACACGATGGATACTTTTATCGATTCGTCGTGGTATTTCTTGCGCTATCCCGATGCTAAAAATTCCGAACGGGTTTTTGAGACGGATAAGATTAATGACTGGATGCCTGTGGACCAGTATGTGGGGGGTATCGAACACGCGATTTTGCATTTGTTGTATTCGCGGTTTTTTACTAAGGTTTTGCGCGATCGCGGCTTAATAAATTGCGACGAACCGTTCCAGCGCTTGTTAACTCAAGGCATGGTTCAAGCAATCACTTATAAAAACCCGACTACTGGTAAATATATTCCTCCCACGGAAGTCAATGCGGACAATCCTTTAGATCCAAAAACGGGGGAAAAGTTGGAAGTCTTCTACGAGAAGATGTCTAAGTCGAAATATAACGGCGTGGATCCGTTAGATGTAATGGCGAAGTATGGGGCGGACACTGCGCGGATGTTTATTTTGTTCAAGGCGCCTCCAGAGAAGGATTTGGAGTGGGACGATGCGGACGTGCAAGGGCAGTTTCGTTTCCTCAACCGCGTCTGGTCGTTGGTGACGGAGTTTGCTGGGAAACACAGTTTGAGCAAGATAAAGAGTGCAACTGCCACTAAGAAGGAAGAGAAGGATTTGCGGCGGGCGATCCATACTGCCATTAAGGAAGTCAGCGAGGATCTCGATGGCGAGTATCAGTTTAATACGGCGGTTTCGGAGTTGATGAAGTTGAGCAATGCTTTGAGCGATAGCAGTTGCAAGGATTCGCCGATTTATGCCGAGGGCGTGAAAGTGTTATTGTTGTTGTTGGCTCCTTTTGCTCCTCACATCGCCGACGAGTTGTGGCAGACAGCAAGCGGTAAAGGTTCCATCCACCAGCAGTCCTGGCCGGAGTTGGATGCCGATGCTTTGGTGGTGGATGAGGTTACTTTGGTGATTCAGATTAACGGTAAGACTCGGGGTACTATTCAGGTACCGGCCCAGAGCGATCGCCCTGCTTTAGAGGAGTTGGCCCGTTCCTCCGATGCGGCGGCGCGTCATCTCGAAGGTAAGAACGTTAAGAAAGTAATTGTCGTTCCTGGCAAGTTAGTAAACTTTGTAGCGGTGTAAGTTGTTGGGGGTTGGGGTATTTTCCTCGACCCCCTTTTGTTCGTAGTAACGAATGACCGTCGCAAACGATGTAAGTAGGTAGGCAAAAATATTTGCAGAAAATTTTCCCCGTAGAACAGACATCTTGTCTGTTCGGTGTCTAATTAATTTGACACTCCTACTTAGTGGTGAGTTCCGAAGGTAGGGAATGTAACGAGAAAATCGCGCTCCGCGATTACTACTAACTATCGCGCTCCGCGATCGCTACGAACCGTCGTTAACATGGTTTTTCATAATAGAAACATCGATATCGCCAAAGTTAACAACTAAAGCTAAATTGACGTTTTCCAGATATTTTACCAGCCATTTAATCTCGTCAATAGTTCTTCCTTCGTAATGGTTAAATAAAATGCCAACCCGCTTTTCTAACTCGGGTTTTACTTGTTGAGAAAGTAGAGCTATTTTTAATAATAAACCGATGGTGCGCAAGCTGCCGATATTGGAAATTAAATCCAACAAAACATAGTGGTTGGGATTTTTATGACTTTCGATAACTAGAAATTGAAATAATTGCTTGCAAGTTTGTTTGAGCAAGAAATCGTTTAACTTCAAAGAGTCGCTTTGGTTGTAAACATTTTTAAGCAACTTAAACAAGCGATCGTAAAATTTCTTTTTGCCGTATTCCGGGTCTATAGTGGCAATCAAATATTCGTATAAATCGGCTTTAAAATTACTGAATTTTTGACATCTGCTAGTAGCCTTTAAAAATAAATGCGCCAATTCTTTATAAGAGTAATTGCCTTCGACTTTGCCGACAAATTCTTGGAGGGCTAAATGTACTTCTTCCTCCTTTAAAAAAGTTGGGTTTGTTAATGACGAGATAATCTGCCCCTTCCCAGAAGCACCGTTAAGAGCAATTTTACTGTGTCGGAGGAGGCAAGTGGTATATTGAAATAAATTGACTTCAAATTGTCGCTTTCTTTCTCTTTGCAACTGAATAACGGTTTGCTGGTGTTCGATAGACGTGCAGGAAGTTAATAAATAACGATCGTACAAATATGGATAGCGATAAATCAAATCTCCCAAGACTTGTGAAGTCTCTTCCTTATCTTCTTTAACTGGTTTTTCTACAACTTTAATCAAGCGTTGCAGTTTGAGATATTCTTCGCTTTGGGTGAACTGATGGACTAAATTTCGCAACCGGTTAACGATGCGCGATCGCGATGCGGCAGTCTCGAAACGAGGAGGCAATCTAAATACTTCAATTAACTTGGCGATCGCCTTCCTTCCTTCCCGGTTAGTTCGCCAGCGGTTAATCGAAATATAACAGCAGCGGTTGAGAATATAGAGAAAATCGCGATCGCTACCCAAAAAAGGAATCGTTTTATATAAAGCACCCTCAATTTCCGGTTCCGGATAGCCGATGCCTTCGATAAACAACTGACGAAACCTATCTATTATCTGCTCTGGCGGTTCGTTTTGCACGCAGTGGAGCAGGTGTTGGTATAATAGCTCTTCCTCTCGGTGGTACTTTTCCGGGGCGATCGCCCCCTCGTCGGTATCCAGGGACGATGGCGGCAACTCTCGGGCCTCCACCACCGCCAAACCTGACTGGTTTGTTTGCTTTTTCTCCTCTGGGGGAGATTCTTGGGAGAGCAAGGAAACCAGACGGGAAACCGTCTCCTTATTCTCCTTGCTTGGCGGTAAGGGCGGCAAGAGCGATCGCGTTGCTGCGGGCAGACTCTTGGGAGGCAGTAGCAGGTTATTTTCGCTTTCTGCTGCCCCCCGAGAGCTGGCGATTAAAAACTGATAATCTTTAGGGGTTAATTTTTTCTTTTTCGACCATGCTAAAGCCCTTTGTAATTCTTGTCCTTTTAATAATTTCGATTCGTCATTACAGCCAGAAATTAACCAATGTCTCATGGCTGCATGATAAGGTCGGCGATTGCCCAATTGTTTGCTCAACCAGCAATTATTAAAAATCGATGCGTAAATGCGATTATATACTTTTAAAACTGGTTTAGAGTATTTTTTACCTTTACTTAGCTTAACTGCTACCCCGGAGAGGCGCAATTCCATCTGCTCTGGAGACTCGTTAAAAGGAATCTCTTTTTCGTGTAAAATCTTCTCGTATAAAACTAATAATTTTTTCTTTCTCGAACTGTTTAAAAGAAGGCGATCGCGAATGGTTTTTAAATGTTCCGGTTCGTCTCTAGCTTCCCAGTTTTGGATAACGTAGGCTTGCACTAAATTTGCTACCCACTCTTTCGGATTATCTATTATTGATTGGGTTGCATTTTCCCCCACAATTTTACACAGTTTTTGAGTCAAAAAAGGGCTGCCGCCAGTCCAAGCTAAAATCTCTTTCATTACAGCTTTTGGATGGCTGACTTGGGCTTCCAATCCTTTAATTAAAGTCGCACATTCTTCTAATTGAAAACCGGTTAACTCGATGGCTTTACCGATATTAAAAGGAGTGCGATTTTTATCTTGCATCAACTCCGAAGGCGTCGCCACTCCCAGAATGGCAAAAGTTAAGCGGTTATATTCGGGGCGATCGGCTCGTTGGTTGTACCAAGAACGAATTAGGGCGAAAAAATCATCTACTTTAAAATCTAAACTGAGAGTGCAGTCTATTTCATCGATAAAAATAACAATATTTTCTTTAATTGATGCCAGCAATACTTCTCGGATAAATTCGTTAAATCTTTGGGGAGGAGAAAGAAATTCGCGATCGCTCCACCAACCCAAAAGATCGAACTCATCCAAACCATCAAAACTGGTAGTTAAAGAATACAATATTCCCGCGTACCACTGTTCGGGAGTAATGCCCTGACAACCGATAGCAGTCAAGTCAACCGCCGCGCAAACCACGCCGTCGGCTTTAAGTCTTTTCGCGGTTTGCACCCGCAAGCTAGATTTGCCCATTTGGCGGGAGTTTAAGACGTAACAAAACTCTCCCGCTTTTAAGCTCTCGTATAGTTCGCGATCGGCTTGACGCGCCACATAGCTAGGAGCATCTAGCGGTAAACTTCCCCCTACTTGATATTGATAAGACGCACCTAAAACAGTTGTCATTTTTTATCCTAATTATTTTGCTGCTATTCAAATCAGATATCGACTTTTTCGACGTTAACTTTTACTCAGGCGATCGCTCAAATACATCCGGTACAAATTGCAGCGGGGCATCACCAAATTTCCCTGTAAATCTACAATGCCGA
This sequence comes from uncultured bacterium, assembly GCA_964619285.1. Classification (GTDB taxonomy): domain Bacteria; phylum Cyanobacteriota; class Cyanobacteriia; order Cyanobacteriales; family Microcoleaceae; genus CALKCV01. The sequence continues at coordinate 2,726 of CAZUCT010000027.1, read as the reverse complement.
TGCTATGCAATTTAAAACCTTGCATGGATTCTAACTGGATAGGTTCCGCAGCAGAAACGACTTTTTTAGCGGCTTGAGCCAATTCTGGCCGCTGTTGCAAAATCCATAAATGACGGCGCAAATGGTCCCCATAAATTCCCCCGTCGGTAGCCGCAGTTTCTAATAACTCCTCCAGAGCAATATCGCCCCTGGCAATATTATATAAAGCCAGACGAACTAAATAAGGATGTCCGCCCACTATTGCCATTAATTGTTCGACATTTTCTGCCTTCCAATTCAACTTATAACGGCCCGCCAAATCTAAAACTTGCCCTGGATTAAACTCGGACAATTCTACAGGCAAACCGACATTAAAAGGAGATTGATTGATATCCATCGGCACATAAGCTTCGGTGGAATGTACCACCAGCAAGCGCAATTTTTTCCAAATTTCCCGATTTTTTGCCTCCTCATGCCACGCCCGCAACAAACCAAAAAAGTCGGAAGCAATTTCGGGATATTGAAAAATCGCATCCACCTCATCCAAACCCAAAACTAAAGGAGTGGAAATGCTTTTCAATAAGTATCTTTCAAAGTAAGACTTGCAGGCAACTTTGCTGCCGAAAATAGCATTCCAATACTTGTTTAACTCGATGGGCAAATCCAATTCTAAAGCGACATTAGCACAAAACCATTGGAGAAATTTATCCAAGTTAGAGAAGATTTTACTTTCGCCTAATTGAAAGCTTAAGGACAGAGTTTTATAACCTAAATTAGTAGAAGAATGGTGCAATATTCTTGCCATTAAAGAAGTTTTTCCCATCTGTCTCGGGGCTTTAATTCTGATTAAAGAACCAACTCTTGCTATTTCCTCATAACAGCGTTGTTCTATAGGCGGACGTTCTACATAAAAACTGGAATTTAAACTTACTTGACCTTCGGGCAATTCGGGAGAAGCTACGGGTAAAGGTCGGCTTTCTATATCTTCGCGATTTTTGGGAGTAGGGGATTTAGTTTCGGCGGGTTTTTCTGGGGTAAGTTCTCCTGCTAAAAGACCGATTACTTCGGCTATTAAATTAGGAGTGTCGGCGGGACTATTCCACTCTCGCTGTTGGATGCGATCTAGATAGCCGTAGAGGTTATAATTTAAGGGAGAATTTATGGGAAAATTTACTCGTATTGGTAAGATTCTAGGTTTGCCATCTGGATGATTTTCCTGCAATTCTTTAGCTCTGCGAACCTCTTCCGCGACCATTTCGCTGCAGGAAGATTGTTCGGATAATAATAATAATAAGTAATCGCATTTTTTTAATTCATCTTCGATTCTTTCCGGCCAATTTTCTCCCAAACGAATGCTTTCTCCTGCCATAAAAGCTTCGTGACCTGCGTTTTTTAGCTGTTGTAAAAAGTCTCTTGCTAGGGTTTTATCCGGTTCGGCGGCGCGATAGGAGATAAAGATTTTTTGACTGCCTGCTTGCCGGGAATTTGGCGGCGAAATTTGATAAACGGAGACGGGATCCGAGATGCCTTTTAGTTGTTTTTGTCCGAGGAATTTTGCGGATAAAGAGAGACGATTTTTGACGACATCGTAAACGGTTTGGGAGAGACAAACGCCGCCGGCGGGGGCTAATGTTTGCAGTCTGGCAGCCATATTTACGCCGTTGCCCATGACATCGTTGCCGCTGAAGAAGACATCTCCCAGATGGATGCCGATGCGGTGTTTGAGGATGTCTTTTTCTGGGAGGTTAGCGGCGGCGGCGGCCAGGGATTTTTGGATTTCGATGGCGCTGGAGACTGCTTTTTCGGCGCTGACGAAGTACATGAGGAGGCCGTCTCCCAGAGGTTTGAGGACTTGGCCATCAAATTCCTGGCAAATTTGGGTCATTAATTGAAAGTCCCGTTGGATGAGGGCCAGGGTGTGTTGTTCGTCGGCGGCCATTTTGGGGGTGAAGGATTCGACGTCGGTAAAGGCGATCGCCGCTAGGGCTGTTTCCCCTCGAAATCTCAGGGGTTTTTTGACGTTTTCTATGGGGTTCATGGGTTGAATGGTGGGTCCGACCAGTAGGTTGTGAGAAGGTTTTCTATGTCTAGTTTATCCTTTGGGCCGCTGAAAGTCAATATTGCTAATTGCTAATTGCTAATTGTTAATTGTTAATTGTTAATTGCTAATTGCTAAAGTCGGATAGGCGGTTAACAATTAACAATTCCCCATTCCACATTCCCCAATTCCCAATTCCCCATTCCCAAAAATATGTTATTTTAAATAAAGACGAAGAACCCAAAGGCAAATTAAATCTTAAAATCTAGTAAGAAAAACAGCACGAATCATGCTAAGATCGGATTATAAAATCGAAGGGCATCTTCCCACGATGGAAGAGTTACCCTATAAAGATGATAAATCGGTGGATAGCGAACTACAAGACTTAATAGCTCATCTTTTAAAAGATATTCTCGCCTTAATTTGGGCAAACCGAAACGATTGGTTTTTTGGCATAGATACGGGATGGTACTACGATCCAGATGAAAGCGCGATCGCCCAAAAAAATACCATTCGTAGGTTGGGTGGAACGAAGTGGAACCCAACAAATACGTCAGGTTCCACGGAGGTCCGCACGACCTACAAGAAAATGGCGTTCCTCCCCCGCCAGAAACCGGGTTTTTTGAAAAAACCCGGTTTCTTAAATCTCGATGCTGGCGAAGGTATTGAATTAAGAAACCCGGTTTTTTACCAACCGGGTTTCTGGGCA
>CAZUCT010000026.1:3633-36854 GCA_964619285.1 uncultured bacterium | reverse complement strand
CTTTAAGCACATATAGCGATCGCGCTCTTGGGAGTGTTTCACCCAGGGGCAAAAACGGTCGTTGCATTTCATGGTAAATACCTCCTTTTAGGATAAACAAAGTGGTTCTTTGTAGGTTGGGTGTCACGAAACGCAACCCAACATCGGTGCCTTGTTAAGCTGTTCAGCATCTAAATTTTAAAGGATTTTTTGTCAAATCCTTGTAGTGCGAGCATCCCTGCTCGCTGCCACAAAAAATTAAATGCATAACAGCTTAAATTGCTAGTCCCTAAATACCTCCTTTTAGGATAAACAAAGTAGTTGCCAAAGCGATCGCCCCTGGTGCAAGCAGTCTTCTCGCTTTAGAGAGAAGTAACACCAGAGGCGATTTTGCCAGCAGAAACTGCCGACTAGGTTCATTTTTAATTTGTCGCGTATAAAGCGAACGTTGCCGTACTGTTCCACATCGACAAAGCAACAGATCTCTTCGAGATTTTGACAACATCGAAAAGTCAGAAAACAAATTTTTTTGGTAGCAGTTAAGTTGTATCTGGCGATAAGATGAGAGAGCTGCACTTTTTCGTGAGGATAAAAGAGGATGGGTTGCGAACCATCGGCGGGGAATAGCTCGATCGCTTCTGCCGGACGAAAGACTAAGGTTTGAGCTAGGGCTTGATAATTGTGGGTTTTTTTAGGCATGGCTTTTTGGGGAGTGGTTGGTGGGGAGCGATCGCTGTTGTTAGGAGCGATCGCTCGCGGTTGTAAGACAGAAGCTTTAGTAATCTCTTCCAGGAAGGTAAAGGGAGAGAGCAACGGAAATTTGTTCGCTGGCATTGATAAGCTCGTGAATGGCGAAAGGTGGAGTTTTAAAACTGCCTTTGAGCCAGCCACCGGCAGGAATGTTTCGCCGACTCACTGGTTTGATTTCATTGCGGGTAACTCGGGATTTTTCCTCGATGATACTGCCCCGGACGACCCTTCCACGGTTGAAAACTTCCTGATGGCAATGAGCTCCGGTTTTCCCTGCGGGGGGCAACCAGAAGAGGCAAGCCTCGAAGAGCCGCCAGTTAAATAAGAAGATGTCGGCTAGGTAGAGATACTTGTATCCGAAATCGTGGGTTACGGCTTGCTTTTCGAGTTCTGCGAGGATGGCAGGTGGGAGGGGGATGCAGGCAATGAGAGCTGCGGCTATTCCTAACAGTTTGAGTTTATTTTTGAACTGTTGCCAGCGGAGCTCCTGGGTGTAGTTGGGATAAATAAGGGTTCTTTTCATGGTTGCTTTTGCTGTGGGAGTAAGTTTTTTGAGTTGGCGATCGCTTTTTCAGAAGAGCGATCGCGCCTCAAAGATTGGAAAGTTAGACGACGGGACGCACTACTCTAATTTTTATTCGGGAGATTGGGCGGTTGTTATGCAATTGAACCGCCCTGTTCTAAAACTTTTCGCTATGGAGGGCAAGGATACTTGCTATTTTTAATATCGCAAGCTTCTTCGGATGTTTTGTTATTGACGAGCTGTTTGATTTCTGCCGAATTTCCATCGGTATATGTTTGCGATCGCGCATCCTGACAATGAACTAAGGCTGCGGCGATCGCCAACAGCGACGAGATGGCAATTGCTAATATTGCGCTCATCTGATTTTGGTGATTGAAACAAAAATCTGGCGTACTCTCTGGCTGGCTCAAAGACATCACTGCCCCCCACTGCGTTTTTCTGTTTACATTTTCTAGCTTCTCAAACTGGACAGTGGAAAACGCCCACGATCGGTATCTAAGAGCAAAAAAAAATCAAAATCTTTGAACGCAAATACCAGCAAGCTTTTCAGCGGATTAGTTCAATAAATTGCCGATGATCGGCAATTTTCGGTTAAGTGGGCCCAATTCTAAAATCTAAATACTGAATTTTATTTATTGACATCCCAAGTGAAATATTTAGTGGTAAAGTACGATTACTTTTGCCCGAAAGGCTGGTTTTGCTTTCAAAGCTATAGAGCAGAACCCAGCTATCGGCATCTTTAAGGCTGAGTTTTGTGAAAAGGAAATTCTGTTATGCCCCAAAGTTGTTATCTAACGGAAACAGGACTGAGAAAAATCGAAGAGGCTGTAGGTAAGTTGCCTGATACTTGTTTTTTCAAAAAAATCGACCAACAGAAGAAAAAAACTACCAATAACCTTAAAATTAGCCAGCAGAAGAAAAAAACTACCAATAACCTTAATTTTTCAGAATTAGAACGTAGTTTTAGCATTCAAGCTGAAACTATCAAAAAGGTCTTAAAACGCAAAGGGGGTGTTAATGGCAAAACTCTTGAAAATTTATTCGAGGAGCTCGCCATATTAAGCGACACTTCCATAAATTTAGAAGATGAGGATTATATAGAAAAAAAGCGGGAAAATGAAAAGACGATCGCTGATACAAATAAAAGCCGTGAAGCGATCGCTACCCCAGACCAAGTTCTCGTTTTGCCTGTAGGTCGCATTCCTTGTTTCATCAGAAACATATAGCCTCAAACAAATAGTGACCTTCCCCAGATGCTCCTCGAAGTTAAGAAATCTGGTATTTCCCGTCACTTATTAGACGTTGTAATAAAGCATTAGATCGCTCCTCTGGTTCGGGTCTCCGTAACCAACCGAGGGGTGATTTTTTTTCGATTGAAATCCTAGCTTAAGCTAACTTCATAAAGTTCATAAAATTTATGTTTGTTTTTTTAAAAAAATTAATAAATTTTTGGTCTTTACGTTTCTTGCTACCTAACGCTAGAATTGAATTACTAACTATTAAAGCTTTGTATTCATAAAATTCATAAAGTTCATAAATAATTGTGGCTCTTGGCATAGCCAATTCATCTAAAAAAAACTATTCAAATTAAACGGAGTCCTTCAATGCTTAACGCGTCCATCCCAACACAACCCGAACTTTTTCCAGAGTTAGGCAACCCTGAAGAAAAGGTGGTCAACTTGAGGGCTGGCCGTCAGAAGCAAAGCCTCAAGGTGGAGAGAAAGGCCAAAAAATGGCCGCGCTACAAATTTAGCTCGGAAGAAATAGATGAGTTCGAGCCTAATAACTGTCAAGAGGCTTCATCGGGGGTGCGGATCGTTCTCCCTTCTAATGTTAAGCGGTATCGCTATCGGTTCACTTCTCAAGAAATAGATGAGTTCGAGCCCGACTTGAGGATATAGGCCTTCAGTTGATTTGGTTAAGTGGTGGAGGTTTGCTGTTGGGCCATGTGTCAGATAGAAATTATTTCGGATGTGCCAGAGCCTATGGGCCAAATATTGGCAGAGCTAAAGGCGGAAGGGTATGAGTTCCGGTGTTACGAAAAGAAGGATGATCAAAATCAGGAGAGTCAGTATTTGACCGTGTTTTTGGATGAGGTAGAGATTGACCAAAATAAGATATGCCCCTGTGATACGGTTATTTACATTGATAAAGTCCGCAGTTTGGAACCGCCACGGGACTCGAACTACGCAATTTTTTCGACTTTCATTTGTTTTGGAATTGAAGGAAAAGGGTCAAGGTCTTTTAACAAGGCGGTTGATAGTTTCAACTGTCAGCACATTCTGGGAAAGCTGGCACGCTCCTACAACGATACTCCAGGCAGCATTTTTTACGCCTCGAACGAGGAGGAAGAAGAATGGCACCTTAGCTCGGAAACCTTCGCTCCTCCTTACACGCTAATTTACGTTACAAACCACTGCACGACCCATTTAACGACGGCAGTGGTAAACAACCGACTTAGGTATCACGCCCTGATGAAGCTAAAATTATTACGAGATTTGGAAAAACATAAACCCTCGAACGGAAAAGGTCTTAAATAACAAAATTAATTTTTAAAGGCCATCTGTTCCCTCCTCTTTTCTTAATCGGCAAAATTGGCATAAGGCGATCGCCCCACTGACACTAACTGGGGCGATCGCTCTTTTTTTTGTCCAAAGTCCAATCTGAATTAGGAGGGCCAACTGACTCGGGCTGCGGGGCCAAGGCCACTTTTTCTAAAATCTAATCTTGTCGCTTCATAAAGTTCATAAAGTACATAAATTTGCTATATAATGGTTTTGTAAGCGCCGGGGTGGTTGAAATGCCCGAAAGCCCGCCGTTTTCAGTAAATCAGAAAAAGGGGTTAGATGGCGATCGCAGATTTAACCCCAAATTTAGCTTATTATATATACATAAAATATTAATTCATGGACGCTGAAGAGATGGTAAAGATATTGGACGACTGGGTATATTCCCAGAGAAACGAGCGCTTGAGCCCCCAGCAAAAAATGGTTGTTTGTGAGGCTTGGAACGACAAAAAATATGGTGAAATGGAGGTTCCAGGCTATAGCATGAGAACTGTAAAGACGATAGTAGCCCCGAAATTATGGGAGCTATTAAGCACGCTAGTGGGAGAGAAAGTTGGTAAAAAGACTCTCAAGTTAGTGTTAGAACCGGCCTTGGGAAAAAGGTCGCAAGAATTAGCTCGCCAACAATCTCAAACTGCCCCAGTGGCTAATAACATAGTCTCAGAAAATATTAACCCCCCACAAGAGCTTGAATGGGGAACAATAGATTGGGGAGAGGCACCAGAATTTATCGACGTTTACGGACGGAATGAGGAACTAAATAAATTAGAAAAATGGATTATTAAAGATAAATGCAAGTTAGTAGCTATTTTTGGTATTAGCGGTATTGGTAAAACGGCATTGTCGGTTATGCTGGCGGAAAAAATAGGGGAGAATTTTGAGAAGGTGTTTTGGCGATCGCTTGCTAATTCTCCAACCATCGACCAACTTATTATCCCCATAATTCAACAGTTATCTAATAACCAACAAGAGGTTTTAGCTCAAAACGAAACTCAGCTAATCGCTCAATTAATGGATTGTTTAAAACAGCATCGTTGCTTGCTAGTTTTGGATGAAGTAGAAGAGATTTTATCCCCTGGCAATTCTTCTGGCAGTTATCGAGAAGGCTATGAGAATTATGGCGATTTATTGAAGCAAATCGGGCAGCAACGACATAAAAGCTGTTTGTTAATTACCGGTAGAGTTCCACCACTAGAAATTAGAGAGTTAGCAAATCCCAGGGGCAAGGTGCGGGAAATGCAGCTAAAAGGCTTGCAAAAAGACGAGGCAAAACAACTTTTAGAAGACAACGGTTTCCCCAGTTCAAAAGGCGGCATAGGGCAACTAATTGAGAGCTATGCAGCACACCCACTCGCACTGAAAATGGCGGCTAAAACCATTAACAACTGCCACAACGGAAATATTGGGGAGTTTCTGGAGGGTTCCTCCTTATTTATGGACGATTATCTAGTGGCTTTGTTGGATAAAGAGTTTATTTATTTGTCACCTTTAGATACTGAGATATTGAGGCAGATAGCTGCTAGGGAAGAAAACAACTCAACCAGTAAATTGATTGATAATTTCAAGTCCCCCGAACGCGGAACAAATGAAATCAGAAAATCTCTTAGCGCTCTATTACAAAGAGGTTTGATAGACCAACCATCGGCGCAAACAGACGAGGCAATTTTTACCATCGAACCTGTTGTTAAAAAATACGTCAATAAGCGTTTTAATCAGGGAGGAAATACTTAATTATGATTGAAGAAGGAGATGTCATATTAGACGGTCGTTATGCAGTTATGAGAAAAGTAGGTAAAGGAGGATTTTGTACTACTTTTGGAGTGCAGGATAGGTTGGAAACTCTCCCCGATGGCTCTCATCCAATTAAAGTGATGAAGGTTTTACAACCGGATAATTTCAATCGTAACGATGCGGAAACAGCAACCCGCTTGTTTAAACGAGAAGCAGAAGTATTAAAGCAATTAAATCATTCAGGAATTCCTAAAGTCTCGCAAGATGGATATTTTCCCTATAATTGTCCCCACACCGAACAGCGCTTGCATTGCCTGGTAATGGAGAAGATTGAGGGAGAAGATTTGAAGAGATGGTTGGACATAAATAAAGCTGTTTCAGAGGCAAAAGCACTTGACTGGTTAGAACAAATAGTCAAAATACTAGACACGATTCACCCCAATCTTTTACATAGGGACATTAAGCCGTCTAATATTATGCTCTGCCACAATGGAGGGTTGGTATTGATTGATTTTGGTGCTGTTAAAGAAATAACAAAAACTTACATCGAACAGCAAAATGTAGCTATTAAACAGCAAGATTTGACCAAGATTTTCTCAGCAGGATTTACTCCTTCAGAGCAGAAAAATGGGCAGCCAAAACCACAGTCTGATTTTTTTTCTTTAGGTCGTACTTTCGTCAATTTGCTAACTGGGAAACATCCTACCGATTTGAACGAAGACATCCGAAAGGAAAAGTTAATTTGGCGAGAAAAAGCACCGCTAATTTCGGAGGATTTAGTGGATTTAATTGATTGGCTGATGGAGCCAAATTGGAGAAATAGACCTAAGAATACCCGAGAAATTTTACGGGAAATAAAAAGAATTAAGGTTGCCAAGCGCGGCGGTAGTTATGGTCTTTGGTTTTCCGTTTCAAGTATTGCCAGTGTAGTCCTTAATTTTGTTTTCCTGGCGTTGCTGGTTTCCAACTTTTCATTAGGCCCAGGGCTGATTGGGTTTTTGTTTGTCATCTTAGTTGTTATTGCTATCTCTATCTTGTTTCCAGTGTTGTACAAGAAATTGTCTCTGTTATTAAAATAAATCGGTGTGGTGATGAGAAATCTACGAAGGTTAATGAGAAAAAACCCACGGGCTTTTTGGCTAACGGCAGGGGGGTTGGGTTTAGCAATTTTAACTGCTGCTGTTAGCATACTTTTTACGATTCCAGAAGTGAGAGTTTTATGGCATTTTTCTTGGGGACAATATTATTATGAAAAAGGGCAACAAGACAGCTCTTTCTACCAGAAGTCTTTAGAAGAGTTCGATAAAGCTATAAGAATGTCCACCGACTACGATTGGTTAGCCTTAGTTGGTCGAGGAACGGTACAGGGTAAGTTAGACAAATCCCAAGAACAACTTAGCGACTGCAAGAGAGCAACGGAAGAAAATGAAGAGTTTGCTCTGGCATGGAACTGCTTGGGAGTTGCTTTAAATGCTTTGGGGCAATACGGCGAGGCGATCGCTGCTTTTGATAAAGCAATTTATTGGGCACAAAGAAATGAAGGTCTAGGAAGCACTGAAAAGAGGATTGAAGTAGAGATAGAAGCAACTTATAACAAAGGAGATGCATTGCTAAATAACAAGGAACCCGAACAGGCGATCGCAACCTTAGAAGGTGCTTTAAAGTTGGCCCAGAACAATCAGCTAGAAAATTATTATCATTTTCTTTACAATTTGTTAGCCAGGGCTTATTGGGAAAAAAAAGAATATGACAGGGCGCTAGATTTTTACAACCTTTCTATTTCCAAAAGCCAATACTACTATCCAGCGCAGCTCGGCAAAGGGTTGACTTTATATTACCAGGAAAAACCTCAAGAAGCGTTAGACGCATTCAACCAAATTCTGATAAATCAAGACAGCTATGACAACTTTGATGACTTCAAACGCGCTGAAGTTTGGTACTACAAGGGGTTGGTTTTTGAGAAGTTGAATCAATGTCAAGAGGCGATCGCTGCTTACGAAAAAGCTCTCCAGTATAGAACAGATTACCAAGCAGCAGAAGAGGGAAGATTGGCAGCACAGAAAAGATGTCAGTAACAGAAAATCGAACTAATTGGCGTCCTTTTGGCGGATGATGGGAGTTTGAGGCGATCGCCACCAAACAACAACCACCAAGAACAGGCAAGATGCCTGTTCTACGGTTGGGAGGGCGGAAATTATTGCTCCACCGATTCCCTGGGAGGCCGAGACTTACCCATTAGGCGTTCCCGGCGTTGGCGAAGCAGTTGGGCATCGGCCATCGCAATTAATTCGTCTAGGGCCAAAGCAACCAACTCTAACTGTCGGTTGCTTTCCCGCAAACGCTCCACATTGCGCCTTCTGGTTTCGGCATCGGGGATTTTTTTCTCTGTCATGATAAGTTCCAATTCCTTTTAATTTCAAGAACGCTCGCTGCCGCAGCGGAAGCTGCCGCTTCAGATTGTTCGATGGTCTGTTCTAGTAACTCTAGCATAGCAGTAGGGGCAGTTGGTTGAATTGACAGAACCCTCAGCAATAGGCTGTGAAGACGAGAATAAGGAACGGTTAGCCGTTCCCTGGCACTCTGAAGTTCTTCTAACTCGCCGATAGTTTCTGAAGTTTCCCCGTACTCCTCGAATAGCTGCCACTCCGCCGCCGATGCTTCTTCTATCCCTTCGGCTAGCTGTCGCATCAGGCTGAATATGGTGCTTAAAGTTTCCTCCGATAACTTGGCCATTCTTTTCTCTTGCAACGTACAAGAACAATATAGCATCGTTACCGCTTTTTGTAAAGCAGAAAATTAATATAATTTTTTAAGGAAAGGCGATCGCTCCCAACTGGCCATTTTTTTCTCCCCGTAACTGTTCTATCCATTGCATTTACCTCGCTCCTGGTTTACATATTCTTGTGCGTCGATACCTTGCCAGATTTCCTTACCCAACCCCTCTAACTCCGTAATCTTACGTTGCGGTTTGGCCATCGCTCGGTGACGCACGTCGGACAATACGTCGTCAATTAATCGCAGTTGCTCCTCTGGCGGTAAGTCAAATATCATGTTCTCGATCTAGTTATAACTGGCCATGACCTTTTCTCCTTAATCTCTTTTTCTCTATTATAGGGGAATGGGAAATTGAAGGACTGGCCAATCGCTAAAGCGATTACTACGAACTATCGCTGAAGCGATTACTACGAACTATCGCTAAAGCGATTGCGGCGAACCATCGCTAAAGCGATTACTACGAACTGCCGGCCATGATATAATGACCTCTTGCGTTTTCTAACGTCTAAAACACAAACAAAGGAAAAACTAAGATGAACTACCGCATTACCTTACTTCCAGGGGATGGCATCGGACCGGAAATTATCGCCGTCGCCGTAGAAGTCCTCAATTTGGTGGGCAAACAACTAGACCTCACCTTTCAATTCCAAGAAGCCCCCATCGGCGGGGTCGCTATCGATGCTACTGGGGAACCTCTGCCGAAAGAAACTTTGGATATGTGCCGCAATAGCGATGCCGTACTTTTGGCGGCGATCGGCGGCTATAAGTGGGATAACCTCCCCCGCCACCAACGCCCGGAAACCGGACTTTTGGGACTCCGGGCCGGTTTGGGATTGTTCGCTAACCTCCGCCCGGCAACTATTCTGCCCCAGTTAATCGATGCTTCTACTCTCAAGCGCGAGGTGGTCGAAGGGGTCGATATTATGGTGGTGCGCGAACTTACTGGGGGAGTATATTTCGGTCAACCCAAGGGAGTCTTTGAAACCGAGACGGGAGAAAAGCGCGGCGTTAATACAATGGCTTATACTGAGTCTGAAGTCGATCGCATCGGTCGCATCGGCTTCGAGACGGCCCGGAAGCGCGGCGGTAAATTATGTTCTGTAGATAAAGCTAACGTTTTAGAAGTATCTCAACTGTGGCGCGATCGCATCGTCGCCCTCTCCTCAGAATATCCCGACGTGGAACTATCCCATTTATACGTCGATAACGCCGCCATGCAATTAGTACGCTGGCCGAAACAATTTGATACTATCGTCACCGGCAACCTCTTCGGAGACATCCTCTCCGATGCCGCCGCTATGTTAACCGGTAGTATCGGAATGTTACCCTCCGCCAGTTTGGGTGCTTCCGGTCCCGGAGTCTTCGAGCCCGTCCACGGTTCCGCCCCAGATATTGCCGGCCAAGACAAAGCCAACCCCTTAGCCCAAGTCTTAAGCGCCGCCATGATGTTGCGCTACGCCTTAGACCAACCGGCAGCAGCCGATAAAATCGAAGCTGGAGTCATGGAAGTATTAGATAAAGGCTATCGCACCGGTGATATCATGTCAGAAGGGATGAAATTAGTCGGCTGCAGTCAAATGGGAGATGCTTTGTTAGAAGTGTTGAGCGCTTAATTTTTCTCTCCTTTTAGTAATGGGTAATGGCTAATAGCTAATTGCCATTCCCCATTCCTATTTTTGGCGCTCGGCGACGGCAACAACCCAAGCACTAAACTTGCCGGGCCGAGGGACAAAGAAGATAAGGAAGATAAGGAAAAACTAGCAATTAACAATTAACAATTAACAATTAAAAACTAACAATTAACCATAGTTAATTAGTCAATTTCACAACTGGCAGACAAGGAATTAATCCTTTAAATTTTCTAATAACATCCGGTTCTTTTGTCTCCAGTAAGGTATTTTCAAATAAAAGAAAGGTGTGGAGAAAATGAAGATGCAAATTGAAGAATTGCTCAGGCAATATGCCAAAGGAGAAAGAAATTTTAGCGGGGTTTATTTGAATGAGGTCCACTTATACGAAGCCGACCTCATGGGTGCTAATTTATTTGAAGCAGACTTAATTGGTGCCAATCTCTGCCAAGCCAAATTAAGCAGAGCAAACCTCGGTAAAGCCAATCTCAGTCAAGCGAACCTCAGCGGTGCCGATCTTAGCGGTGCCGATCTCCGGGGAGCAATTTTAGTCGGGGCCAAATTACATCGGGCCAATCTCACCCAGGCCAAATTGAGCAGGGCAGACCTCAGTCGCGCCAGTTTGAAAGAAGCCAATCTCATAGAAGCAGACCTTTCTCGGGCCATTATTTGCGACACCGACTTGCACGGAGTAAATTTGTATGGAGTCAACCTACGCCGGGCAGTTCTCAACGAAGCGGACTTAATTGGCGCTAACCTCGCTAAGGCCGACTTGGGTGGGGCCGATTTAATCGATGCTACTTTGATGAGGGCAGATTTGAGGGAGGCAGTTTTAAGCGCTGCGGATCTGACTTGCGCCAATCTCTTTGCTGCCAATTTGTCTGGAGTCAGCTTGAATGGAGTTTGTCTGAAGGGAGCCACGATGCCCGATGGTACGATCTATGAATAATTCCAGGCTTTCCCATCTCCCCGTAGAACGGGCATCTTGCCTGTTAGCCTTATCGGTGATGGGAAAGCCAAATTACTCAAACAGCTTATGAAACTGAAAATTTTAGCAACGGCCTTATTTTTTACTACCATTTCTCCTACCTTTCCAGTGACAGCAGAAAATTTACAACACACCCAAAAGCTCCTCTCTACCCGTCAATGTCAAGATTGCGAGTTGAGCGGGGCCGGGTTAGTTTTGGCAAACTTGGCCGGTGCCAATTTAAAGGGCGCTAACCTGGCGGGAGCAAATCTCAGTCGCGCTAATTTGGCGGGGGCGGACTTGACTGGGGCAAATCTGGCGGGTACCAGTTTATTCGGCGCTAATCTCACCGATGCCAATCTTACTGGGGCAAATTTGGCGGGTACCGATTTGAGGAGTGCTTATTTAACCAATGCCACTTTATTAGGAGTGGATCTGAGTAACGCTTTTTTAGTGGGGGCGATCGGGTTGCCGAATTATACCGGCAGTGCTGAGGATTTTTACAGGTTGGGCATTGCAGAGGCTCAAGCGGGAAATTATAGAAATGCTATAGATTATTACAATCGAGCTTTGGCGATGAAACCGGATTTAGCTGCTGCTTATTTTGCTCGGAGTATGGCAAAGGGCGATTTGAATAATTATGTAGGGGCTCTTGAGGATGCGGAAATAGCCCGTCAGTTATATGCTTCTCTTGGCAGCGAGGAGGGGGAACAATTATCGCAACAATTAAGCGAAGTAATAGAAGCTCGTCGCAACCCCACCGAACCGAAACGAGAAGGTGGAATTATGGCTGTTTTGGGTTCTTTACTTCCTACTTTATTAAGGTTGGCTTTTTGATTTTTTGTTAATTTTTGGGAATGGGGAATGGGGAATGGGGAATTGGTAATAGAAAAAAACAATTAACAATTGACAATTGACAATTGACAAAAAGCCTTAAACTTTTGGTTTTTTCTAAATTGAGATACACCCAATGTCTTACAGTAAATTTACTTTAGAGGAAGTTCTCAGCAACTTTAACTTAACCCTAGTCGAAAGTTTAGGGAAGTTTAATAATTTACCAGAAGTTGCGCCCAGTCAACACCTCGAAGAAACTTGAAAAGATAATATACCTTTAGCAGTGGCGATCGCGTAGCGGTGCGGATGCACTATCGCCTCCGAAAAAGCCCGTTCCGAGTTCATAGTTGCGCCAATTTTAGTAGCAATTAAAAAACAATTCAACAATCAAATTAGTCTATTCTCTGGCGTTGAATTTAACGTTAATATCGAACTGGGTTCGAGCTTTTTTGCGATTTTTTGATTAGTCGTTCTCGCCTACAGACAATAATTAAAGCGCCAGTTATTGCCCTAGTAGAAGCCAAAAACGATAACATCAAATCCGGTTTCGGTCAATGCTTTGCCGAAATGGTTGCCGCCCAAATTTTCAACCAACGTCAAAGCAACGAAATTCCTAAAATTTATGGAGTTATTACCACTGGAACTATTTGGCAATTTTTAGAATTAGAAGCTCAAACGGCAACATTGGATTTGCAAGAATATTCTCTGGATCGCTTGCCTAAAATTTTAGGAATTTTAAGCAGTTTTGTTAGTTAAAATAGTTAATAGTAGGTGCGCACCGCGCACCACAATTGTTGTTGAGGAATTTTTTAAACGATTATTCGCTTTCCTGCTCTAGCCATTCTTCACGGCTAATACCAGCCCGACGCAAAATTCTATAAAGCAAATTAGCTCCTATATCCCCGCGATGTGGATTGGGAATAGTGACAACTACATTTTCCCTTAGCATATAAGGATGTTTCCCGCCTTGGTACGGTCCTTGAAAACCCAATTGACGCAGACGCTTTATCAGATAGCGCCTAGAGACAGCAGACAGCTTAGACATCTATTGTCTCCTTTGGTAACTGAATTTGCACTTGACCCAGTGGCGGTATATTCATGCCACGGGTCAACCTTAGCAAAACCCAACCTTCTACTACATCCAAAAGGTTTTGCCGACATTCTTCAAGAGTTTTGCCACTGGCCCATACTCCCTGTAAGTCGCTTACTTCGCCATAATAGGGTTCTTCATCATCAATAATTTCATAACTGGCACGTTTTAAAGCCTCTTCTAAATACTCAGAAATCATCTTCTTTTATCCTTGGTTTGTTTGGTTGTAGCGCTTTTAGCACCCTACTTTTAAAGAAAAGAAGGTGCGCTTTTAGCACCCTACTAGAGCAACACAGCTAAAGTTGTGGGTAAAAAACTAACTATTTTTGGTAATGGGTAATAGGTAATGGGTAATGAAAATGTCTTCAGTTATCGAGCAAAATACCATTCTTGCAATTAGCAATTAGCAATTAGCAATTAGCAATTAGCGTTAATATTTTTACCCACCATTTTAGCTGTGACGCACTACTACAAAATCTCTTAACCTCGCCCGGGTAAAAAGGTATTGCTCAAACGTTTAATTGCTTTATTGGCAATCTCTCCGTAACGCATTTCTCCGCATAAGATTTTACTCATTATTAAAGAAGCAGTAGGTCTTTTAACGCCTGCTTTATATGCCACTTTAGGAAACCTGTAAAATGCTCCTGCCAAACGTCCCGCCCAGACCAGATCTGCACCCCATTCTTCGTTGATGGTTTGGGTGTATTTTTTCAGAGCATTACTATCACCGCTTAAAGCTCCATCCACCGCTTCGGCTGCTTTAACGCCGCTAAATATAGAAGGGCGAATTCCTTCGGCAGATAAAGGATCTAATATCCCCGCTGTTTCTCCGGCTAAAAGGGCATTTTGCGCGTGTAAATCTCGCTCTCCATCCCACAAACAAAGGGGGTTTTCTTGAATTGTCAGATTGCCATTAGCTCCGAATTGTTTGGCATATTCGTTTAATTCTTTATCGAGGTTTTTGGGTTCTCCACCTCGGAAAGTTGCAGCGCTAATAGAATAACCGGACTCCCTGGGAAAGCTCCAAATACTGCCGTTTTTAACTAAGCCAAATTCAAACATTACTATGGGGTTGGATTTGTCGGCTACTGGCACTTCTAATAGATAACTTTGTCGTTTTTTTGCTTCTTTAAAACCGAGCCATTTTGCCATGGGACCGCAGGCACCGTCTGCTGCTATTAAATAACGTCCTTCGACCGGTTCGCCAGTGGTTTTTACGAACCAGCGATCGCTCTTAAATTCTATTCCCGTTACTTCGGTGCCGTCTTTAATTTCTGCTCCTTGACTTTGGGCTTGTTTGACGAGAAAATGGTCGAATGTCGACCTATTTACTACCCACATTGCCTCTGGTAATTCTGCTTCTACGGGGTCTTCTAATTTCCAGGTGTAGCGAACCTTTTTTACTTTGAGGGCAATAGCAGGAGTAAAGTCAAAATCAAACCATCGAGCGATGGCCGGCGAGACTCCTCCGCTACAAGGTTTTTGGCGAGGTAAAGACTCTTTTTCTATTACTAAAACCGAACGCCCTTTTTTGGCTAAATGATAAGCTGCCGCGCCCCCAGCAGGGCCGGCACCTACGATAATGCAATCGAACATTTTTTTATTTGTCTTTTAAGTTGAGTCAATTAAGCAATAATTATGGGGTGCATCTCAATTTTTCAGACAACCACAAATTAATTGCTTTTTAGCTTTAGGCAAAATTGAGATGCACCCTGACAAAAGTTATACTAAATTAATTACCCATTCCCAATTACCCATGGCCAAAAAGGGGTTTTATAAAGTGGTAATGTCCTCTTCTTTGGCTGCCAATAACTCGTCAATTTTAGCCGTGTATTTATCTGTCAGCTTTTGAATTTCATCTTGCAAATTGCGGGATTCATCTTTAGAGATATCGCTATTTTTCTCCTCCTTACGCACGGAGTCAATAGCATCCCGACGAATATTGCGGACGGACACTTTGCCTTCTTCAGCTAATTTGCCCACCTGTTTTACCAGTTCTTGACGCCGATCGCTCGTCAGTGTCGGAATATTGAGACGCACCACCGAACCGTCATTATTAGGGGTAAGGCCCACATCCGAGAGAGAAATTGCCTTCTCTATTAGAGTTAAGCTATTGCGATCGTAAGGTTGAATGGTGATGGTACTGGCGTCAGGAGTATTAATACTGGCCAGAGACTTGAGGGGAGTAGGACTTCCGTAATACTCCACCATCACCCGATCTAATAAGGATGCGTTGGCCCGTCCCGTGCGAACGGTATTGAAAGCCTGTTGAGTAGCCTCAACGGCCTTTTTCATTTTACTTTCAGCTTCAGATAGCTTCACAAAAACCTCCCACGAAAGTTCCAATAGATTCTCCCATCACGGCCCGGCGAATATTTCCCCGTACCGAGAGGTCAAATACAATAATAGGTATATTATTTTCTTTGCAGAGGGCGATCGCCGTACTATCCATGACCCTTAAATCTTGGGCCAAGACCTCTGCATAAGTCAATTTTTCGTAACGCTTGGCCTCTGGATTCACCTTGGGATCTGAATCATAGACTCCATCAACCTTGGTGGCCTTAAAGATTACTTCGGCATCAATTTCTGCGGCCCGCAAGGCCGCAGTGGTGTCGGTAGTAAAAAAGGGATTGCCGGAACCTGCCCCAAAAACTACCACCCGTTTTTTTTCCAGGTGGCGGATAGCCCGACGGCGGATGTAAGGTTCGGCTACTTCCTGCATGGCGATCGCTGTTTGTACTCTGGTGGGTACTCCCGCTTGTTCGAGAGCGTCCTGCAAGGTAATGGCATTCATTACCGTAGCAATCATGCCCACATAGTCGGCGGTGGCCCTGTCCATTCCTTTAGAGGCTGCTTTAACCCCTCTAAAGATATTACCCCCACCGACCACTATTGCCACCTGGATGCCGTTGGCCACTACCTGAGCTACTTCCTGGGCGATGTCTTGAACTACTACAGGATCGATGCCGTAGCCCAAACTTCCCATTAAGGCTTCGCCGCTAAGTTTTAGCAAAACCCGTTGATAAGCTTTCCCCATGCTTTATTGGTTATCTCAACTAAAGTTTCCAAAATAAGATAGCAGTTGGAGAACCTTTTGAAAAATATTTTGGGGAATGGGGAATGGGGAATTGGGCTTTTCATGGTTAGGATCGTACCTCAAGGTCAATCTATTAGCTTTTTTGAGTATGAAAGAATTGCAAATATGAAAGGCAACGGATAGGATCAAGTAAATTAACTATCGCCTTAAAAAAATTAGAACCACAAAGAAATGACAGCGATCGCTTCTACCTCAGTTTTACCGTTCCTTGGAAGTGAAATTGTACCCGAGTACGACGAAGCCCGGGTAGCCATTCTCCCCATTCCCTACGAAGCCACTACGACCTATCGACGAGGCTGCAAAAATGGTCCGGCTGCCTTTTTGGAAGCCTCCCACCAACTCGAAGATTACGACGAAGAACTAGATCGAGAAATTGCCTCGGAAGTGGGCATCTACACCGCCGAACCTGTTGCCGATACCCGCAACGGCCAAAAGGTTTCCCATGAAGAAATGCTGCACGTTACCCAAGAAACGGTAGAACAGCTACATACGGACGGGAAATTCGTTATCGCCGTGGGTGGAGAACACAGTATTACCACTGGCATTGTCCGGGCTTATCAAAGAATTTACAGAAGGGAAGCGGAACCTTTCACCGTGGTTCAAATAGACGCCCACGGAGATTTGCGCCACGAATACGAAGGTTCTATTTACAATCATGCTTGCGTGATGCGGCGCATAGTCGATATGGGCCTGCCCACGGTCCAAATTGGCATTCGGGCGATTTGTAAGGAAGAAGCGGATTTAATTAAGGAAAAAGGGCTGACTGTATTTCGGTCTCGGGAAATAGCTACTCAGCCTGACTGGGTGGAAAGGGCTATTTCTAGCATTCAAACCAAACGGGTTTTCTTAACCATAGATTTAGACGGCATCGATCCTACTCTCATCCCGGGGGTGGGGACTCCCGAACCTGGGGGACTAAATTGGCATTCTCTAACGAGTTTTTTGCGGCGGGTTTTTCAGTCCCACGATGTGGTTGGTTGCGACATTATGGAATTGGCTCCGATCGCAGATTCAGTAGTTTCCGAGTTTACAGCTGCGAAATTAGCTTATAAACTAATAGGATATCAAGCCTTGGCTAAAGGCTGGTAAAATTCGATCTTAGGTAATGGGTAACTGCTAATTGTTAATTGTTAATTGTTAATTGTTAATTGTCTTTTTTCTATTAGCAATTACCTATTACCTTTACCCAAATTAGAAAGATGAGATTAGAGGAAATGAGTGGAACTGAAATTAACAGCTACGCGCCGGATTTTGAATTGCCAGGAGTCGATGATGAGGTTCACCATTTAGCTCGATATTTGGAAAATTATCGGGCTGTTGGTGTAATTTTTATGTGCAACCACTGTCCTTATGTGCGGTTATATTTAGACCGTCTCAAAGAACTGCAAGCAGAACTTACGTCCCAAGGCATTACTTTAATTGGCATTAATGCTAACGATGCGGAAAAGTATCCCGAAGATAGTTTCGAGAATATGAAGGCTTTCGCTGCCGAACAGGAACTAAATTTTCCTTATATTCGGGACGTGACTCAGGATGTGGCTCAGAGTTTTGGGGCTACAACGACTCCTGAGGCTTTTTTGTTAGACCATGACGGTAAGTTGCGCTATCGAGGTTTAATCGACGATAATGCTAACGACCCAGAGGCGGTGGAGGAGTCTTATTTACTTCAGGCGATCGCTCAATTGGAAGCGGGGGCAACGATAAACCCGAGCGTTACGCAGGCGGTGGGTTGTTCTGTAAAGTGGCGCGAGTAAAGTTAACCCCCGGGTTTTTGGTTGGCCCGGGGGTTTTTGGTTGGCCTGTGGGTGAAAAAACTCCTGTTGTCATGGGAGACAGCTGGTGAATTCTAAATCTTCTCAGGGAAAATGGCGTCATCAATGGGTTGTCTTGTATTGGATGCTTTATGATAACAACCTTTGGCGTTGCCCCCAGCAGGATAGGGATTCAGAAGAATTATGCGGTCTGAGTTTGTATCTTCCCGAAAGCGATCGCTCCATTTCTCGCTATAGTTTCCTTGCTTTATATCGAGAAGTTGACTTAGTTGGTTTATATCGGCGAATGTTGGCTGGGGGAGCGGTTGGTAAGGTATAAAATTAAAGATTAAACAATTGTTTGATTCGCTTGCTAACCCAAAGGACAAGATTGCCGTTTTCTTCCTCAACGCTAATTAAACCTAACTCTCGTAACTGCTGTTGATGCTGTTCCAATACTTCTTTGCGATCGCATAATTCCCGCACGATTTCTTCGCCTAATTCTGGCTGTTCGTGGAGCAATTTCTCAAAACCTTCTTTGTCTATTATAAACACAATTGTTTCGGAAACAGACCGCATGGTCGTTGGATAGGGAACCCCCAACATTAACGGCAATTCTCCAAAGAATTTTCCGGTAGCAAAAGTAAATAAATGAGTTTCTGTTTCTTTGCTTTCGGAAATAGCTTCGATACTTCCAGAAAGCACGATACAAAAAGCATTTCCCGGGTCGCCTTGACGAAATAAAATTTCTGATGCCGATAGGTGTTTTGGTCGTCCTATTTCTATCAAACTTCGCAGTTGTAATTCGTTAAAGTTATGAAAATAGGGTACTTGGTGGAGTAAGTCTCGAATAGATAAAGGTTTGGCGGCAGAAAACGGCAATTTTTCGGGGAGTTTTTTCTCTGTCAAATTTTGCTCCGATATCGGTTTTAAATCTGGGGAATTTTTCAACCATAAATCTCTCTGGGGAAAAGGAATATTAATGTTTTGTTGGCGGAGGTTGTACTCGATGATGTAGTGCAAAGAGCTTTTAATTAATGGGGCGCGATCTATTCGCTCTACCCAAACCCATAGCTCGAAGTCTAAGGAGCTATCGCCGAAGCCTTTAAAAATTACTTTGGGGATGGGATTTTCTAATACTGATGATTCCATATAGGCAGATTTTAAAAGGGTCTCGGTTACTAATACTAAATCGGTGTCATAAGCGACGCCGACGGCAATTTCTATCCGACCGGTAAAGTTTTGATAGCTGTAGTTAATAATTCTGTTTTCCACCAGTTCGCTGTTAGGAATTACGACATATCTGCCAGCTAGAGTTCGCATTACTGTGGAACGAATGGAGATTTCTTCGATATATCCAAAGATGCCGTCAAAGTCAATAAAATCTCCTACTTTTAATTTTCTTTCCATGAGAATTGTTAGACCGCTGACGAGGTTTTTAGTTACGTCTTGCAATCCGAAACCAATACCTACTCCCAAACCGCCGACGACTACGGCAAAAGCTGCTAGATTGATGCCGCTAGTTTGGACGACAATTATATAACCAAGGGTGCCAATGGCATAGCTAATTAAGGTGGCGATCGCTTCTCGGTTGCCTTCATCTATGCGCAGTTTTACTAAGACTCGATATTTGAGAAATCTCTTAACAATTTTGACTAAAAAGGTAATTATTAGCAACCAGATTAGCAGTTTCAGTATCCACAGCAGGGATATAGATTCTCCGCCTATTTGAAAAAGCGGGGATGTAAAAATCTCCGAGATGATGGTGAATATTTGTTGCATTTGATATCGATTAAAAATTAACAATTAACAATGGCCTTTAAGCTTTTGGGAAGGCTCCTAATTTTAACTAAATTTTGCCATAAATTAGGAGAGCAGATCGCCCTCCTAATTTACAGCAATTAATTAAGCCAATAACTCCTGAAAATCGCTCAAAGAGTTAACCGTAACTGCCCGGACTAACAGCGGTTGCAATTGAGAAATATCGGAAATATTCCACAAAGCTTCCGTAATTTCTGAAGGAACTTCTGTAAAACGAGTTTCCAGAACTACTTTGATATTATCCCTCAAAGTTTGTTCTATTGCTTCCTCTTCAATGGTACTTAAAAAGGGCATTTTTCTTTCCTCCTGGTAGGTTCTTACTTGTTGCTTAAAACCTTGCTGCAATTCTGCCGATAGGGCCATCATTTTATCGACAATCCTAAACAGCAAGATGACATCATTCCTAGTATAGCCTTTTTCAAATAAAGACCGGGCTAGAGTCCATTTCCATTGCAACCTTTCGTCTAAATTGCTGATAGTAGCTTGGGTTTTGAGATGAGCCATCAGCATAATTGCAATAGGACTGCTGCTTTGTTCGAGCATTTCCCACCGGGGCTCGTAATCTAAGATTTTAGCAATGGCAAAATCTAACTGCATTTGGCAGACATCCAAACCATAACTATATGATGAAGGCCGCCAAGTGGGGCTATCGTCTCCTAAGAGGGCGAGGCTGAGAACCGGTTTTTCGTAACGGTCGAAGGCCCGGTAATTATATTGATACATCCGCTTGCCAAATTCTGCTTGTCTTTGGCTTTGGATTTCAATATGAATTAAGACCCAAATTTCTGTTCCTTCTAACAGCCAAACTTGGAAGAGTTTGTCTGCGATGAGATTTTCCGATGAGGCTTCGCCGACTATTTCTTGGAGTTGTTGTTCTAAGATTTGAAAGCCGCGACTCCAGTCTATTCCCTGGTGAATTGTTGGAAAACAAAAGGCCAAAAATTCCTCAAAGTAAGACGCGATCGCCTCTTTCCAGGTTGCATCGTAGTTGGCTTTAATTTCTGTCACTTTTTCTCGGCTAAATTTTCTCTCTTTATTATAGCTAAAAAAATGTATTTTTTCTGAGTTTAATTAACAATTATTTTTGGCCCCATCCATAGAGAGGAGGCCATTGATTCCATTATTTCTATGAGATTGCGTGGAGGGCGATCGGGATAAAACCAAGAACTTAGGAATGAGGATTTAATAAAATAGACTATGAGTAACGCAATTTTTGCAGCAAAGATGAGCTTCCAAGAATCATCAATGACCTTCAGAGGGTCATTATATGACCTTCAGAGGGTCATTATATGACCGAAAGAAGTTCATCGTTGAACTTCCAAGAGTCATATAATGACCGAAAGAAGTTCATCTTTGACCTTCCCAGAGTCATATAGTCACCTTCCAAGAGTCAGATAATGACCGAATGGGGTTCATCCTCGAACTTCCAAGAGTCGTTGACCGTTAAAAGCGATCGCCTCCCAACAATCTCTGGATAGACAATGCCACAGATTCCACTATTTCTATATTCTCCGGTATCGCCTCCTCAAACAAAATTCCGCTCTCATCAGTTTTAACCAAAATCGCTTTTAACGCCCCCTTTTTTTGCGCCGCCTTCGATAACAAAATCGCCGCATCGATAACCGACTCTCCCCGTTTTTGCACCCGCAATAACACCGGTTTATTTTGATATTGTTGTTTGAGAATCCCATCGATACCTTTATTCCTTTGAACCGGAATTACATCCAAACCATCCAGCAAAGCTAACGCATCTTTATCCGCATTTAAGTATGCTTGGCGACCCCGTTTTAACAGATTAGAATTGGTTTTTATCGGCTGCTTCAATCTGTCTTTAGTTAAAGATATGGCATCCGCCGATAAATCCATCCCCATTGAATTTCGTTGCAAAATTTGGGCAGCAACCAAAGTAGTACCGCTACCGCAAAATGGGTCTAAAATTAAATCGTTTTCCTCAGTTGTTAGCTTAATAATTCTTTCTAAAAGCAGCAAGGGTTTTTGTGTAGGATAACCCACCCTTTCTTTTGCCTTGGGATTGAGATAAGGAATTTCCCAAACATCCCCTAACGGTACTCCTTTTTTCTCGTCGTCGAGAATAATTGAACCTGCCTCATCGCGAGCATAAATAGCCTTTCCATCCTCATCTCTGGCGCGTTTTTGTAAGATTTGGTCGATGTTTGTCGCTGGGGAATATTCGGTGTAAATCTCGTTAAATTTAAACTCGTCGGATTTGGAATAAAAATAAATAGTTTGGTGGGAAGGCAGCAAGCCTTTTTGAGCGTTAGACCATCTTTTATAATACCAGATTATTTCGGACCTAAATTGATTTTCGCCGAAGATATCGTCTAAGATTGCTCTAATAATATGAGTCGCATTTCTGTCGCAATGAACGAAAATACTCCCCGTATTTTTTAAGACTCGTTTTAATTGTTTAATCCTCTGAAAAAGAAAATCGGCATATTCTTGATGACTGCCCCAAATATCGCTGTAAGCATATTCTTTAGTTCTGTCTCTGGTTTTCAGTTTTTGTACTTTTTCCGTAAAGAAGGGCGGGTCGAGATAAATTAAATCTATATGGTTGTTTGGGAGGTTTTTGAGGAGGTTTAAACAGTCTCCTTGTCGTATTTCTGCTGTAATAGTCATTTATTTGTAGTTAAACGCGAGGTGGGGGCAAAGCATTCGGACATTAATATTTATGCTTTTTCTCAACATTTATCGCCCGAATGCTTTGCCCCTACAGAACTATTAAAGAATTGTTAAATAAGTGTCATCAGTAGTATCTGGCAGAAGGATTAATCGTTGATTTTTCAAATCGACTTCAATTCCTAACATTTCCATTGGAATAACTCCCAATAGCGGATATTTACTGCTAGTTACCTCCAGACATTCAAAAGTTCCCTCCCGTCCCAATATAGAAATTTTAGCATCTTGAAAAATGCGCGCCGAACTTGCACCAAGGGCCGTATCCACTCGGACTTCTTTAAGCAATTTCAACCCAAGTTGGGCAATAACATCTGGAGGCAGACACAAGGTGGTTGCTCCTGTATCTACCAGCACATTTTCGAGAGTGACAGACCGCACCTGTTCGAGAGGAATTAAACCATCTTCAGCCTTTCCTTGGTCTAGCCGATTGGTCACGGTTAGGGTGGTAACTGCTTTTCCCATGTTTTCATTCGTTTTTGTTTGCGACACGATTTTATCACCATAAGCGTCTTTTTTCAAGATAACATACTTTCAATAATTTTCTTGATGCTCTTTAATCGCTGCTTTTAAAGCTTCATTGGGTTCGGGAGGGTTTAAAATGGCCGATTCTATTATCTCCCAGTCGCGATCGCTTACTATTATCGTCTCCGGTTCTGGTATCTCTTCGGTGGCTGCATCTAAAGCAAGTTGTAGCAAATATTCGCTAATACTCAAACACCTCATAGCGGCAGCTTTTTCTAATTTTTGTTTTTGCTCTGGGTTGATGGTTAGGGTAATGTTAGTTAATTCTGACATAAGATTTCCTGCTTGTATGGTTGGCTTTTCTAGTATAACAATTTTTAGAGCTTTGTCAAGGATTTTAAAAAGAGCGATCGCTCCTCTTCTGTTGGGTTGCGTTTCACGCGCGCCCTACCTACTATTACTACTATTACTTCGGATAAAAAAGAGCGATCGCTCTACTATTAAAGAATTGTTACATAAGCAAATAAGTGTCCTCCGTGTTATCTGGCAAAAGGATTAATCGTTGATTTTTCAAATCAACTTCAATTCCTAACATTTCCATTGGAACAACTCCCAGCAGCGGATATTTACTGCTAGTTACCTCCAGACAATCAAAAGTTCCCTCCCGTCCCAATATAGAAATAGAAGCATCCCGAAAAATGCGGGCCGAACTTGCACCAAGGGCAGTATTCACCCGGATCTCCTTAAGAAGTTCCAAACCTAGTTGGGCAATAACATCTGGAGGCAGACACAAGGTGGTTGCTCCTGTATCTACCAGCACGTTGTCCAAAGTGACAGACCGCACTTGTTCGGGAGGAATTAGACCATTCTTGGCATTTCCTTGGTCTAGCCGGTTGGTCACGGTTAGGGTGGTAATTACTGTTCCCATGTTTTCATTCGTTGTTGTTTGTGACATAATTTTATCGCCATAAACCTCTTTTTTCAAGATAACATATTTTCTAGTAATTGGCAATGGGAAAAAACCAACAATTAACAGGATTCAAAAATCTTCATCTTTTTTAATCAAAAATCTAAATTTTTCTTCCGTTCTCATCTTATTAAATTCAACGTCGGCTTTAGCTTTTTCCCGACAGATTTTTCCATCCAATTTAATAGCTTGTTGTAAATTTTCTAAAGCCAAATCGACCTCATCTTGAGAAGCATAACAACGAGCCTTATTGTAATAAGCGATCGCGTACTCTGGATGATACTCAATAGCCTTATCAAAACAAGGCAAGGCATCGTACCAAACCCCCAAATTAAACACCGCCTTTCCCAAATTATTCCACGCTTCCGCATAATCCGGTTTGAGGTCGATCGCCCGTTCGTAACAAGCAATTTCCCCCCGTAAATCTCCCAAATCAAATAATACCTTTCCCTTAGCATTCCAAGCCAGATAATAATCCGGCTGAATCTGGATCGCCCTATCAAAAGAAGCCAAAGCTTGCTCGTATCTTCCCAATTCAAAAAACGCCTTACCTCGATTGTACCAAGCCTGAGATAAATCCGGCTTAATTTCTATAGCCTTATCGTAATTAGCGATCGCCTCTTTATACCGTCCCCAATTGCTCAAAGCATTGCCGCAATTATACCAAGCTTGATATAAATCTGGCTTCATTTCTATAGCTTTTTCAAAACAAGTAACTGCCTCGCGATACCGCTCTAAATTATTCAAAATATTACCGCGATTGTACCAAGTTTCGTGCAAATCTGGATGAATTTCTAGAGACTTATCCACAGCAGTTAAAGCATCCCAATATCTGCCCAAATGCTTTTGAACGTGAGCCAAATAATTCCAAGCTTGGTAATAATCTGACTTAACTTTAATTGCTTTTTCAAAAGCCAGCACCGCCTCTTTATATCGCCCAGCATCGTTCAGAGCGACCCCCAAATTATACCAGGCCCGCTCGTCATCAGCTTTAATTGTTTTAGATGCTCCCTCCGCCATAATCCCCATTCAATTAACAATTAACAATTGACAATTGACAATTAACAATAGTTATTTACTGACAAATAAATTGCCCAAATTGCCATCGCCCTCAAATAATGACTGCCGCGAAAAGTGCCCGTTACCGTAATCGCTTCTGGAGTTCGGAATTGCAAACCATTTTCGTAAATTTGCTTCACCACCGCCTCTGTTAATTCAAAAGCTTCCTCTTTCATTCCCACTTGCACCATAAAAGCAGCCAAACCAAAATTAATCCCAGTCCAAACCTCCAAAGGATGGGTATCTTTAATATTAGCTGGAGAACCGTCGGGGAGCAAACCGTTAGCAGCGCCAAACTTGCCATCGTAGAAATTTTTAAAACAAGAAATATAAACCGTTTTTAAAGCAGATAAAGCTCGTTCTGGCGGTACGATATCGGGCAAACCTAACAAGCGAGCGTAAAACTGACCGCAAAGCTGATCCGCCATCACCACCCGAGAACCGCTTTCGCTATCGAGATTATAATATTCCCCATTCCAGAGCTTTTCCTGGTACACCGGCAAAGCAGACTCCAACCAACTCTCATAAACAGCAATTTGAGAAGCGATCGCCTCTGGAGCGTTATCGATATCTTCGACAGCTTCCGGCGCATAAAAAGGCATCGATCGCGGATGCTCCATCAACACCTTGCCAGCAGCGATCGCCGCCGACAAAGCCGCCAACCACAAACCGCCGCAATAAGCGCTAACCCCCCGCATCTTCCAATCGTCAAAAGTCTGATCTGGAGAACCTGAATTTTCCGGTATCCCATCCCCATCCTTATCAAAAGCCTTCAAATAATCCAAAGTCTGCACCATCGCCGGCCAACAATCCCATAAAAACTCGAAATCCTTGCCCCCAGTTAACAGAAAATCCCGATAAACCTGCAACGCGAAATCGCAAGGCAAATCCTTCCACAAATTGCAATCTTGATAGCTCGTATAATTAGTCTTCTCCCAGGGATCCTCGTTGGGCGCCCCCAAATCGTGAGGAGTCGCCCCGGCTAATTTTCTCGCCGCCGAAGAGCGATCGTAACCGATAATCCTTGGAGTACCGTCCGCAGTCGCGATCGCCCTGGCAAAGGCTAGCAACACCGACTTTTCCAACTCCGGCCACAACATCAACAGAGCAAAAGACCCGTACAACCGCACGTCCAAACTCTCATACCAGCGATAATCCAGACATTCCAGCACCGCAAACTGCCCCTTGGGATCTCGTTCGTCCGCAGCGCTCCAGAGAGTACCGCCGCAGGTAAGGACGTAGAGTTCGTTAAACAAAGCCATCTTAAACCAACCCGGCAAATCTTCCCGCCCTAAAATCGGTTCCTGCCAACTTTGAATACTATCGCGCCAGGTATCGTAATGTTTCATCGCTGTTCTCACAATCGACCAAACATTCTGACCGTTGCGACCGTAAAAATCCGTATAGCGACGATAATGCCAGACTCCCTCGCCAAACTCCGCCACAGGCAAATCCCAAGCCAGGAAAAAAGGAATTTTGCGAGTTTTGCCCGGTCGGAGGGTGAAGCGAACCGAGAGAGCTACGGCGAGTCGCTCTCCTTCGCTGGCGGGGCTTTCGTCTAGCTGGTCTAGTAGAATGCCAGAACCGGAGAAATATTCCCAGATATTCTCCCCGCTACCCGTGGGGTTCCAGCGAGTGTTATAACTCACTTCTACCGCCGCATTGCTGAAAGTAGCGATCGCCATTTGCCCCTCCCCCTCCTTCGCCTCCTCTCCCAGACGCAACCGCGACATAACGATACCGGTGCGGTGGAAGTCATCCACCAAAAGATTAAAATTGCCGTCGCTTTCTCCCCACCGAGGTTTGTATTGGTAAACCGGACTGCCATCGTCGCGCACTTCCACCGTCGGATTTTTCACAGAGTTAGTAAACCAACCGATAGTATTTTCCCAGGTTAGCATAATATTAAGAGTTATAGGAGCGTCCGTCGGGTTGTGGGCGATCCATTCAAAAATTGCCACGGGATAACTGCTTTCTTGATAGTTACCCGCCCAGATGGGAGAAAACTGCTCGCAACTTAACTGGGAACGAAAGACATTTTCATAGACGAACCAACTGCGAGGGTAGAGGGCGTAATAGCTGCCGGTGCCCTGGGGAGCGTCGGTGCCCGTGCTTTTGGGATACCATCGCCAGCTAGAGAGAGTCCCATCTGCGCTCGGTTCGGTGGAAAGGGCGTAGGCTTGTCGATGGCCATTTGTCTCCTCAAAGATGCTAAACTGACAGGCGGGCAAGTTTTGGAAAATATGCTCGCCCCCGTCGAGATGCCAGAGGTTAAAGTCTCCTCTGGGCGATCGGCCAATACAGCCGGCTCCAAAACCCCCCAAGGGGACGCCGTGCCAAGGGCCATCGTCGAGATTGCTGGCATAGCGGACGGTGTAAGGTCGGTCCCAATCAAGGCCGATGGGACGCTGGTAAGCCTGGGAGGGGATCTTAGGGGTGGGACTTGGTTTGTTAGTCGAAGGCATTTTAACTTAGGGTGTTCTTTGGTACAGTTTGCTTGCGAGTAATAGCTTTAAATTAAATGAAACTGTCCCTTAGTTGCAAGCCATGACTACTTATCAATTTTCAGAACGACCTTCTTCTTATCGCGAAAAAGGAACCCTTAATTCCATCGCCATAACCACCGCCATAACCGTTTTTATCATCGGTTGTGCGGTCATCCTGGGTTGGATGTTGAATATTTCTTTGCTCAAAAGCGTTCTCCCGGGGTTAGTTACCATGAAGGCTAACACGGCTTTGGGCTTTATTTTGGGCGGAGCTTCTCTCTGGTGTTGGCTCAAGCAACGGGAAACGAAGCAGCCATCTGCAGAAGGCGAGGATTTTTCCCAGTCTTTTCTTCTATATTCTACCATCGCCGCTTTTGCAGTCTTACTTATTGGTTTGTTAACTTTAATACAGTACGGCTTTCAGGTGGATTTAGGCATCGACCAACTGCTCTTTAAAGAAAACGTAGATGCGGTTGCTACCTCCACCCCGGGTCGTATGGCTCCCAATAGCGCTTTCAATTTTCTGGTTTTGGGCGTGGCTCAACTCTTGTTGTGTCTGCCGCGTCCGAAGTTTCTCGCTTCCCAATTGGTCGCTATAGCCGCTTTTTTGCTGGCCTTGCTCGGTTTCTTGGGCTATCTCTATGGCAACGCCTATTTTTATATGCTCGATCCCTCTTTTACAGCCATGGCCCTCCATACTGCCGTTAGCTTTATTTTGTGGAGCTTGGGAATTTTGTTCGCTACTGCTGAGTTTGGAGTCACAGCTCCGGTAGCTAGCACTTATGCCGGCGGTCTCATGGCTCGGCGTTTATCTCCTTTTGCCCTGTTTTTCCCCCCTTTTCTTTGCTGGTTTATTTTAATCGGCTATCGAGGGCAGGTCTATACCGAAGAGATGGGCATTTCTTTGTTAGGTATCTTGAACGTTATCGCTTTTTCCATCGCTATCTGGTGGAACGCTCGTTTCCTTAATAATATAGATATTCAGCGCCGCCAAGCTGAGGAAGCGCTACAAGAAGCTTTAGTCGAACGACAAGAACAGCTGCAAGAGCAGGAACGCTTGGCTTCGGACTTGGCAAGGGCGGTGACTGAAGTTACCAGCACTATGAACGAGCTGGCAGCGTCGGCGCGATCTACGGCAGAGCAAGCAGCTATTGCCGATAGAGAGACCCATGAGATTCTTGGTTTATCGGAGCAGGGTACTAAAAGCGTGGCAGAAACTATGAAGGGAATGACTGCTTTACAAAACAAAGTGGGAGCGATCGCCGCTCAAACCAAACAAATTCAAGAACTTATCGCTAATATCGCCAAGATTTCCAAAGCGGTCAGCGATATAGCCGCTCAAACGAATATGTTGGCTTTAAATGCGGCCCTGGAAGCGGTGCGCGCGGGGGCTCCGGGTAAGGGTTTTGGGGTGGTGGCGACCGAAATTCGAAAGTTGGCCGATCGGAGCAAGACTTCGGCAGAGCAGATTAATGCTTTGGTTGCAGATATCCAGGGGGCGATGAATTCGACGGCGATCGCTACCGACGAGGGGTTGACTACTGTGGATTTCGGTGCTAAGATTGCCCGGGAAACTACAGAAGCTTTTAAGGGCGTAGCAGAGGCGATCGACCAGATAGCTACTTTTAACAAAGAAGTCGCCCTCAACGCCCAAGAACAAGCGGCAGCAGTTCGACAGGTAGTTGAGGCGATGAACGCGATCGACCGCAGAGCGAACGGGTAAAAAAGCTAACGCTTGCGCCAGCGAGCATTTACGCCCCGTCCCAAACATTCGAGATTTCCGGCATTTCTCTGTTGGCGCAAAACGTGACGAACTAAGTCTCTACTAACTGTAGGACATTTTTCTTGCAACTCTTTAATGGAAAATTCCTCCGGCAAATTGCTAATCCCATCTAAAACTATTGCCGTTTTAGTTCCTTTGATGGGACTTACATGCTCTACTTTTTCTTCTAATTCTCGATAGGCAGACAGCAACATCACTCCTAAAAAATACTCCCACCAGGGCAATAAATTGTGTTGCCCTTCGTGCCAATTTTGGGAAGATAGATAAAGGGTATCGCAGTAGCTTTCCTTGGTTTTTTCTACAATGCGCTCTAAACTAATAAACCGTCCTACCTCATAACCAGCTTTGTAGAGTAGTAAGAGAGTTAACAGCCTTGCCATCAGTTCGTTGCCATCTAAAAATGGACGAACGCACAAAAAATCTAAAACATAAGTCGGAATTAACAATAACGGCTCTATTTCCCTCGACTCCCAAAGGCGGTTAAAGCGATCGTGCAAGCGTTCCATTGCCTCTGGAGTTTTGTCGGGATAGGTGACACCGCTTTCGTTATCTGCGGTTTTCCAACTTCCCTTCGTATCGATCGCCAATTGATACAAGTTCTGATATAGCTGTAAAACTACATTAGGGGTAAAGGCAACATGAGAAGAACTGCTATAAATTGTTGTCAGCACTTCTCGATAGCCTGCAATTTCTAGATCGCTTCTATCTCGCGGAGCGATCTTTTCCGACCCGATTTGTTCTATCGGTTTCTGGGAAACGGTTATTCCTTCTATGCGGTAACAAGCTTCGGCACTTTGAATAATGACCGCTTGACGGAGGGTTTTGATAACTTGGGGGGCTTGTCGTTTGAACAATTCTTGTTTGCCCTTGTATTCTCCTATAAGGCGAATGGTCTGAACTAGGTTTTGGTTTATTGCTTGTCTTTCAATAAACCCTGGGTCAAATGAATTCATGTTTGATGTTATTTGGTTATGGGTTGCTTTTGAGTATAAACCATTGGTGGCGCTTTTGGCAAAGGGCGATCGCCTACGCAGACATTAAGAAACCCGGCCCAAGCCGAAATTACCGGGTTTCTGGGTATTGGACCCACATACAACCTATTCTAAAAAACTTACCCTTGTAAGTTTCCCGAAGGCGAACTTAGGGGGAGGGTCGTTGGGCCAATTCCTCAAATATCGCCCCCATCTGGACCGAGTAGGCCCGACTGTCTCGGAACTTCGGGCGCGATCGCCTCATCTTCTCCCCTATTTCTCGCCCCTTTTCTTCTCGTAAGTGGCGATCGCTTCCCAAAGCAATACTCAACTTAAGATAACTCTCTTCATCCCTAGCAATTAAATCGAACATCCCTAACTCTCGCAACATCGCCGCCCCTTGACGCGATCGCAAATATTTCCCCTCCAGCGTCACCGTCGCTAACCCCACCTCTAACGGATCCACCAACGAATTTGCCCCACCAAACGGATAAGAGTCTAAATATACATCTGCCAACTTTAATACTTCCTTCACCTCCGCCCGACTCGGCAAACTATTTAAGATCGCTAACCGCCGACGTTCCACCCCGTACTTCTCCAACCGGGCATACATATTATTAATAAAAGCAGTTTTGCTGTCGTTCCTCGACCAACCCCCACCAAAAGGATATAACAACAACGCGGCATCGGGCACCGCCGCAAGAATTTTTGCCCAACTCTCCCTCACTTCCGGGATAATCTTCGCCATAT
Source organism: uncultured bacterium (assembly GCA_964619285.1). Classification (GTDB taxonomy): domain Bacteria; phylum Cyanobacteriota; class Cyanobacteriia; order Cyanobacteriales; family Microcoleaceae; genus CALKCV01. The sequence continues at coordinate 6,163 of CAZUCT010000026.1, read as the reverse complement.
TCGCCCCAGAAGCAAATACCGTCGCCTCCTCTGGGATGCCTAACTCTTGCCTAGAGGACCGGTCAAGAAACCCGGTTTTTTCAAAAAACCGGGTTTCTGGCATACCGAAAAACCCTAATTCTTGCCTAGAAAATTGCCTTCGACTCTCTTGGGGCAACAGTTCGTAATTGAAACAAAAACCGGTCCCCTTCATCGTTATTAACTCCTCCGAATAATGCGATCGCGACTCCAAACCCTCCGTTAAAGTTCCAGAAATATAATAATCCATATTCCTAATACCAGTAGTCACCGGCGAAACAAAATAAGTTGCCTGTATCCTCGCCAGTCGATGCAAGGATAATAAAATAATCTCTTGGGCCGCATTAGTAACAAGAGAACCCACAAATAAAATATCTAAATTATCCCCCCGAATTAACTCTACCTGCTCTGGCAATTTCTCCGGTAATTTAACCCATTTGTTTGCGCGACTTTGACAAGATTTTTCTAACGCTTCCCCCGTTACTTGGAGGACGTAAATAATAACCTCAAATTTGTCTCTATCCAGGTACTCAAAAACCGGAATAGTAGTAAAAGTCTCCGCCACTGCAGCAAAATTAACCTTTAAAATTCCCAAACGAATTTTCTGGCGCTGGTTGGGGCGCGGCGGCCACCGATAATCTAATTGATAGCCGTCTTTTTTAAGCAAATATTCTAAAATCTCCCCCCGTTTTTGATAAATATTTTTAAGATTTCTCTCCGCGAAATACAAAGGCATAAAATTTACCAAATCTCCGAACCACTTAGCGATATGCTGCCAAACTTGCGAGTCTGGATTTTTCATAATTATTCCCTGAATTAAATCTACTAAATTCTCCAGATAATCTCCGTAACTTTCCACCTCTCCTAGTTCCTGAAAATAACTGGGCATGGCGAAAATAAACTCTAAAAACTCGTTCAAAAACCATTGGGGAACGGCGATGCGATGAAAGTTAATTTGCAGTCGATAGGCCCGCCGATACAACATCGCCGCCAGGAAATATTGCAAAGATTTCGGAGTTTCAAATCCTTGGGCGACTCCTTCTTCTAATTCTCGAACCAATCGATATTCCTTCGGCGTTATCGGTTCGTCGCGGATGCCGCTTTTTAAAATTAATTTATGCGCCTTTCCTAAATAGCTAAAATATGCTTGTTTTAACTTTTCTGTTGGCAGAGACAGCCAAAGATTAGCTATTTGTAGCCGCGTTTCTCGGAGTTTCGATAAAGCGGCTTTATGGTTGGAAGCTAAATTTTGATATTCCTCCACCAAACCGGAGATAAAATTAATAAATTCTGGAGAATTGGGGGTTATTTGCAGGGGGAGAGATTTTTGGTGCAATTGAAGGGCTAAATATTCGAGCGATCGCCTATCTTCCTCAAGATATTTCCCCGAAAACTTACTCGGTAAATGGGCGACTTTATCTAACTCTTCCAGCAATTCAAAATATCTCCCAGAAGAGACCTTAGCCAACAATTTAATTAAAGGATGGTTAAACGGTAAAGCTTTCATTAATTCGGGTTTATAGACCGAATTGAGAATTGGTTTGATGTTTTGTTTGGTTGTTTCTGGGAGGGATAATTGAAATTTAGATTTTAAGAAATTGACAAAGATTTCTGGGTATTCTAAAAGGGTATCGATCTTAACTAAAAGGCAGCGATCGCGATTTCTTTTATAAAAATCCAATAAATGCCAATTATAAAACCGCCAAACCCGCAAACAAAAATCGGGATTTTCCCGAAAAAAAGGAACATTTAACCGCAAAATAGAGTCCGCAACATCCCACGGATAGCGATAAATTAAAACATAACCGACATCCGGCACGATACCCCGCCAAAAATCTAAAAGTAAAGTCGTTCTCGGGTCTTTCCAACCCCATATTTGAGATTGATTTTGTCTGGCAAATACTAACCGTTTGGCAGGTTCGACATAACGAGAAAATTGTTGTTTGTCCCACAGCTCGCTTTCCGTCCAACCCCAATCTGGAAAACCTCTTTCCTCTTGGGGACAGCAACTAGATAATAATTGCCTTTGGAAACTTAAAAAATCCACATCTTCAAAATAACCTTGAGGATTGGCATAACTGCCTTTTAAGAGATTATTTCCCAGATAAACTCCCAGAGACTGCAGGAAAGCAGCCGTTAAAGAAGTACCGGAACGATGCATTCCGGTAATAATTAAAGTTTTAGTTGTTTGAGTTTTAAATGCGGGCATGGCTTAGATTAATTAACAATTAACAACGAAGGATTAACAATTAACAATTGAGGAGATCGCTAAAGGGATTACTACGAACCTTCATCGCTAAAGCGATTACTACGAACTTAGTTTTTTCGTAGTTACTTAAAAATCGCTAAAGCGATTACTACGAACTTAGTTTTTTCGTAGTTACTTAAAAATCGCTAAAGCGATTACTACGAACCTTCATCGCTAAAGGGATTACTACGAACCTTCATCGCTAAAGCGATTACTACGAACCTTCATCGCTAAAGCGATTACTACGAACCTTCATCGCTAAAG
>CAZUCT010000026.1:0-3533 GCA_964619285.1 uncultured bacterium | reverse complement strand
GATTACTACGAACCTTCATCGCTAAAGCGATTACTACGAACCTTCATCGCTAAAGGGATTACTACGAACCTTCATCGCTAAAGCGATTACTACGAACCTTCATCGCTAAAGCGATTACTACGAACCTAATCTTCCTTATCTTCCTTATTTTCCTTAAAAACGGGGGCAAATGCGGATTAATTTTGTCAGCATTTAAGAGGCTAAGTTAAAAGATTAATTTTTGTAAAAATCTCCACAAAATCGTCTTTTATCGACTATAACAGAAAAAGAAAGTTTAGGAAAAAAAACAGAGGAGGAAAAATAATGGCCTTCATAACAGGAACAGCCATAGCAGACAGCATAACCGGCACAAACCAAGACGACTTAATCTCCGGCCTCGACGGCAACGATACCGTCACCGGTGGCGGCGGCAACGACACCATCGGCGACGGCGGCGGTAACGGCGACGATCGCTTCTTTGGCGAAGACGGGAACGATCGCCTCTTCGGGGAAGTCGGCAACGACACCCTCGACGGCGGGCCCGGCAACGACTACCTCGACGACGGCGACGGAGAAGATAGTTTAGTCGGCGGCGATGGCAGCGATACCCTCAACGCCACCCGGGGCATTAACACCCTCAAAGGAGGTTTGGGCGACGACTGCCTCAAAGGCCAAAGCAGCGATCGCCTCTGGGGAGAAACCGGAAACGATACCTTAATTATCACCGACGGTTCCAATAACCTTCTCGACGGCGGCTTCAACAACGACTACCTCTTGGCCACTTTCTCTTACGGTTTTACCGGCAACGTTTTGCGCGGGGGAGAAGGAGACGACACCTATAGCGTGAGATTGGGTTACGACCTCGGCAACAGCACTTTCGGCATGGAAATTAACGATACCAGCGGAAGCGATCGCCTAATCCTCCAAAACGTCGGCGGCACCAACCAAACCCTATATTTAAACGGTTTAGAAGCCGGTCAAGTGGGCATCGCGGAAGATAACAACGCCCTGGGCATCGACCTCAACCGAGACGGACAAGTTGTTCTGGGAGACGACTTAGTAATATTAGACTTCTTCAACGCTGCCGGCGACGGTCCCGGTTCCGGTTTTATCGAAACTGTAGGAGAACTCTCCGGCAACGAAATTATCGCCGCCCTTAACGACGACACCACCCCGGGCGACTATAATATAATAGAAGGCACCGACGGTCCCGACAGTCTCGAAGGCACCGACGGCGCAGATAGCATTTTAGGTAACGGCGGCAGCGACAGCATCGACGACGACGGCGCGGGGGATGACGTTCTCAGGGGCGGCCTCGGAAACGACACCCTCAGAGACTCCAGCGACAGCAACGATCTCTTAGACGGCGGCCCCGACGACGACATCCTCATCGCCGGTGGCGGAGACGACAGTCTCTTGGGCGGCGACGGCAACGACACCCTCAACGCCCAACGCGGCGCGGACACCCTCGCCGGCGGGGACGGCAGCGACATCCTCTGGGCCAACGGCAGCGACAGTTTGATGGGAGAGTCGGGTAACGATACTTTATTTGCCGACGGTTCCAACAATACCATCGATGGCGGTGCCGGCAACGACAACCTCGCGGGTACGTTTTTCAACGACTTTACCGACAACGTCTTCCGTGGCGGCGGCGGTGGCGATGTCTATAGCATTACTCTCGGTCTCAACCGCATCTCCCAACTCGGTTTAACTATCGAAGATACCGCAGGCAACGATACCTTAATTCTCAAAAATTTAGCTGGTGTCGACTTATCCCTGTCGCCAAACGGTTTGGAACGAGATAAAATTGGTTTGGCGCGAACCGGCAGCAATTTAGCGATCGACCTCAACGCAGACGGACAATATCAGGCAAGCAGCGATTTAACTATTGTCAATTTCTTTAACGCTTCCGCCAGCGGTGCCGATCCCGGTTTTATCGAAACTGTAGGAACTCTTTCCGGGAATGAAATTCTATCGAGGGTTCCCAATATCGACGGCACCGCGCCGGGTGGAGTAAATATTATCCGAGGCACCGACAACGCCGACACTCTCGCGGGCACCGAGGGCACGGACAGCATACTCGGTTTCGCGGGTAACGACAGCATTACCGATGGCGGCGATGGCAGCGATTCCGTCGAAGGCGGCGCGGGCAACGATACCATCGCCGGCGCGGGCCCGGGTAACGATTTTTTAAAAGGCGGCGGCGGTAACGACAGTCTGGAAGGGGGCGACGGAGACGATCGCCTCTTGGGTAACGCGGGTAGCGACGTCCTTTTCGGCGGCAGCGGCGCTAATAACCTCAACGGCGGCGGCGGCAACGATAGTCTCTGGGGCAACAATAACGATAAGCTAGTCGGTGCCGCCGGTCGCGATACTTTGATGGCGACGGGTTCTAATAATAACCTGCTAGGCGGTGGCGGTAGCGATTTTCTGGTGCTTAACTCCTTCGAGAGTTTCACCGGCAACGTTTTGAACGGCGATCGCGGCAACGACACCTATACTATTAGTTTGGGTTTTGGTTCCCAGTTCGGCATCGAAATTAAGGATCGCGCCGGCAGGGATGCTTTGGTGTTAAACGATCTTTTCGGCGCGAGTCCCACTCTATCTTTAAGCGGTTTGGCGGCGGGTAGCATCGGCGTCGTTCGAGAAAACCGCAATTTGGCCATCGACCTCAACCGAGACGGACTGATAAAAGCAGCAGACGATTTAACTATCGCTAATTTCTTCAATGCCACCGGCACCCGTCGCGGTTCCGGTTTTATCGAAACCGTCGCCGGCATCTCCGGCAACAGCATTTTGCGAAACGTCGCCCCCAGCAACGTTATCGTCGGCAACCGTCGCGGGAACAGGTTGCGCGGTACTTCTGCAGACGAACGGTTTGAGGCCGGTGGCGGTAACGATCGCGTAATTGCCGGCGGCGGCAACGATACTTTAATTGGCGGCACCGGCAGGGATCTTCTCCGAGGTCAGGCGGGTAGCGACTCTATCGAAGGCGGCGGCGGTAGCGATCGCCTCCTTGGAGGTGCGGGAGATGACGTTTTGATAGGCGGTGCCGGCAGCGATCGCTTTATTTTCCAAACTAACCGACGCTTCCGCCAAAGCGATCTGGGAGTTGACCAGATTGTTGATTTTAACAGCGGCGAGGATAGTATAATTCTCGACCGCACTACTTTCCGCAACCTGGATATTATCGATGGCAGCGGTCTGGCGGCGAGGGATTTTGCCGTAGTTAATAGTAACAGTGCGGCGACCCGCAGTCAGGCATCTATTGTCTATAACCAATCTAACGGCGGTTTGTTTTATAATAGCGATGGTATCGACCCCGGTTTTGGCATAGGCGATCGCTTTGCTACCCTCCAAGGACAACCCACCATAGATTCTACCGATTTTATTATCGCTAGATAAGTTCGTAGTAACAGTTCGTAGTAACAGTTCGTAGTAACAGTTCGTAGTAATCGCTTTAGCGATTTTTACGACTCAAGTCGTTACTACGAACTATTTTTTTACGACTCAAGTCGTTACTACGAACTATTTTTTACGACTCAAGTCGTTAC
>CAZUCT010000025.1:33944-40130 GCA_964619285.1 uncultured bacterium | reverse complement strand
CGGTCCCTCCCCACCCCCCAGAGTTTTTTCGATTTATTCAGCAGACCCTAACTAAGTCTGGGGAGCTCCCGACTAGACCTATACGACTAAAGTCGTTACTACGAACGGGGTAACGCCAAAGGTTGCCTTTCGCCGATGGGATAACCTCGTTCCTCGATTAAACCCTTTAACCTCTTGACGCGATCGCCCGGGTTGGGGTGGGTACTCAAAAAAGCAAACTCCAGCCCCCCTTTTTCCCTCAACCTCTCAAAAAAATCCGTCGCCCCCGCCACATGAGAATAATAGTCCTTCAACAACTCCAAACCAAACTCATCCGCCTCTCGTTCCTGGGATTGAGAAAACCTCGCCGCCGACAAAGCAACCGCCGCCGACTCCAACCAACTCAAATCCCCCACAAAATAACCCGCCACCGCCCGCAACAACAGCCCCCGCCCCAAACTCCGCAGGTGGTCCCGATGGGCGAAATGCCCCAACTCGTGACCCAGAATCATTGCCAGTTCGTTTTCCGACCCCATCTGGGAGAGCAAACCCTCGTAGATAACGATGCGATCGCCCGGAATAGCGATCGCGTTAACCGTCGGTTCCCGAACGTACAAAACCCGAAAATCCCGTTCCTCCCCCAGTGGCCCTGGCAGCTTTTCTTCCAACCCATCCAAAAGTTGATTTAACTCATCCTGAGTGGGGGAAGGTTGCGCCACCCGTTCGTAAGCAGGAACCATCAACCGTCCCAGTTGTTGTTCCACCTCAACCGGAATTAATAGAACCAAATTATCCACCAACAGCAGCAACAACCAAACCACACCAACGATAAATCCTACAAAAATCGTTAGAATAGTTAATAGTTGCCGCGCCGTTGGGGGAGGATTTCTGTCTGTCATAGCTTATTGTTAGTTGTTAGATACGGTTAAGAAACCGGGTTTCTGGGGGAGGCGAACAATTAATCGCTAGACTTCACCGGACGGAAAGGATGTAAGAAATTGAGCAGCGGGTCCAGATTGCGAGACTGTACCCACAAACGACCGTTACCCCGGAACCGACAGACTACACCTTCTCCACCTAACACCCCCGTCATCAAATTCTTAAACGACAAACCGCCGATAACCTCCGGCGTATAATCTAAAGTCTGCTCGAAAGCGACAATATAACCAGAGTCAACTATATAATCTCCCTTAACCGGAATCTCTACAATCGCCCCGTAAGAACTAAACCAGATATCGCCTTCCCCGCTTGCCTTCATAAAAAACAAAGACTCGCCGCTAAAAAAGCCCTTAAAACCCTGAAACTTAGTATCTATTTCTACCGTGGGACTGCAAGCAACAAAACCGGCAGATTGAACTATCAAACTATTACCTTCCAAGCGATAATGTTTGATATCCCCCGGAACTCCCGGAGAAACAAACAATTGTCCCGGTTCTCCCTTAGCAGTAAACTCGCTTAAAAACAGAGACTCCCCGCTAAACATACGTCCCGCACTTTTCATCAATCCACCGCGCATCTTCGACTTCATTTCTATACAAGAATCCATCGCCGCCATCGCCCCAGCTTCCACCACCACAGTTTCGTCTGGCGGTAGGTTTAAAACCAAAGAAGCATAAGACGGAGAATGTTGGATTTCAAAAGCAATTTCGGTACTCATAATTATGACTCCATTTTTGGGAATTTAGAATTTAGAATTTAGAATTGTCAATTGCATTGTAGAACAGGCAGGATGCCTGTTCCCCACTTTTTCTAACCTTTCCTGGACGGCAATTTAGAACCAACCAACTTACCAAAAGCAACATTGTTATGAGTTTGGCAAAACACCTTACCGGTTCCTTTAAAACGACAAACTAACCCCTCTCCACCTAACCAAGCCCCAATCCAACTGGAACCGGCTTTTTGAATATCAAAATCTAGGGTTTTTTCAAAAGCCACAATATGACCCGTATCGACGACATATTCGCCATCGACTTCCTTTTCATAAATCGCCCCAAAAGAACTTAATAACACGTCCCCTTCTCCGTCAATTTGCAACCAGAAAATATTCTCCCCAGAAAAGAAAGATTTAAACCCTTGAAAGCCCAAATCGATATTAACATCAGAGCTGCTAGCCATATAAGAAGTTGCTTGTACCACCAAGCCAGTTCCCGCCACTTGATAATGCAAAATATCCCCCAAAAACTTAGGGGCTAAAAGGATTTCTCCCCCGTCGGAAGGAGGACATCTAAACACGCTTAAAAACAGCGATTCGCCCCCAAACATTCGTTTAAGTCCTCCCATAATACCGCCCCCTTTTCCTTGTCGGAGAGTAGTTCTGGCAGTGATATAATCGTTCATAGCAACCATGGCCCCCGCCTCGGCGACAATTTCCTCATTTGGGGCTAAATTTACGCGGGCGATCGCGCTATCCGGTTGATGCAAAAGTTCGATTTCCATGTTGTTAATTGTCTATTGTCTATTGTTAATTGTTAATTGTCAATTGTCTATTCTCTATTGTCTATTGTTAATTGTCTATTGTCTATTGTTAATTGTTAATATTTAATTACCTACCCCTAAACTGCGGACTCAAAAACTTAACAATGCCGTCAAGACTGCGGGACTGTAAATAAATTTTACCCTTACCCTTTACCCGATTAACAAAACCCTCCCCAGAAGTAAGCGAACCGATGATACCTCCAGCCATACTAATACTCATTTTAACTCCCGGTTCGTAAGCCACTAAATGACCGTTATCGACTATCATTTCCCGAGTAATTTCCTTTTCCGTAATGCCGCCATAAGCACCAAAGAAAACTAATCCCGGTCCGCTAACTTTCAACTTAAATAAACCCTCGCCGGCAAACCAACTGGCAAACCCCGCCCAACCGACTCCGAGTTTAACAGTATCCGTACTGGCAAGATAGGCCCCGGGCTGAAAATTTAACTCCTTACCTCTGTCTAATTCAACGGCGACAAGATCCCCTATAATAGATTGGCTGAAGACAACTTCTAAAGGTTCTCCAGTTTCGTTAATAAAATGATTGACAAACAGGGACTCACCACCAAAAAACTGTTTAATCAAACCCGAGAAAAAGCCACCCGAAAACTCAGTTTTCAGGGAAAGTTTACCATCCATGCTAGTCATCGCCCCGGCCTCGGCAGTGATGCTTTGCCCCGGTTCCAGAGTCACGAATAAAGTAGAAAACGATGGTTTATAGCGAATTTTATACTGCACTTTCCCATCTCCAATAATAGGTTTGCCTCCAGGCTATCATCTATTTTGTCTGCTAGCTAAAAATTTAAGCATTTTTTAATAAAATTGCTAATGATAAAGTTAAGATTAACAGGCTGTCTCTTGAGGCTGTCTCTTTTGAGCAAAATTATCCATTACCCATTACCTATTACCCAAAATGAACTTACAACCGCGCAAAAGATTTGCCCAACATTGGCTGCGCAGCGAGAAGGCCCTCGATCGCATCGTCCAAGCTGCCGAGATATCCAAGAGCGATCGCCTCCTAGAAATTGGCCCGGGCACCGGCAATCTGACCCATCGCCTCTTGCCCCTGGCCCAATCCGTCGTAGCCGTAGAAATAGATCGAGATTTATCTCAAAAACTGGCAAAAAAATTCGGCGCCACCGAAAATTTTTTATTATTACAAGGAGACATTCTTACCCTCAATTTAGATGAATTATTAACCGACTTTCCAGCATTCCAAAACCCCAAAAAAGTTGTAGCCAACATTCCTTATAATATTACGGGAATGATTCTACAAAAACTCTTAGGAACCATAGCCGAACCGACCCCAGAAAACTACGATTTAATCGTCTTATTAGTGCAAAAAGAAGTAGCCCAAAGATTGTACGCAAAACCGGGTTCAAAAGCTTATGGGGCTCTTTCGGTAAAAATCCAATATTTAGCAAAATGCGAGTTTATTTGCGACGTACCGGCCTCGGCCTTTCATCCCCGCCCCAAAGTAGATTCAGTGGTAGTAAGATTAAAACCTCAATTAACAGAAACTCCTGCCAAAGATGCCCGAAATTTAGAAAAGCTGGTAAAATTAGGATTTGCCAAGAAAAGGAAAATGTTAAAAAATAATTTAAAAGGAATCCTAGAGAGGGATGACCTGAGAGAATTATTAGAACGGTTCGAGATTAACCCACAATGTCGCGCCGAAGATCTAAGCGTCGCCCAATGGGTAGCCCTAAGCAACGCTTTGTTGTAATTTTCATAAGAATGAGACACAGTTTGATCTTTTTCATACTCATACTTATACTCAGACTCAGACTCAGACTCAGACTCAGACTCATAACGAGTACTCATACTCATAAAAAGCATTTTTCTCTGGGTACGAGTGTGAAGAAAAAATACCCAGGTAACAGGCAATAGCCGCGTTCTACGGGTCCATAATTCCCCATTCCCCATTCCCCAACTCCTAAAATGCGCCAATATTCATTAATTGCCCCGGCAAAAATCAACTTGTATTTAGAAATCATCGGCGATCGCCCCGATGGCTTTCACGAACTGGCAATGGTTTTGCAAAGCATCGACCTAGCCGATAAAATAGACATCAAGGCCATCGGCATCGAAACCATCGTCGTTCGCAGCGACCATCCAGAAGTCCCCGCAGACAACGGCAACCTGGCCTACCGGGCGGCAGCGTTATTAAGCAAGCAATTCCCCGACGTCTTCGCCAGATACGGCGGAGTCGAAATTACCATCCACAAACGGATCCCCGTCGCCGCAGGTTTGGCGGGAGGTTCCAGCAACGCGGCGGCGGTATTGGTGGGACTCGATATGTTGTGGCAGCTCGGACTCACGCAATCGGAATTGCAAGAACTAGGAGCCCAGTTAGGTTCCGACGTTCCCTTCTGCATCGCCGGCGGCACTTCCCTGGCAACAGGTCGCGGCGAGAAATTATCCCCCTTGCAAGACTTGGAGGATATATATGTAATTTTGGCAAAATACCGCAATTTATCCGTATCTACGGCATGGGCTTATAAAACTTACCGCCAAAAGTTCGGCGATACCTACGTTATCGACCCAGACAATTTAGAAAATCGCCGCCAGCGAGTTCATTCCGGTCCTATAGTTAGCGCGATCGCCCATAGAGACAGAGCGAAAATCGGGCACTTGTTACACAACGACCTAGAAAAAGTAGTCTTGCCCGAATATCCCCAAGTCCAAAAATTGCGGGAAACCTTCGCCGCCGAAAACGTTCTCGGTGCCATGATGTCCGGTTCCGGTCCCACGGTTTTCGCTCTCACAGAATCTTGGGAACAAGCGGAGGAGATACGTTCTACAGTCAGCGCCAAAATGGCCGACCCTAACCTAGAGTTCTGGATTGCCAAATTCAACCCCACCGGCATTACTTTAGCATAAGCAGGCAAGAGGTTTGAATAAATTACCCATTACCCATTACCTATTACCTATTACCCATTACCTATTACCCATTACCCATTACCTAATTATGACTGAAACAAATCCTAAAACCAACGAAAAAAATCTTCCCAAACAAGTAGGAGTTTTTCAATGTTTGGCAAGTTCGGCGATCGCCTCCGGTTTGGCCGTGGCGATGTATTCTTTAATGCATTCTATTGCCGAAACTTTTGCTAACAAACCGATTGTTTCCGATAATCCTTTTGTAGTCAATATTTCTTCTTTGGTCCGCAGTTTAGTAGTGGCGATAGCTGCTTTAGCTACCTGTATGTGTGCCATAGTTGCTATTGGTTTAATGGCTCTTGCGATTCAATTAATCGTTCGACGTTTGACTAATAAAGTAACTCCTCCTGCGAGTTAATTTGTAACGGGTTTCATACTCATACTCATAGTCCCAAAAGTATTTTTTTTTGAGTGTGAGTCACGAGTACTCGTCACTCGTCATGAGAAGCGCAATTTTGTAAGGTGCGCAATGCGCACCTACGGACGGTTGAGAGCAATTAACAATTAACAAAAATATAGAAAACTATGACCTTTACGACTACCTCGCGTTATGTTACCAGAAATCCAGATATTTTGCAGGGAGAACCGATTATTAGCGGTACCCGCACGTCGGTTCGTGCTATTGTCGAATCGTGGCGGTTGGGCATTCAACCGGAAGAAATACCAACACACCTGCCCCATTTGACTTTAGCTCAGGTATTTGATGCCCTGAGTTTTTATCAAGATAACCAACAAGAAATCAACGATTATATCGAACGGAATCGCGTACCAGAAGAGTTAATTCATCC
>CAZUCT010000025.1:24826-33844 GCA_964619285.1 uncultured bacterium | reverse complement strand
AGCAGTAATATCAATTTTGTAAGGTGCGCATTGCGCACCCTACGGACTGAAAAAAGAATCGCGTACCAGAAGAGTTAATTCATCCAGCAGTAATATCAATTTTGTAAGGTGCGCATTGCGCACCCTACGGACTGAAAAAAATAACAACATTTTTAGGTAATGAAAATCTTCACCATCGGTCATTCAAATCATAGCATCGAACACTTTATTTCCTTGTTAAAAAAACACGAAATAACCGCAGTAGCCGACGTGCGATCGCGCCCTTTCAGTCGCTACTTGCCCCACTTCAATAAAACAGAATTAGATGCAGAACTTTCCAAATTCGGCATTAAATATCTGTTTCTGGGACGAGAATTAGGGGCGAGGCCGGAAGATTCTGGCTGTTACGATTTAAGCGGTAAAGCTCTCTACGAAAGAATCGCCGCCACCCCCCTTTTTTCCGAAGGTATCAAGCGCTTAATCGAAGGTTCTCAAACGGAAAAAATAACTCTTTTATGCGCCGAAAAAGACCCCATGACTTGCCATAGAACTATTTTAGTTTGCGAGAAATTGCGCCGGTTGAATTTGCAGATAAATCATATTCTCGGCGACGGCAATTTAGAAGCCCACCAGCAATTAGAAGAAAGGTTATTAGCTAAATACAATAAATCCAAAAAACAGACAAACGCCGTTCAATTAAGTTTATTTGAAGCACCGCCAGAACCTCCAGAGGAAATCGACTTGGAAGAAGCATATCGACGACAAGGCAGAGAAATAGCTTACGTTAAAAAGGAGAAAAAGTAGGGTGCAGGTCAATTCTGAAGCGAACCTGTGAATCGAACGATTTTTGCTAATTGCTAATTGCTAATTGCTAATTGTTAGTGGTAAAGCAATAAGCGGTTGGGAATAAAATTTTATACTTTTGACAAAACTGACAGACTATCAAAAAAGTAAGATGACAGAAACAATTAAATTATTTACCATCGGCTTTACTAAAAAAACCGCTCAAAAGTTTTTTGAAACTTTAAAAGATGCGGGAGTGAAAAAAGTTATCGATGCCAGATTGAATAATAGTTCTCAATTGGCGGGCTTTGCCAAAGGGAGAGATTTAGAATATTTTCTCGGAGCAATTGGCAAAATTGACTACCTTAGGATATTAGATTTAGCCCCCACTAAAGAGATTTTGGAGGAGTATAAAAAGAATGGGGGAGATTGGGAAGTTTACGAAAAACAGTTTGTGGAATTAATAGGCGATCGCCAAATCGAAACCAAATTCTCCCCAGAAACTTTCGACGGTGGATGCCTCTTATGTAGCGAACCAACGCCAGAAAATTGTCACCGCCGTCTAGTGGCAGAATATTTAAGAGACAAATGGGGCAATGTCGAAATATTGCATCTTTGAAATTAACCAATTAAGAAACCCGGTTTTTCAAAAAAACCGGGTTTCTGGGCCGAGCTCTAAGAAACCCGGTTTTTCAAAAAAACCGGGTTTCTGGGAGTCTATACTCGGCACGGGCAGAAAATGCGTTTTTTGATTTCTCAGTCAACATACTCTTAACTCAAAGAAAAAAAGATGTTTTTGAGTATGAGTATGAGTACTCGTCATGAGTATGAAATGTGAATTGCCTCCCCGCGTCAAGTCTATTTCAAAATTCAATGAAAATTCAGGAGTAATTCCGTTGCCTTCTCGCTACCGACCGGTTTAGAGAAGAAATATCCCTGCCCCTTTTCGCATTGGAGTTCCCTAAGTTGTCGAAGCTGATTCTCAGTTTCTATACCTTCCGCGATGACCTCCAAACCGAGATTGTGGGCGAGGGCGACGATCGCCCGCACGATTTGTAAAGGTTGGCAAGGAGCCTCGTCGTCGTCGCATTCCCCCGTTAAGCGACTGACAAAAGAGCGATCGATTTTCAACGTATCCAGAGGGAAGCGGTGGAGGTAACTCAACGACGAATAACCAGTACCGAAATCGTCGATAGACAACTTAATATTGCGAGCCTTTAGCTCCCCCAACATCTTAGTTGCCAAAGAAACATTTTCCATAATCATGCTTTCAGTAATTTCCAGTTTCAAACTGCTAGGATCGCAACCCGTTTCCCGCAAAATTAAATCTATTTCCTCAATTAAATTCGGTTGGGAAAACTGCTTGCCCGAGAGATTAACGCTCATGCTGAGTGGGGCTAATAGTTTAGAACCTACAGCGTCGTTGAGATGTCGGGACTTATTCCTTAATTGTTCTTGCCAAACAGTTAACTGGCGACAAGCTTGCCGCAGCACCCATGTGCCCAAAGGAAGGATTAACCCCGTTTCCTCTGCCAGGGGGATAAACTCACCTGGAGAGACAATACCTTTTTGAGGATGCTGCCAGCGCACCAGGGCCTCAAAACCAGTAATTTTGCCCCCAGACAGAGAGACGATGGGCTGATAATTGAGGACAAATTGACAATCGGTGCTGTTGTCGTCGTTTTTAATCGGCTCGATCGCCTGTCGCAGCTCCGTTTCCAACTGCCACAGAGATAGAGTTCGTTCGTGCATGGTTAAGTCGAACACTTCGTGCCTTGCCTTGCCGAGAGCCTTAGCGCGATACATGGCAATGTCAGCATCCCTGAGCAAATCTTCCGGACTGCCATATACGGGACAGCCCGAGCTCTGGTTAGATGTATCGGGAAAATAGCCCCGACTGTGAACGATGCCGATGCTAGCCGTAGTGAATACTTGGTGTCCGTCGAGATCGAAAGGCTCCACCAGTTGTTTTTGTATTTTCTCAGCTACCCTAGCGGCGTAGTCTATGTCTGGGGGATATTCTACCAGGATGGTAAATTCGTCCCCTCCGAGCCGGGCCACCGTGTCGGAAGAGCGCAAGCACTTGTTGAGCCTGCGAGAGATTTCGATTAACAATTTGTCTCCTGACGTGTGTCCGAGACTGTCGTTGACTGCTTTAAAGCGATCCAAATCCAGGAATAAAACCGCAAACTGATAATTTGGGTGTTGGCGCGATCGCAACAATGCTTGCCCCAGGCGATCGAAGAACAAAGAGCGGTTGGGCAAGCCAGTGAGGGTATCGTGAAAGGCATCGTAGAGTAACTGTTCTTGGTCTCGCTTGCGATCGGTTATGTCCCTCATAACTATCTGGGTTGCCACTTTTCCTCGATAGCTCGAAGGTATCCCCGCTATTTCCACATCCCTTATTTCTCCGTCGAGACGAATCAACTTTTGTTCTAACAGCGGAGATTGCTGTTGCTGTCTTTCCACCTGTCCCACTCTTTGCTTTACTACTTCTATATAGTCGGGGTGAGCGAAATCCCAAATCGACTTGCCGATTAGCTCTAGGGGGTGTTTTGCCCCCAAAAGTTTCGCGCCGGCTGCGTTAGTATAGACAAATTTTTCTTCGCAGTAGAGGGCGATCGCTTCTGGCGACATTTCTACCAAACGGCGGTAGCGCTCTTCGCTTTCCCTGAGAGCTTTTTCTGCTTGTTGACGTTCCGTTTCTGTTTCATGGGCGGCGATAAATCTGCCGATACTTTGAGCCATCAACTCTACGATTTCTTTGTCGTGAGACTCAAAGTTTGTCTCTCTTACTTCCTCCGACGCAAAGCTTAAGGTTCCGTAAATTTTCTTATTCACAAAAATAGGAGTACCTATATAACAATTCAGCTTTAATTCTTTGAAAAATCGACGTTTTGTGATTTTATTTTTACTATTTACCTTCCCATAAGCAATAGTTCTCTTATCTTCTATAACTTCCAGACAATAAGTTTCTTTTAACTGCCAATTTCTTTGCCTGCCTAATAAATCCAGTTCCGAGAGAACGGTTTGAATTTGATAGGACTCCCCTTCTATTTTACTTACTATTCCTGCGGACAGACCGAATATTTCTCGACCCACTTGGAGATAATCGCTCAAGAGTTCTTCTAAGCTTTGGTGGTTGTAAGTAGCTAGGCGGTGGAGTTGTTTTAGATCGGAACTAAAATTAGCTAAAGCTTGGGATTTGAAAAATAACTCTTCTTCGTAACCTTTGCGATCGCTAATATCGTTTTGAATGCCCACGAAATGGGTAAGATGTCGCTGGCTGTTGTAAACCGGCGAAATTGAGAGTTCGTTCCAAAATTGAGTACCATCTTTACGATAGTTACGCAAGACCACCTGACATTCTTGACCGTGCAAAATAGCTTGTCGCAACTTATTTAATGCAGGTTGGTTGCCATCGCCGTTCTGCAAAAAGCGACAATTTTTGCCCATAACCTCCTCGGCCGTATATCCCGTTATCCGCTCGAAACTCGGGTTAACATAAATAATCGAATTGTCCGGAGCTCCTGCATCCGTAATGACAATGCCGTTGCTGCTGCTGTCAATCGCGCGCTCCATCAGTTGGAGGCGTTCGTCCGATTTATACCTGGCGATCGCGTTAGCTAACACGTTGGCGATCGCCTCTAAAAAATAAACGTCATCTTGACTAAACTTCCTATAATCCGTCGTATGAACGCTCAAAACCCCCCAGGCTTCTTTCTTAGACTCCTCCCCCTCTGCTTGTTTTTGCTTCCTGCGACCGATGTTAGGAATAATAACGCTCGCCCCGCTAACCACCCGATGGTTGTGTAGCATCGGAGTTCCCGAAAAGCGAGTTTCCACCCGCAAGTCCTTAACGAACACCGGCTGATTTACCCGCAGAGTATAACCTGCCTGGGAATTATGAGCGCTAACCGTGGCATGACCTACGATTCCTTTCTCCCAGCCTATTCCCGAACGCACCAAAAAAGCATGACCCCCTGGCAATAGCTCTAAGAGCTTGCAATAGGGGACTTTTAGGGTTGAAGCCACCAACTTCGCTGCCTTGCCCATCAACCCAGAGAGCTCCTCGCCGACTAATGCTTCTTGCCCCAAATAAGCTACCACCTCCTGCTGGCGAGCGCGCGAGTGTATAGATTCCAGCAATTGCTTTTCTGCAGCTTGCGATCGCTTTTGTTCGCTGATATCCCGGTTCACTGCGATAGCAGCCACCATGTCTCCCCTCCGATCCAGCATCGGCACCACCGTCGTTTCGCAGGTTCCTTCCCTGCAGTCTTTGCGGATGAAATTTATTTCCCCCACCCAACGGCCTTTACTTTTGATACCTTCCATAATCTGCAGCCTCAGACTCCCCGCGTCCGACTTAGGGTGTAAAATCTCCGGACTTTCTCCCATAACTTCGTCTTTAGCGTAGCCAAAAATTCTTTCTGCAGCCGGGTTCCAGTCCAAAATCCGATTTTGCATATCGGTAATCACCACACCGTCGTAAAGATTTTCAAAAGTCAAGACTTGTCGGTGGTAAGCATCGGCTGTTAATTTACTTTGGGTAATGTCTGTAAAGCTCGAAATTATTACTTGCTCTCCGTAAAATTTCGCAGACTTCATAGATACGGTAGCCCAAAATTGATTTCCATCTGCCTTCCAAAGTTGAACCTCTCTGCCCTCAACGGAACCTTCTCCATGCCATTCTTCTATTAATTTTTGATAATCTGTCGGATTGTAATATAACTCAGACTGCGAACGACCCGTAGAACTTTCCTTTGTCAGTCCAAAGGTTTGCCTAAATAGTTCGTTCCCATATAATGTTATCCCGTTGGCTGGATTCGCTATTGCTGTTGCCACTGGCATTCCCTCAGCGATCGCCCTTAGCGCTTTCTCTTTTTCATTCATAATCGGCTTTGCCCGCTTACCCCCAATCGTTCCTGGAATAGCTATTTGGTATTTTTGATTAAATAAGTTTATTTGTTTGCTTGTCATAATTCGACTTTCAACCTCCTATTATAAAAGCCAAAATGCAGCTAGCACCCCTGTCTGTTTTTGGCTATTTTGAGGATAAATACCTCGATCCCTATTTACTATCTTACTTCTTTTTTTGGTCAAAATAATTTTTTTTTAACGAAAGTTTAAAAAAATCTAAAGTTTTAACTCGATTCCCTGGCTGTCCTTCTCCTGGCCTTGGATGACATTTTCTTAGTATGAATAAAAGTATGAATTGCCGGGCGATCGTACTTGACATACGGGTGCATCTCAATGCAAGTCAAAACCCAAAAATTAAACGCTTTTAGGCAAGAGGCAAGAGGCAAGAGGCAAGAGTTGGGGAAAAGGCAAGAAGGGAAAAGGGAAAAGTAGATAAAAAACCGAATATTCGATATTTTTACAAATATGGGATGCTCCCTGACATACAGCCTAGTGGGGCAGTGTCTTGGTATTTAAAGCCACTATTTTTGAAGTTGCGTTAAGTTTTTATATGGGTGGGTTGTTATGGCAATCTTGCTGCTTCCCACATCTAAAATCTAAAAAGCCGAAAAATCTTTGAAGGAGACCTTGACAATGCTAGAAAAATATGATAAAAACGCTGCCGAACGGGCTGCCTTGGGAATTCCGCCCCTGCCTCTAGATGCAGAACAGACATCGGAGCTATGCGAAATGCTCAAAAATCCGCCGGCGGGACAAGAAGAAAAACTGCTCGAACTACTGCGCGATCGCGTTCCCCCCGGAGTGGATGGAGCAGCCTACGTCAAAGCCGGTTTTCTCACGGCCATCGCCAAAGGAGAAATAACCAGCCGTCTAATCCCCCGCACCTACGCGGCAGAACTGCTGGGGACAATGGTCGGCGGCTACAACGTCCAATCCCTGATAGACCTACTCAAATCCGAAAGTTCGGAAATAGCCAGCGTCGCCGCCTGCGCCCTCAGCAAAATCCTCCTAGTTTACGACGCCTTCCACGACATCATCGAACTCTCAAAAACCAACAAATACGCCAAAGAAGTCGTAAACTCCTGGGCCGCAGCCGACTGGTTTACCTCTCGCCCTAAACTGCCGGAAGCAATAACAGTCACCGCATTCAAAGTCCCAGGGGAAACCAACACGGACGACCTCTCCCCCGCCCCCCACGCCACCACCCGCCCCGACATCCCCCTCCACGCCCTCGCCATGCTAGAGTCGCGGATGCCGGAAGGGCTCGAAACGATCGCCAAATTAAAAGAAAAAGGACATCCCGTAGCCTACGTCGGCGACGTGGTGGGGACGGGTTCTTCCCGGAAATCTGCCTGTAACTCCATGTTGTGGCACATCGGGGAAGATATTCCCTATATTCCTAACAAGCGATCGGGCGGCTACGTTCTTGGCGGTAAAATTGCCCCCATCTTCTTCAACACCGCTGAAGACTCGGGCGCCCTCCCCATTGAGTGCGACGTCAGCAAAATGGAAACCGGGGCGATCGTTACCATCCACCCCTATAAAGGTCAAATTACCAACGAAGCCGGCGAAGTCATCTCGACTTTTACCCTCAAACCCGAGACCATCTTCGACGAAGTACGGGCCGGCGGGCGCATTCCTTTATTAATAGGACGCAGCCTCACGGATAAAACTCGCGAGGCCCTGGGATTAGAACCCAGCAACGTTTTCGTCCGCCCCCAGATACCGACAGACACGGGCAAAGGCTTTACCCTCGCCCAAAAAATGGTGGGTCAAGCTTGCGGCGTTGCCGGCATTCGCCCCGGTACTTCCTGCGAGCCCCTAATGACCACCGTCGGTTCCCAAGATACCACCGGACCGATGACTCGGGACGAAATGAAAGAACTGGCCTGTCTGGGTTTCAGCGCCGATTTAGTGATGCAGAGTTTCTGCCACACGGCGGCCTACCCGAAACCGGTCGATATCAACACCCACAAACAACTGCCCGACTTTTTCGCCTCTCGCGGCGGCGTCGCCTTGCGTCCTGGAGATGGCATTATCCACTCCTGGTTAAACCGGATGCTGTTGCCGGACACGGTGGGAACTGGCGGCGACTCTCACACTCGTTTCCCCTTGGGGATTTCTTTCCCGGCGGGCTCGGGTTTGGTTGCCTTTGCTGCAGCCCTGGGTTTGATGCCTTTGGATCTGCCCGAGTCGGTGTTAGTCCGGTTTAAGGGGGAACTCCAACCGGGGGTAACTCTGCGGGATATCGTTAACGCCATTCCTTATGTAGCGATGCAGCAAGGTTTGGTGACGGTGGCGACGGAGAATAAGCAGAATGTTTTCTCCGGTCGCATTATGGAAATGGAAGGTTTGCCAGATTTGAAGGTAGAGCAAGCTTTTGAATTGACCGATGCTACGGCGGAACGTTCTTGCGCGGGTTCCACGATTAAGTTGGGAACGGAGACGGTGGCGGAGTATTTGCGATCGAACGTTGCTTTGTTGCGGAACCTGGTAGCGCGGGGCTATCAGGATGCCCGGACGATTATGCGTCGGGTTGCCAAGATGGAGGAATGGTTGGCAAATCCAACTTTGATGGCGGCGGACGCGGATGCGGAATATGCCGAAGTCATCGAAGTTAACTTAAACGAGATTAAGGAACCGATAGTGGCGGCACCCAACGACCCGGATAACGTGAAGTTAATGTCGGAATGCACGGGAGACACTATCCACGAAGTGTTTATTGGTTCTTGCATGACGAATATCGGACATTATCGCGCGGCGGCGAAAGTGTTGGAAGGCGCGGGACCGGTGAAAGTGCGCTTGTGGATTTGTCCGCCAACGCGGATGGACGAACAGCAGTTGCGCGACGAGGGAATATATGGTGTATTTGCTGCTGCCGGGGCGCGGACGGAGATGCCGGGATGTTCCTTATGTATGGGGAACCAAGCGCGAGTGGAAGATGGGGTGACTGTGTTCTCGACTTCGACTCGTAATTTCAACAACCGCATGGGCAAAGGTGCGCGAGTGTATCTGGGTTCGGCGGAGTTGGCGGCGGTTTGCGCGTTGTTGGGTCGCATTCCCACTGTTGAGGAGTATCTGGAGATTGTGACGAAGAAGCTGGATCCGTTTGCTGCAGATTTATATCGGTATTTGAATTTCGACCAGATTCCTAATTTTGAGGATGAAGGTCGGGTGATTCCCCTGGAAGAGATGCCGAAGATTGAGGATATTTTAGGTATGCCAGTGGGTGCCGGTAAGTAGTTCGTAAAACCAACCCCAAACCAACCTGTAGGGGCAATAGCATTCGGGCGATAACTGTGGATAATAATCGTTAATTTAGATGTCCGAATGCTT